>JAILFY010000116.1 GCA_024697285.1 Bacteroidaceae bacterium
AAAAAGCAAATTATGTTCCGGAAACTATCTCTGTTGCTACTCTTTCTGCTGTCGCTGGCAGCAAACCTTCAGGCGCAAGGCATCGTTGTCCATCAGAAGGACGGCACCCTCGCCATCTTCGCTTCGGAGGACGTGGATTACGTCAGCACAGTACCAGAAGAGGACTGCTACATCTTCGGCACCTGGTATCTGGGTTTCTGGAAGAACGGAAGCAATGTGATTCATTTCGACGGCAAGGAATACATGGCTTTTGCCGGAAAAGAGATGCAGTGGGGAGGCAATAGCGACGAGCCCAAGAACTACTCCATTCGCTACAACGAGAGGAGTAACTACTTCATCGCCACGAATGTAACTTCCCGGACGGATGTTCTCCGATGGGTGATTGCCCGGCAGACCAGTGACTTGCTGGTGCTTCGCGAGGGAGAGACCTACCGCTATTTCTACCGCTCAAGAGATGAGGCCGAGAACGCCATCATGGAGCTGGACCCGCCATCGCACAACGAGTCCTCTGACATCGATGTCATTATGCGTTATGCCACAGGAAAGACGAAGTCTGCGCTGACGCCCATGGGCCAGCACTTCGAGAACCGCCACGTTACCACTGACGAGGACCGAGCCTGGCTACAGAATCCCAACAACGAGCCAGAAATGGTGGCTGGACTGACTCGGTGGGTACGGAAAACCGTGAAACTCTACCCCTATGATGATCCTGTTCCTGCCGACGTCAATCAGCACGCCATCGGAGACTGTTGCGCAATGGCCGTACTGGCATCCATGGCATATCTCTATCCTGATTTCATCAAACACATTATCACCGACAACGGCGATAACACTTACACCATAGCAATGTACGACCCACAGGGCGAGCCCGTCAGCGTCTGCGTCACCAATAAGTTCCTCTGCGACAACAGCGGAACCATTGGTCAGGTTACAGGCAAGAACAATGCCATCACCTGGGCTACAGTGTTGGAAAAGGCAATCATGAAATGGCAGACCTGCTACGAGGTGAGCAGCGTGGAGGGAATAGGTACGGAACACGTCTCGCCCCTCTTCACCGGCAATGGCGAGAGTTTTGCTTTCTCGCCCAACTCTCTTTACACCTCTGAATTGAAGTTGGCTATAGAATATTGTCTCTCCGAAGGGATGATTTGCGTGGGAGGATTCAATGTGGGAGACCTGCAATGTGGCAAACTGAAGAGCGTGACGGGACATGCTTTCACCTATATGCTCTCGAACAACGAAAGTTCCATCTTTGCCATGCGTAATCCGTGGGGCATAGAGGACGTGGATGGTGTGCTGGAGATTCCAGACCAACGAACCATCGTCCAGACTATCGATGCACGTATCGTAAGTCCCGGAGCAGCAGCGCCTTATCTGCGTGCCGACCTGAAGCCCTACTCGCCGCCCGCCTTCGTCCGCAGAAGTACTGATATTGGGGTGGCACCCCGATTGCTCAACCGTATGAAGACTCATCCCAATTCCACAGAACTATGGTAAAACGTTGCTTCCTGATGCTATGTTGTCTGCTGAGCGGCCTCTCGCTGCACGCTCAGCAGACCTTGAATATCCACACGACCACGAATGGTATTGTCCGTTTTGCATTCTCGGACAAGCCATCCGTGACCTTTGGCAGTCCAGAAGTCCTCAAGGTGACCAGTGAGGCACTGACGGTGGAGTTCCCGTTTTCGGAGATAGAGAGAATCACCTTAGAGGATGTGCCCACGGAGGTGCAGGCACTCACCGTCTGCGACGGCACCGGGCCTGTGGCCATCTATGACCTCTCGGGAAAACTTCTGCGAACAATTCCTGCAGAACGGGGTACAGCCACCGTGAATCTCTCTGCCTTGAGGCCCGGCATATATGTGGTGAAGGATGGCAAGCGAGAATATAAGGTGGTGAAGCGTTGACTTTCCACCTTTCTTCCTTAAAAATAATAGGATAAGAGCTCCTTTATGGGTTGTTTTTGACAAATCTGCCTTGCAAAAATGTTTTAATGACTTAAAAAACACGCTGTGAGGTGAAGTTTTTTGGCATGTTGTTTTTTTTTCTCGGAGGAAAGCTGTACTTTTGTGGCGCTTATAAGGCACAAATCTGAATACTACAACGTTTAACCCCTTTTAAATACAACAAACAATGGCAAAATTTGATGCTTCTATTTTAGAGAAGTATGGCATCAAGGGTAGCACCGTGATTGCCTACAACCCTTCGTACGAATTCCTCTATGAGGAGGAGACCAAGGCCGGTCTGGAAGGCTATGAGGTTGGTCAGAAGACCGAGCTCGGAGCCGTTAACGTTATGACTGGTATCTTCACTGGCCGTTCTCCTAAAGATAAATACATCGTTGACGATGCACAGAGCCACGACAAAGTGTGGTGGACTTCCGAGGCCTACAGGAACGATAACCACCCCATGACAGAGGACATCTGGGCCAAGGTGAAGGATATCGCTATCAAGGAACTCTCTGGCAAGAAGCTGTATGTCGTAGACGCTTACTGCGGTGCCAACGAAGCTACTCACCTGGCAGTGCGCTTCATCCTCGAAGTAGCATGGCAGGCTCACTTCATCAAGAACATGTTCATCCAGCCCACCGAGAAGGAACTGGAGACCTTCGAACCCAACTTTGTCATCTACAACGCCAGCAAGGCTAAGGTGGAGAACTACAAGGAGCTCGGCCTCAATAGCGAGACTTGCGTAGCCTTCAACACTACCACTCGCGAACAGTGCATCATCAACACCTGGTACGGTGGTGAGATGAAGAAGGGTATGTTCTCCATGCAGAACTACTACCTCCCCCTGCAGGGCATCGCTTCTATGCACTGCTCCGCTAACACCGACATGGAAGGCAAGAACACCGCTATCTTCTTCGGCCTCTCCGGTACAGGTAAGACCACCCTCAGCACCGACCCGAAGCGTCTGCTCATTGGCGACGACGAGCACGGATGGGACGACGAAGGTGTCTTCAACCTCGAAGGTGGCTGCTATGCTAAGGTGATCAACCTGAGCAAGGAGAACGAACCTGACATCTACAACGCTATCCGCCGCGACGCTCTCCTCGAGAACGTTACCGTAGACGAGAATGGCAAGATTGACTTCGCCGACAAGAGCGTCACCGAGAACACTCGCGTCAGCTATCCTATCGAGCACATCGAGAAGATCGTGAAGAAGGTGAACGGCAAGAGTGCAGGTCCCGAGGCCAAGAACGTTATCTTCCTCAGCGCCGACGCTTTCGGCGTGCTGCCTCCCGTGAGCATCCTCACCCCCGAGCAGACGAAGTACTACTTCCTCAGCGGCTTCACCGCTAAGCTCGCCGGCACAGAGCGCGGCATCACAGAGCCCACGCCCACCTTCAGCGCTTGCTTCGGCCAGGCATTCCTGGAGCTGCAT
Source organism: Bacteroidaceae bacterium (assembly GCA_024697285.1). Taxonomy (GTDB): domain Bacteria; phylum Bacteroidota; class Bacteroidia; order Bacteroidales; family Bacteroidaceae; genus Physcousia. The sequence continues at coordinate 3,385 of JAILFY010000116.1, forward strand.
CCCACGAAGTACGCCGAGGAGCTCGTGAAGAAGATGGAGAAGAGCGGTGCCAAGGCTTATCTGGTCAACACCGGCTGGAACGGCACTGGCAAGCGCATCAGCATCCCCGACACACGCGGTATCATCGACGCTATCCTCGATGGCAGCATCCTGAAGGCTCCCACCAAGAAGATTCCTTTCTTCGACTTCGAGGTGCCCACAGAGTTGCCCAACGTGAATCCCGCCATCCTCGATCCTCGCGACACCTACGCAGAGGCAAGCATCTGGGAAGAGAAGGCCAAGGATCTCGCCGCACGCTTCATCAAGAACTTCGGTAAGTACACCACCAACGAAGCCGGCAAGGCTCTCGTGGCTGCTGGTCCCCAGCTCTAACACTTCTACAAACCTGTATATGCAGCCCCGCAGTTTCGATTGCGGGGTTGCTTCTTCGAGAACAGACAGTAATGGAAATCAAACGTATTCAAGCTGCTGAAGCCGCAGCAATGATTGAGAACGGCCACACGCTGGGCCTCTCGGGCTTCACACCTGCCGGCGTGCCTAAGAGCGTCACCGCAGAGGTGGCTAAGAAGGCTCACGCCGAGCACGAAGCCGGCCGCCCCTTCAAGGTGAACATCCTGACGGGCGCCTCCACGGGACAGAGCTGCGACGGTATGCTGGCCAACGAGCAGGCCATAGGTCTGCGCGCCCCCTACACCACCAACCCCGACTTCCGCAAGCACGTCAACCTCAACGAGATCAGCTACACCGACCTCAACCTGAGCAACATGGCCACCCAGATGCGCCAGGGCTACCTGCCCTGCCCGGACTGGGGAATCATCGAGGCTTGCGACGTGGAGATTCACGGCTCCAAGGCACACATCTTCCTCACCGCCGCCGGCGGCATCAGCCCCACCGTGTGCCGCATGGCCAAGAAGGGCATCTTCGTGGAGCTCAACGCCTTCCACAGCCCGAAGAGCAAGGGTCTGCACGACGTCTATGAGGTCGAGTATCACCCCTATCGCACACCCATCAACATCACGAAGCCCAACGACCGCATCGGTAAGCCCTACGTGGAAGTAGATGCCGACCGCATCATGGGCATCATCGAGTGCAACATACCCGACGAGGCCCGTTCCTTCAAGGATCCCGATTCCATCACCACCAAGATAGGTCAGAATGTGGCCGACTTCCTCGTGCAGAACATGCGCGACGGCAAGATACCTCCCACCTTCCTAAACCTGCAGAGCGGCGTGGGCAGCGGCGCCAACGCCGTGCTGGGGGCTCTCGGCCACAGCACCGAAGTGCCCAACTTCAACATCTACACCGAGGTGCTGCAGGATGCGCCCATCCAGCTCATGCGCGAAGGTCGCGTGCTCAGCGCCAGCGCCTGCTCGCTGACCGTCACCAACGAGTGCCTCACAGGCATCTACGATGACATCGACTTCTTCAAGGACAAGCTCGTGCTGCGTCCCTCTGAAATCAGCAACAACCCCGAGGTCATCGCCCGCATCGGCGTATGCTCCTTGAACACCGCCATCGAGGCAGACATCTACGGCCACGTGAACAGCACCAAGATCTGCGGCACGAAGATGATGAACGGCATCGGCGGCTCGGCCGACTTCACCTGCAACGCCTACATGAGCATCTTCACCTGCGGCTCCACCACCAAGGGCGGCGCCATC
>JAILFY010000159.1 GCA_024697285.1 Bacteroidaceae bacterium
CTTCCTCCACCCGAAGTCCACAGTGGGTGTGCTCACAGAGTTGTGCGAGGATCCGAATAAGTAATAAGGAGTCCGTATATAGGGATCCCAAATACAGACCCTCACCCTGCCCACCTCTACGCGCTTAACGTAGAGAGTTGCCGGCCTTACCCCCCTCCCCTCTTCGAAGGGCGAGGGGGGCTTTGCTCTCTCTGAGTGCTGTGAAGTCAGCTTGGAAACAACACTCGGTTATTTCCTGGCTGACTTCACAGCGTTCAGAATTACATCTTCTCCTTATAAATCAACAGGCAGGGGTCCGTGTTTAACACGAACCCCTGCCTGTAAACTTTTGCGACTTAGTACTTTGGACTATTGTAATTTACTACTTTGTTTAATTGTGAGTAAGAGGGTTCTCGCAATTGTCGATAGCTCTGAAGAGCGTTTGGAGTAGCCTACCTCGTTGATGGCCAGCGGTCGGCTGGGAATCAGAAGGGGAGCTCGTCGGTGCCGTCGCCGAGGGAGGGAGCGGGTGCGGGAGCTGCAGACGATGCGGGGAAGGGAGCATCGGGCTGAGAGGCCACGCCGGGAACGGCGCTGGCGGCAGGTGCTGCGGGAGCGGCGTTGGGGTCGAAGGGAAGCACACGCCACGCACGAATCGTATTGTACCAACGGCCCTGATAGTCGTGGGCATCGATGTCGAAACTTACGGTAAGCATCTGCCCCGCCTGAATATTCATCTGCTGAATACGCTCAGCACCAAAGACCTCGAAGGCGCACTTGCGAGGATATTGCTCTATTGTCTCAATAACATACGTTGCCACTTTCCACTCAGTGCCTGTGCGCTGGGAGACGCCACCACGCTCAGGCAGAACCGCGATGATTTTTCCGGAAATATCCATTTTTATTATTCTTTTTGGAGGTTAATAAATACCATTTGTGTTTAAAAGCGATGCAAATGTAATGCTTTCTTGTCAGTTTAGCTAATTTTAAGAGGAAAATTTTGTCCGCTCGGGCAAAAAACATTATCTTTGCTCGGTTTTTGAAACCAGCCAAGAGCTAGAAACAGCGAAAACAACTCTAAAATATATAACACATGAAATTCAAAGTCTCCAGTGCAGCCCTCTTCAGCCGACTCACTTCCATCAACCGTGTGCTCAACAGCAAGAATTCGTTTCCCATTCTGGATTGCTTCCTTTTCGAGATCCAGGACAGTAAGATGTCCATCACCGCTTCCGATAGCGAAACGACCTTAGTCACCAGCCTGGAGTTGATACAGAGCAGTGAGGATGCCCGTTTCTGCATTAAAGCCAAGACCATACAAGACTCCCTGAAGGAAATACCAGACCAGCCCATCACCCTGAAAGTAGACTTCGACACGATGGAGGTCAAAGGCGAATACCAGAATGGTTCCTTCAAGATCATGGGCGAGCGTGCCGACGAATATCCCGCTCCGCACTCCATGGATGGTGAGTCCAACAGCTTCGAAATTCGTCAGGACATCCTTCTTGCCGGCATCAATCAGAGTCTCTTTGCCACTGCCGACGACGAAATTCGCCCTGTGATGACCGGTATCTATTTCGACTTCACTCCCGAGAACCTGGTATTCGTGGGCACCGACGGCCGCAAGCTCGTTCGCAAGAAAGATTTCACCATCCACAGCGAGAATCAGGTAGGCTTCATCCTTCCCAAGAAACCGGCCACCATCCTGAAAGGCATCCTCTCCAAGAGCGACGCTGCGGTGCAGCTCACCTTCAACGACAAGCAGGCCGTGCTGAAATCCTCCGATTTCACCCTTACCTGCCTCCTCATCGACGGCCGCTACCCGAACTACAACAGCGTTATCCCCAAGAACAACCCTTACCAAGCACGCATCGACCGTGCCAGTTTGGTATCTGCGCTGAAGCGCGTGCTCGTCTTCTGCGACCAGAGCACTGCCCAGGTGAAGATGGCCTTCAGCACCGACAAACTTATAGTCAGCGGTCGCGACATGAGTTATGCCACTTCCGCCGAGGAGTCGCTGGCCTGTGAGTACAGCTCTCCGAACATGAACATCGGCTTCAAGGGCACCTTGTTGCTCGACATCCTTGGTAATATCGACAGCACAGAGGTCATGATTCAGTTGGCCGACCCCGGTCGCGCCGGTCTCATCATCCCCGCAGAGCAGAAAGAAAACGAAGAGATTCTCATGCTCCTCATGCCGATGATGCTCAACGACTGATTGTACGCCCGTTCTCCGCAGGGACGTCCGCAGCATACAGCACTTGCGAGCCCGCTCCAGGGCCGCGTCCCCGCTCCTTCTCTCCCCCCCCCTCAGTAGGGCCATGCATTCCCGCTCTGGCCATTGCCCCTTCAGAGGCTCCATGGCTCCTCGTCGGGGATGTGTGGCTCTGCCGCAACAAACGATAACAACTCCAGAACACCTTTTATATAATATAATATCATCATTCTAAATTATGCAACTCAAATTAGATAAGCCCATTGTATTTTTTGACCTCGAGACAACCGGAATAGACGTTGTCAAAGACCGCATCGTAGAAATCTGTCTCCTGAAGATCTTGCCCAACGGCAACCGCGAGTCCAAGGTCATGCGTCTGAACCCCACTATCCACATCCCCGAACAAGCCTCTGCCGTCCACGGAATCTATGACAAGGACGTGGCCGACTGTCCCACCTTCAAGGACGTTGCCGAGGATGTCAAGACCTTCATCCAGGGCTGCGACCTCGGTGGTTTCAACTCCAACCACTTTGATATTCCCCTGTTGGTGGAAGAGTTCTTGCGCGTAGGCATCAACGTTGATTTGAGCGCCACCCGCTGTGTCGATGTCCAGAACATCTACCACAAGCTGGAACGTCGTACCCTGATAGCCGCCTATAAGTTCTATTGCGACAAGGATCTGGAGCAGGCCCACTCCGCGCTGGCCGACACGGAGGCCACCTACGAGGTACTCTGCGCACAGCTGGACCACTACCCCGACGTGCTGCAGAACGACATCGATTTCCTCACAGAATATTCCCGCAGGAATCGCAACGTCGATTATGCCGGGCGCATCGTCTACGACGATAACAACGTGGAAGTCTTCAACTTCGGTAAGTACAAAGGCATGCCCGTTGCCGACGTCCTGCGCCGAGACCCCGGTTACTACAGTTGGATTCAGCAAGGCGATTTCTCCCTGAATACCAAGCAGGTACTCACGGAACTGGCGCTTCGCTCGAAGAACAAATAATCCCCTCTCTCCCCCCCTCTCACACCCATGAACATCGTTCTCGGCATCACAGGTAGTATAGCAGCCTACAAGTCCTGTACGCTCATCCGCCAGTTCATAAAACAAGGCCACGAAGTACAGGTCGTCATCACCCCTGCCGGCAAGGAGTTTATCACTCCCATCACCCTGTCGGCCCTCACCTCCAAGCCTGTCGTCAGTGAGTTCTTCTCGCAGCGCGACGGCACCTGGCACAGCCACGTCACCCTGGGCCTCTGGGCAGATGCCATGGTCATCGCCCCGGCCTCCGCCAACACGTTGGCCAAGATGGCTCATGGCATCGCCGATAACATGCTACTTACCACCTATTTATCTATGAAGGCTCCCGTCTTTGTGGCTCCTGCTATGGATCTGGACATGTGGGCTCATGCAGCCACGCAGGCCAATCTCTCTCTCCTTCGTCAGCGCGGCGTAAGTGTCATCGAGCCCACCAGCGGCGAACTGGCCAGCCACCTCGAAGGCAAGGGCCGCATGGAAGAACCGGAACGCATTGCCGAGATCGTGCTCGCAGCTTTGGCCAACAGGTCATCTGCGGCTGCCCAGCAGCAGGAGTACCCTTCTACCTCCCCTGCCGCCCTCCCCGCCGACCAGAGTCTTCTTGGCAAACGCATCCTCCTCACGGCCGGTCCCACCCACGAGCGCATCGACCCCGTTCGCTTCATTGGCAACTACTCCAGTGGTAAGATGGGTCTCGCTCTGGCCGAGGAATGCGCCCGTCGTGGTGCTCAGGTGGAACTGGTGTGCGGTCCCATTCAGCGCTCCACGTCTATGGCGGGCATCCACACCACCTCCGTGCAGAGTGCCCAGCAGATGTGGGAGGCTGCCACCCGCCTCTTCCCCCTCTCGGACGCTGCCATCCTCTGTGCAGCCGTGGCCGACTTCACTCCAAGCAGCGTGGCCGGACAGAAGATAAAACGCGAGGGCGATGATCTGGTGCTGCGACTGAAACCCACCAAAGACATCGCCCAGAGCCTGGGACAGATGAAACGGCCCGACCAGCGCCTCGTGGGATTCGCTCTCGAGACGAACGACGAGATACCCCACGCACAGCAGAAACTGCACAAGAAGAATCTGGACTTCATCGTCCTCAACTCCATGAATGACGAGGGAGCAGGCTTCCAACACGACACCAACAAGGTGACGATAATCAGCGAAACCGAAGTCCTCCCCGGAACGCTCAAGTCCAAAGTGGAGGTGGCTCGTGATATCGTGGACAAATTGGTATCTATCCTTTAAGGAACGACCGTTACTAGTCACTAAACCAGAGAGATGTGTGAGGAATCTGTAGCCCTTGGCTGTACGTAGAAAACATTCTGAAGAGTAAAGAG
>JAILFY010000177.1 GCA_024697285.1 Bacteroidaceae bacterium
GCCATGACAGCATCTCTTTTTGCGCCTTGCTCACCGTCCACTCTCGCCGTAGTCCACTACGCCTTCGAGAGGAACGGCAAGCAAATCACTAAAAACATATGCCGTCCTGACATAAATCCTAATGACCGATTTGGGTTAAACGACAGTCCCTATTTTAGGGAACGGGAAGAGTGGCGGAGGGAACGAAGGGTTCGGTCGGAGTCGAAGACGCCATAGAGACCTTGTTCTTCTTGGGCGGGATCACTCATATAGGGGTCACCGGGTTGCCACCAGGTGTGGTCGGTACGGGCCATTCCATTCCAGCCCCAGAAATTGACGCCACAAAGGACGTCGCCAATCTTATGGCTCTCAACAACGTGGCTGAGGATGAAACGATAATAGGCATCCTTGGCAACAGTGGAACTCTTGGGGGAGAAGAGACCACCATCCCGGGGATAACCGAACTCCTCGATGACAAGGGGTTTATGGAGATCGCGCGCCAGAGCCGTGTGGAGACGGATATACTCCTCGGTGTGGCGATACACCGTCTCCAGTTGCTGTCGCATCAGTTCCTTCTGCTTCTTAGTTGCCACCTCGCCGCGCTTTACCCAGCCCCAGTTCTGGGGCCAGATATGTATGGTCAGGTAATCGATATTCGGGTTTGCATGGAGCCTATTGTAGAGTTGGATGTCCTGTTCGCACCCCTCCTTGCCCTCGCTGCCGATGCTCAGCAGGTGATTAGGATCCAGCTGTTTGATGAGCGCAGCCACCTCAGCCACCCACTTCTCAAAGGGCGCCTTGGACTCCTCGGAGAACGCACGAGGCTCGTTGCCTATTTGCCACGCCATGATGGTGGGGTCGGAGGAATATGGACGGCCCGTGAGACTATTGGTGCGCGAAACGATGAACCTCACGTGATTCAGGAAGAGCTCCTGTGCGGCACGATTCTGTGCGTAGTGCGCCGCATGGCGGCACCACGCATTCCATTCCATGGAGTCCATTTTCTCTGCCGCGTCGTTGTTGGCCCATCGGATATACGAAGCATAGCCCCCGCTCCAAGACCACGAGTTGTTCAGATAGAGCACCACCTTCATGTCCCGACGTGCCAGTTCACACAGCAAGCGGTCCAACCCAAGGAGCAATGTGTCGTTGTAAACTCCTGGTTCGGGTTGAAGAATAGGAGACACCTTGCGAGCCGTAGGGTGGCCATCGGCTCCCACGAGGACACGTAAGTTCTTGACACCAAGCTTACAAAGCGTATCAAGTTCACGTGCCAGACGAAGGCTGTCGCCCCCTACGCCTTGGCTTGCCAACTGAGGCAGATACCAAGCATTTGTACCTATATAATAATATGGTTGTCCATTGATGACAAACTGGCCGCCATTGCAGCGGACGAAACCATCCTGCGCGGAGAGAGCCAGCGTGCAGAATGAGAGGACGAAGAAGAGAAGACGTTTCATAGCAGTGGAGAAGGAATAAAGTTAGAAGGAAAATAGATGGAGGATTAATACTGTTCGTTCTCGTTGGGGAAGTCACCATCCTTCACGTCGGTGACGTACTGTCCGATGGCATCAGTCATCACTTCGAACAAGTTGGCATATCTGCGCAAGAACTTAGGCGAGAAACCCTGGTTCATACCTAACATATCGTGCACCACCAGCACCTGACCGTCGCAAGCGCCGCCGGCTCCGATACCGATGATAGGCACTGGCACACTCTTCGTCACCTTCTCGGCCAGTTTGGCCGGAATCTTTTCCAGGACGATGGCGAAGCATCCCACCTCGGCCAGAGCCTTTGCATCGGAGCACAGTTTGGCCGCCTCGTTCTCCTCCTTGGCGCGCACTGCATACGTGCCGAACTTATTGATACTCTGAGGAGTCAGTCCCAGGTGTCCACACACCGGAATACCGGCGTCCAGAATCAGCTTGATGGCCGGCAGAATCTCCACTCCCCCTTCCATCTTCACTGCATCGCAGCCCGTTTCCTGCATGATTCGCACTGCATTGCGCACCGCATCCTGGGGGTCTATCTGATACGTGCCGAAAGGCATGTCGCAAACCACCAGTGCCCTCTTGACGCCACGAACGACGCTGCGAGCATGATAAATCATCTGGTCGAGAGTGATGGGCAGCGTGGTGACATTACCCGCCATGGTGTTAGAGGCGCTGTCGCCCACGAGAATCACATCCACACCAGCCCCATCCACAATGCGAGCCATGGAGAAATCATAAGACGTAAGCATGGCAATTTTCTTGCCACTTTGTTTCATTTCAAACAGACGATGCGTAGTAACCTTACGCGTATCTTCTACGAGATATCCAGCCATTTTTAAGATGTTTAATTAAAATTATGGTGCAAAAGTACACTTTTCTCCCCATCTTTCATTATATTTGCACCCAAAATTTGCATTCAGTGCCATAAAATACGTCATGAAAGAGCCAAAACAGTCCTATTCTGCCATGGACCATGTGCTAAAATACACAGGAATCTTCGGCGGAGTCCAGGGCCTGAATATCCTTATGAGCATTGTGCGGAACAAGTTGGCTTCGCACTTTCTGGGCCCGGTGGGTTTCGCTCTGATAGCCATCTATCAGAGCGTTTCTGAGTTCGTGGGAAGCATGACTAATTGCGGTATCCCCTTCTCCTCCGTCCGCGAATTGGCCGAGCGAGTGGGAGAGAGCACTGAAGAAACAGGCACCACATCCAAAGACACGCCCGCCGAAGGAGCTGCGGGCAGTGGGGCGTGGAATCCAGAGATCACCACCTTCGTAGGAGTCATTCGCACCTGGTGCTTGTGGACCGGTCTGGCAGCCGCCTTCGTAGTCATTGCCTTTGCCCCGCTGTTGGGCAATCTCTTCTTCCACGACGAAGAACCTCAGGTATGGACTATAGCCCTGTTGGCCCCCATGCTGCTTGCCGCCAGCATCACAGCCGGAGAGATCTCCATCCTGAAAGGTGTGCGCCGCCTGCGTCGCGTGGCTACTATCTCCGCCTTGGGAGCCGTAAGCACCCTGGTTTTCACGGTTCCCTTCTTCTGGAGCCTGGGACTGCGAGGCATACTGTTGGCACTGAACTGTTCCACCATCGCCCTCTGCATCATCCACCTCCTCTTCACCCAGCCTCTGTTTCCCTATCGTGTGCACCTCTTCTCGGGCGACACCTTTCGTCGCGGACTAGGAATGGTGCGGATAGGCATGCCTTATGTCCTGGCCGCCATCGCCGGTTCGGGCGTAGCTATGATTCTGCCAGCGCTGATGAAGAACTACGGATCCATGGAAGACCTCGGCAACTACCGTGCCGCCTACGGACTGATGGTCACCTACGCCGGCATCGTGTTCACCGCCTTCGAGGCCGATTTCTTTCCCCGGTTGAGCAGTGTCAACCGCCATCGCGAACTGCGCAACACCACCATCAACCAGCAGATCCGTGTCAGCGTGTTGCTGATAGCTCCCCTGCTGATAGCCATGATGGTAGGAATGCCCCTTGTAGTGCGCCTACTCTACACCGACAAATTCCTGCCCGCAGTGCCCATGGCCATCTGTTCGGCCTACTACATGTTTCTGCGTGCCATCACCACCCCGATAGGCTACACGGCTCTGGCCTGCGGCGACTCTAAGCTCTTCCTGCTCATGGAAGTCATCTATGATATCGTCTCGGTGTGCCTCATTATAGGGAGCTATCTGCTGTGGGGCCTCACAGGCGCCGGCATCGGGCTCTCGCTCTCGGCCCTCTTTGACTTGCTACTCATAGGTTTCACCTACGGGCATCGTTATCGGTTCAGCCTCACCCGTTCCACGGCAATGCTGGCCCTGATCCAAGCCCTCTTGGTGGGCACCTCTCTCCTTACGTGCCTGTTCTTGCATGGTTGGTTGCGATGGTTGTTGGGACTGATGCTGCTGGCCGTTTCCTGTAGGCAGAGCTACCTCATTCTCCGTAGCGAGAGCACAATAATACAAAAAATACTCCAACGTCTACTGCCATGCCACAAATAGCCATCCTCGTTGCCGCCTACAATGCGGAACAAACGCTGCCCCGTTGTCTGGACTCCCTCTGCCAGCAAAGCCTGCAAGACATAGAGATATGGTGCGTCGACGACTGTTCCACCGACGACACCTTGTCGCTGCTGCGCACCCGAGCGCGACTGGACCCCCGACTGCACGTGCTGCAGACACCCGAGAACAGCGGTCAGGCCGTGGCGAGGAACCTGGCGCTGCAAGAAGTCACGGCACCATTTGTGTGTATGGTAGATGCCGACGACTGGTTGTCCACCGATGCACTGCAGCAAGCCCTGGACATCTTCAACAACTATCCCCTCACCGACTGTTGTGTGTTCCGACTCGTACAATACTACGAGGACGGACGTGAGGAGCCCTACGGACTTCCCGCACAGTTGGAGCTCGGTTCGTTGCTCACCGGCAAGGAAGCCTTTGAGCTCTGTCTGGACGGATGGCAGTTGCACGGACTCTATGTCACTCGCACGGAGCTCCACCGACAGTACCCCTTCGACACCACCACCCGTCTCTACAGCGACGACAACACCAGTCGCATCCACTATCTCCACAGTCGGGAGGTTCGCGCGTGTGCGGGTACCTATTATTATAGGAAGCACGCCGACTCGATGACCATCAGCTTCAACCTGCGTCGTTTCGACTTCATGGAGGCCCAGCTCAGCCTGAAATGGGCGCTGCGCGAGGTGGAACTGTCCAGAGACCTGCTCCGGCGCGTGGAGGGCGGCCGATGGGTGACCTTCCTGGCCTGCTACAGGCTCTATCTGGAACACGAAGAAGAGATCCTGCCCGAAGACCGACAAGCCTTGCAGCAGCGTTTCCGCACCATCCTCCACACCTTCCGGCCCTCGCGACTAGCACTGAGGTATCGATGGAAACCGGGCTACTGGTTGATGATCAACACCAGATGCTTCGACTGGCAGCAGAGGGGATATTGCTGGATGAAGAAGAAGAAGAAGAAGTGAGCCCCCTTCTAGCTCCCCCTAAGAGGGGGGGGAGGACGGGCTGCGCGGAGAGAGAGACCCGTGCCTGACGGCACGGGAACGGCGGCAGGGGAAGGGAAAAGGCAAATGGCAAAAGGCAAAAAGGCAAAAAAGGCCGAAGGCAAAAAGGCCAAAGGCAAAAGGCCAAAGGCAAAAGGCGAAAGGCAAAAGGCAAAAGGCGAAAGGCAAAAGGCAAAAAGGCAAAAGGCCGAAGACCAAAGACCAAAGACCAAAGGCCAAAGACCAAAGGCAAATCAAAAGGCAAAAAGGCAAAAGGCAAAATGAAATAATTAACAGATAACTCACGACATGAAAAGGATTGTAATTATGATTATTGCGGGTGTAGTCTGGGCGTGTAATGCGCTGAGTGCAAAGACACTCACACCCGACACTGAATACTATCTCTGGCTCAACATCTACGAGAAACTTC
>JAILFY010000185.1 GCA_024697285.1 Bacteroidaceae bacterium
CGTGGAGACGCCCAATCTGGACCGCATAGCGCGGGATGGGGTGCGCTTCACACACAGCTTCGTCGCCAACTCGCTCAGCGGCCCCAGCCGAGCCTGCATGCTCACGGGGAAGCACAGCCACAAGAACGGGTTCACGAACAATGAACACGGAGTCTTCGACGGCAAACAGCAGACGATGCCCAAGCTGCTGCAGAAGGCGGGCTATGAGACCTGCCTGATAGGCAAGTGGCATCTCGTGTCGCAGCCCACGGGCTTCGATTACTGGGACATACTGCCCGGGCAAGGCGACTACTACAACCCGATGTTCATACACATGGACGGAACGCGTTCTGTGGAACAGGGTTACATCACACGAATCATCACCGACAAGGCCATCAGATGGATGGAGAATAGAAGACCCACCCCCAACCCTTCCCGTAAGGGAGGGGAGGAGGCTGGCGCGCAGCTTTCGAGCGATAGCGAGGCTCTCCCCCTCACGGGGGAGCGGGGAGAGGGTCTTCGCCCCTTCGCCCTCTTCATACACCACAAAGCCTGCCACAGGGCGTGGCTGCCGGCGCTCGAAGACCTGCGGCTGTACGAGGACACCACCTTTCCCCTACCCCACAACTTCCATGACGACTACGCGGGACGCGAGGCGGCGGGCAGAACAGAGATGGAGATTGGCAAGGACATGGACATCGTCTATGACACCAAGATGTTCGTCAGCCCCAAGGAGACCCCGCGCACACGCCTGTCCGATTCCTATCAGAACATGATCGGGCGCCTGTCGCCTGCCGAGCGCGAGCAGTATGATGCTTTTTATGTACCCCTCTCACGCGAGTTCTATGAGAAGTGGGGCAAGGACTACAACTTCCTGCCGCGTCAGGCGCAGAGCTGCGTCGAGGGCAGTCGCGATGCGGAGCTCCTGGAATGGAAGTATCAGCGCTATATGCGTGACTACGCCAAGGTGGTACACTCACTAGATCAGGAAGTGGGACGCCTGCTCGACTATCTGGAGGAGGCGGGGCTGCTGGACAACACGCTCGTGGTCTATACCTCCGACCAAGGGTTCTACATGGGTGAACACGGTTGGTTCGACAAGCGTTTCATGTACGAGGAGAGTCTCTCCACACCGCTCGTGATGCGTCTGCCGAAAGGTTGTGAGCGACGCGGAATCATCGATGAAATGGTGCAAAACATAGACTATGCACCCACCTTCCTCGACCTCGCCGGTGCACCCATCCCCGAGGACATACAGGGTGTGTCACTGCTGCCACTGCTGAAGGGCAAGGCTGCCACCGCCGCCGACAAGCAGGCCATCAAGAACTGGCGCGATGCCATCTACTACCACTACTACGAGTACCCCGCCGAGCACAACGTGCGACGCCACTACGGCATCCGCACCGACCGCTACAAGCTCATGCATTTCTATGGTCACGACGTGAACACATGGGAGCTCTTCGACCTACAGAACGACCCCCACGAGATGCACAACCTTTACGGTCAGCCTGGAATGGAAAAATTGCAGGAACAACTGCATCGTCGCCTCGAAGAATTGCAGATTCAGTACGACGACCCGCAGCGATAACTGTTTTTCACGCCCTTATACCATAAAAAGAGGTGTTTTTCTTTGCGGGCTCACTAAAATAACCTACTTTTGCAGCATCTTTTCATCATTCCAATATCTAAAACATTACTTTTTTATGTGGTTAATTGATTCTTCTATCGGAAGAAAAGTGGTGATGTCCGTGACCGGGCTCGCGCTGATTCTCTTCCTGACGTTCCATGCCAGCATGAACGTCGTAGCGCTCTTCAGCGCTGAGGGCTACAACATGATTTGCGAGTTCCTCGGCGCGAACTGGTACGCTGTCGTGGCGACTCTCGGCTTGGCAGCCTTGATGGTACTGCACTTTGTCTTTGCCATCATCCTGACCATCCAGAACAAGAAGGCTCGCGGCACAGATGCCTATGCCGTGACCGACAAGCCTGAAAAGGTGGAGTGGTACAGCCAGAACATGTTCCTGCTGGGCTGCATCATCTGCCTGGGCCTGTGCCTCCACCTCTGGCACTTCTGGTACAACATGATGTGGGCAGAGCTCAGCGATCCCATGGCAGCCTTGGCCGCTGTACCCGGTCCCGCCGACGGCTACGCATGGATTGTCTGGACATTCCACGATCAGCCCGGTGCTCCCATCTACTCCCTGCTGTATCTGATTTGGTTCTGTGCCATCTGGTTCCACATCAACCACGGCTTCTGGAGCGCTATCCAGACGCTGGGCTGGAGCGGCAAGATCTGGCACAACCGCTGGCAGTGCATCGGCTTCATCTGGTCCACCATCGTCATCCTGATGTTTGCCGTGGTAGTCATCAAGTTCGCCATTTGGGGCTAACCTATTATCAACTCTTAATCCGTAATCATTATGGCAACTGAACAAGTAAAGAAAATAGATTCCAAGATTCCTGAGGGACCCGTTGCTGAGAAATGGACCAACTACAAGGCACATCAGCGCCTGGTGAACCCGAAGAACAAACTGAAGCTCGACGTCATCGTCGTGGGTACGGGTCTGGCCGGTGCCAGCGCCGCTGCCTCGCTGGGCGAGATGGGCTTCAACGTCCTCAACTTCTGCATCCAGGACAGCCCCCGTCGTGCTCACTCCATCGCCGCACAGGGCGGTATCAATGCAGCCAAGAACTACCAGAACGACGGCGACAGCGTCTATCGTCTGTTCTACGACACCGTGAAGGGTGGTGACTATCGTGCCCGCGAGGCTAACGTCTATCGTCTGGCTGAGGTCAGCAACAATATTATCGACCAGTGCGTGGCTCAGGGCGTTCCTTTCGCTCGTGAATATGGC
>JAILFY010000195.1 GCA_024697285.1 Bacteroidaceae bacterium
AGGTGAATGAAAGGGGAGGTGAAAGGGTATATATAATAAGGTATAGGGCGTCGTCAGTTGGGGGGCGCACATGCGGGGAGGACGGGAAGGGGAGTACGCAGGAGATTTAGATGATTAAGAGACTGAACCATTATGTTGTTAATCGGTTTTGCACAATAAAATGCTCCAATATCGAGATGAAAATGACGAAAATGGAGGTAAATTGGGCTTAGGAGTGTGCAAATATAGAAAAAAAGGGGGGTGCAAGAATGGTCGCGGCTGTTAAAAAGTATTAATCTGCGGGATTTGTCGGCAGAAAAGGCTCTTTGAAGAAAGGAAAGGGGGATAGCACGAAGGAAAAGGGGGGGGCGGGGAGACGGGAATAGGGACTTGTAATGATTAAGAAGTTTTTTTCACACGAATGGACAGGAAGGGGGTACGCCGTGCCAACCCGAACAGCCGACAGGCTGTACGAATGCACCCTGTTTCCCGCCGCAGGCTCCCCCCTCACTAACGGGAGGGGATAGGGGGTGGGTCTTGATTCTGATTAGCACGAGGCCTCTTAAGGGGCGGGCCTACAGCTTGTCGAGATAAGAATACAGGGTTTGGAGGATGACCTTGGAGGTTTCTATGCGCTGGGGGTCGTCGCCCTCGAGGACCTGCTGGGAGGTGTTGTCGAAATGAGTCATACCGGTTGCGTCGCGGAACACGAAACCATTGTTGTAGGTGTGGAAGGCGAAGGGATAGGTGTAGGTGTCGGCGGTGACGTCGCGACTGAAGATGAACTCGTCGTGGGGCAGTCCCATCTGACCCAGCAGGGTGGCAGCGATATCAGTCTGGTTGACCAGTGTGTCGATAGTGCGCGGTTGTTTCACGGCGCCGCCCAAGAGCAACAAGGGGATATGCGGGTTCTTGGCTTTGTCGCCGATGAACTCGAGGTTGACGCCATGGTCGCCGGTGACCACCACGAGGAGGTCCTTCCACGCGGGCGACTGCTTCAGGCGGTCGATGAAGCGCCCGAAGGCGTCGTCGACATAAGCGAAGGAGTTGTCGACGATATTATCCTGGATGCGGTCGTAGGGAACGGTGAAAGGCTCGTGGGAGCTGAGTGTCTGGAAGGTGGTGAACCACCGCTTGCCCTCTGCCGCCTTCTGCTCTATGTCCCCTGCGAGCCAATCGAAGACATATCCGTCGTGAACGCCCCAGCTGTTGGAAGGTGCGTCGGCGGGGAAATGGTCCTGCTGCACCAGCGTGTCGTGGCCCGAGGCCCAGTAGTAGTCACTCTTGTGGAAGATGTTCAGGTGTCCCCCGTGCACAGCCATTGTCTCGTAGCCCAGGTCGTCGCGCAGCCGGCGAGGCAGCGCCGTGAGGTGGGGCAGCTTGGCGGTATGGAGGATGACGCTGGTGGTGGGCTGACCGAGGACGCCGCTGAGGATGGCAACGAGACCGCGGTCGGTGCGGAAGCTGGCGGCGTGGCAGTTGGTGAAGTACACGCCCTCGCGGGCCAGGCGGTCGAACTGCGGCATAACCCCCGGTTTGCCGCCCAGCGACTCGATGAAGCGCGAGCAGAGGCTCTCCCAGACGACGAGGAGGATGTTGGGACGGTCGGTGGTGAGCAGCTGCAGCTGCGGCGTGCCGCTGGTGGGGAACAGCGGGGCGAAGCGCTGGGCACACCATTCGGGGTCGAACTCCCGGAACTGACTGCCGTAGTCGTCCTTCACGGAGAGGGAGTAGATGAAGTTGTAGACGGGGTTGACGGCAGAATGGTTGAAGAACTGATTGCGGCTATAGTAGGAATCGACGGGCGTCTCGGGACGACGCTTGAGGCCTCGGATCATGATGAAGAAAGCGGCCGCTATCAGCAAGTTGCAGAGCACCACGACGAGGTGACCCCACCAGGGCATGGCGAAACCGGCGGGCACCGAGAAGTCGAAAGCCGCGTTGGCGGAGAGCAGGGCGGAGAGCAAGAGGGCATAGACAGCCCCCAGCGCCAGCAGCGCCACGAGGATGTAGGTGACGGAGACGCTGGCGAAAGCGCCCTTCAGCGAACGGAGGTAGTGGAGCACGGAAGCCTCTATCTTGAACTGCCAGGAGCGATAGAGTGCCGTGTCGGCCACCGAGAGGAGCACCAGGGGAAGGACGATGATGACATCGTAGACGGCTATCCACCGACCGACGGCGAAGAGGGGCAGATGGGCATAGGCCCAGAGCAGGAGCACCGGCACGGCGGTGGAGTAGGAAGCGATCTTCAGGTCGCTGCCGAAGCCGTGGCGATAGATGTCGCAGAGGTCACGAAGGGTGGTGCCGGCGTCGTTGACCGTGCGGTTGTACCAGATGAACAACGGGCGCTGGACCAGCTGGAAGAACAATATAATAAGGAGAAAATGGACGGCCACGAAGCCGAGGCAGGGAAGCAGTGGATATGTAATGAGGTACATGAAAGAATTTGTTTTCGAGGCCGCAAAGGTAGTCATTTTTTCGCAATATCAAGAAAGTTTGGATAAAAGAGATTAAATTTCAAGTCATCCCGAATAATATATGCGACAAATAAACTACCTTTGCACCCAAATTGCACTTCCGCCGCCCCTCGTCCTCCCGGCCAACGGGTCCGCTGGGACGTTTCTGCCGAACAGTGGTGCCGGGCAATACCGAGGTCGCCGACCGCCACAAGCGGACTGCCCACCCGCAGCCAGCCACGCAGAGGCGAGCCGCCGCCGCCGCGGAACAACAAACGAACAACTGTCATGAGTAAAACTTCTTCACGCTTTCTCCTTCCCCTGCACGTCATTGTGAATATCCTGCTGGCCTACGTGTGCTATGAGGCCTGCCGACTGGCGTTCATCGCCAAGAACTGGTCGCTGCTGGGCGACTCGCTCTCGTGGGCCTCGTTCTGGCAGATGTCGCGGGGCGGGTTGCTCTTCGACACCGCCGCCATCTGTTTCACCAACTGCCTCTACCTGCTGCTGGCCCTGCAACCTTTCGGGCGGGGCAACAGGGTGCTGCGTCAGGTGACGAAGTGGGTTTTCCTGATTCCCAATATCGTGGCAGTGGTCATCAACCTGATGGACAGCGCCTACTTCTCGTTCACCCAGAAGCGTGTGACGGCTAATGTCTTTGCGGAGTTCCAGAACGAGGGCAACCTCGGTAGTATCATTGGGGTGGAGTTCATCCACAACTGGTACTTCGTGCTGCTGGCCGCAGTGCTGCTGGTGCTGCTCGTGAAGGGCTATCGTCCGGCCAGCGCTGCCTACGAGCAGCAGCCGGTGCGGCGCTACGTGGTCACTCAGGTCGTCTGCCTGCTGCTCACCGCCTTCCTGGTGGTCTGCGGCGCTCGCGGTTCCAGCTTCCGCACGGCCACACGTCCCATCTCGCCCAACGACGCTTTCCGCTACGCCAACCAGCCCATAGAGACCAACGTGGTGCTGAACACACCTTTTAATATCCTGAAGACGCTGAAGCACAAGACGGTGGATCTGCCCACATACTTCGCGGACCAAGCGGAGCTCGACAGCCTCTACTCGCCCCTGCACCTGCCGCGGCCCGACCGCATAGAACGGCGCAAGAACGTGGTGGTGCTCATTGTGGAGAGTTTCGCCGAGGAATTCATTGGCTCGCGCAACCGCTACCTCGACAACGGCACCTACCAGGGCTACACGCCCTTTGCCGACTCGCTGTTGGCCCACAGCCTCACCTACCGCGAGACGTTCTGCAACAGCTGGACAAGCATCGACGCCATGCCGGCGGTGCTGGCCTCCATTCCGCGCATCCATGATCCCTTTGTGCTGTCGCCCTTCTCGCTCAACAAGATCAACAGCCTGGCCACGGAGCTGGGGCAGTGGGGCTATGAGTCGGCCTTCTTCCACGGGGCCGAGAACAACTCCATGGGTTTCCGCTCCTTCGCCCGTTCTGCCGGTTTCGGGAAATACTACGGCCGTACGGAGTTCTACGCCGATGAGCGCTTCGGCGGCGAGAAGGAGTTCGACGGCACGTGGGGAATCTGGGACGAGCCGTTCCTGCAGTTTTTCTGCACGAAGATGACGGAGATGCAGGAACCGTTCGTGACGGCCGTCTTCACCCTCTCCTCGCACCATCCTTTCGCCATCCCCGAGAAATACAAGGATGTCTTCAAGGACGAAGGGATCCACGCGCTGCACAAATGCATCCGATACACCGACTACTCGTTGCGCCGCTTCTTTGAGTCGGCACGTCAGCAGCCGTGGTACAGCAACACCATCTTCGTGCTCTGCGCCGACCACGCGAGCAGCAAGACGACGCACGCCGAGTACAAGACGGAGCTGGGACATTTCCGGGTGCCCATCCTCTTCTTCGACCCCTCGGGCGAACTGCCGGTGGGCTGCGTGGATGGCATTGCCCAACAGATAGATATCATGCCCACCTTGCTCAACTACCTGGGATATGACCAGCCGTATATTGCCTTTGGCAAGGACCTGTTCCACACGCCTCCGGCAGACACCTGGGCCTTCAACTACTTCAATGTGCCCCAGCTCATCCGCGGCAACCATCTCCTGCAGTTCGATGGTCACCAGACGACAGGTTTCTACGACTACCGCAAGGATTCGTTGCTGCAGCACAACATCAAAGGCCAGGAACCCGACGAATCTTCCATGGAAAGGCAGACAAAGGCCATCATCCAAAGTCTGATGCAGCGCATGAAACAAAACTCCATCACCTATAAAAAGGAATAACGCATTCCGCATTCCCCTTTTTTGGGAATGCCCCCGCTTTTTGCGCCGCCGTTCCCCTTCCGTCAGGAAGGGGTCCCCCCCTCCCCTTTCGCCCCCCGCTCTCTCTTTTTCCCTCCGCCGCCGTTCCCCTTCCGTCAGGAAGGGGTCTCACTCCGGCCTTCCAAGAATCCCCGCATCCGTGGTGGCACATATCTCTTCCGCGAGGTCGTTGAGGCGATGGAAGCGGGCGAAGTCCGATGGCGTCGCCTCGGCGACCGGAGGGAGCTCGTCGTCCAGGCCCCAAGGGGAAAGGATGAGCAGACACCCCCGTGCGCACGCCTCGAAGCGGCGGCGCTCGGGCTTCCAGTAGCGGGTAATGGGTTCTTTCTGCAGATGGATAACGGGCAGGCCTTCGTCTATGGCGGCGCTGATGAGGAGGCTTTCGCCCTTGGAGACGGCGGGAGAGACGAGGACGACGCCCTCACGGGCGGCGTTGAGCAGGCGGTCTCGCGAAGAGGCATAGGCGGCGGTGGTCTCTGTGGGGCGCCCGGTTTGTGGGTCTTTGCGGTGGAAGAAGACCTGTTCCTTTTCGGGCCTTTTCACGAGGAAAAGGTTTCCGAAGGCGGCGTAATCGTGGGAACCGATGCGGAGATGCAGGCGGCGCTCCAAGAGGCGGGGAAAGGCGCGCCGAATAAGGGCGCGGAGGGGGTTGTCGGCCATGTAAAGTTTGATGCTATCGAGCATGCCGGGCCGCATGATGATGCGATCGTGGTAGCCCGGCTCGAAGAGGGAGGGGCGGGGACCCGTGCCTGACGGCACGGGAACGGCGGCCGAGGGAGAAGAGGAAGAGGAAAGGTTTTGGGAGAAGGACCACCAGGCGCGGGTGCAACCGCCTTTGAAGCTGCTGATGATGTCGCCAAGGAGCTTGCCTTGGGGAAGGGGGGAGGTGATGGAGAGGAGGAGGTGGAGGTGGTCGGGCATAATAGTGGCTTGCCAGAGCTCTACCTCGGGGGTGAAACGATGAATCTTGGGGAGTTCTTCGTCGAGGATGGACCGACCTAAGGGGGAGAGGACGATGTGCGGAAAAGCAGCCGAACCGCGGGGAGCACACAGGTCGCCAGCAAGCTCACCAAAGAGCGGGAGGCGCCCTTCGGTGCACAGGGTCACCATATAAAGACAGGGCTGACTGTAGTCGTGCCACGGGGCGCGGCGGTGCTGGTGGTGGTTGGTCTGGCGGGGAAGGATCCCTTTGCGGATCGCCTCTTCTCGGGAATAGGACATGGGTGGTTGGTTTCTGATGGCAAAGGTAGCCATTTTTTCGCAGAGGGCAGCAGCTTCCGGGCAATTTTTGAGAAAAAAGGCGGGAAAGGGGGCGGAAAAGGGAGAGGAAGGGGGGAGAAGGGGGCGGAGACCCGTGCCTAACAGCACGGGAACGGCGGCCGAGGGAGAAAGGAGACGGCGAGGAAGGCGGCGAGGGAGAAAGGAGGGGGCGGGAAAGGGGGCGGGAAAGGGGGCGGGAAGGGGGCGGAAAAGGGGGAGGGGGAGAGCGAGGGAGGGGGGAGGGGGAGATGATATATGATATCAAAATGGGGGGGAGGGGAAGATTTTTGGGAGAAAAAGGGGGGAGATGATGATTTTTTATGTAATTTTGCATTGTGAAACAGGACACGACAAGACATATTGCGGCGTGGCTGCTATTGGCGGTGTTTGTGCCAATGGTGGTGCTCTCCTCGGTGCATGTGCACAAGGAGCGGGTGGCTGTAGCCACCACCGAATGTGCCGACTGCGTGCATCACAACTGCCACGGCCACATGACAACAATGCCGCACTGGTCGCACGACTGTGTGCTCTGTCAGTTCCTCACCCTCACCTTCCTGGTTCCAACCACCGTATGCATTACTTATATTAATAAGGTGGTGGACGAGAAGAGCGATGCCCAGCGACGCAACGTCTGCGTGGCACATAGCGGCATCGTGGGACTGCGCGCTCCCCCGGCTTTCTCCATTTAGCCTGTTATTCTCTTATCAAACCAGTGAAGCTTGCATCCAGCACGATGGATACAAGCAGAAGTGATGATTCAACATTAGAAATGGAGACACAATCATGAGATTATCCATTCTGACTGCTATGCTCTTGGCATGCATGGTCGATGGTCATTGTCAGGTGACACCCAAGGATTCTGCGGTGGTGCTGCACGACGTGACCGTGAGCGGACAACGACAGCGCGACTTCCAGATGCGCTCGTCGCAGTCGGCTGTACAGGTGAGTCACGACTACCTGCAGGAACATTTCTCGGGGTCGCTGATGCAAACCCTGGAGGGTATTCCGGGAGTGAAAGCGATGGCTATCGGCTCCGGACAGTCGAAACCCACTATCCGCGGACTGGGCTTCAACCGCATGGTCGTAAGCGAGGACGGCATAAAGCACGAGGGACAGCAGTGGGGCGACGACCACGGGCTGGAGATAGACCAGTTCAGCGTGGACCGCGCCGAGGTCATCAAAGGCCCTGCGGCCCTGCTCTACGGCAGCGACGCCATCGGCGGAGTGCTGAGCCTCTACAGCAACCACGTGCCCATAGAACCGCTGAGCGGCAGCGTGCAGCTCTTCGGTCGCTCTAACAACGAGCAGATAGGCTTCACGACGAAGCTGGGAGGAAGGCATGGCGACTGGTTCTACCGAGTGGGAGCCACACTCATCGACTACGCCGACTACCACGTGCCCACGGACAGCATCCAGTACTTCAGCTACTGGATCAAGCTGAAGGACCGCCGACTGCGCAACACGGCAGGCAGCGAGCGCGACGGCAACCTTATGGTGGGCTATGCGGGCTACCGCTTCCACACCGACCTGCGCGTCAGCGACTCCTACTCGAAGAGCGGTTTCTTCGCCAACGCCCACGGACTGGAGGTGCGACTCTCGGACATCGACTACGACACGTCGCGCCGCGACGTGGACCTCCCCTACCAGTGGGTGAACCACTTCAAGGTGCTCAGCCACACCGCGTGGAAAGGTGAGCAGCTGCGCTGGGACGCCAACCTGGCGTGGCAGAACAACCTGCGCGAGGAACGGAGCGAGGCGGTGAGCCACGGCTATATGCCGCGACCCGACGGTACGCTGGAACGACGCTTCGTGAAGAACACGCTGACGGCCAAGCTGGGAATGAACCTCGCACTGGGCGAGAGCCACGAGCTGAGTGCCGGCCTCAACGGAGAATATCAGCACAACCGGCGCGACGGATGGGGTTTCATAATCCCGGACTTCGAGACAACGAGCATAGGGGCCTTCGCCATGGACCGCTACACCATCAGCGAACGGCTGAAACTGAATGCAGGCATCAGAATAGACCACGCCCACACGCACATCGGCAGCTACAAGGACTGGTTCCTGACGCCGGTGGAAGGCGGCGACTCGGTGTACAAGGTGCGGTCGGCCGACGTGGACCGCGACTTCACGAGTCTGACCTGGTCGGCGGGCGTGAACTACGCCGTGGGCCACTGGGTACTGAAAAGCAACATTGGCAAGAGCTTCCGGGTTCCCACCCCCAAGGAGTTGGGAGCCGACGGCGTGAACTACCATATCTTCCGCTACGAACGCGGCAACGCGCAGCTGGACCCGGAGGAGAGCTACCAGATAGACATGGGAATTCACTGGGACAACGACGTGGTGTGCGTGCAGGTGGACCCCTACATCAACTTCTTCCCCAACTATATCTACCTGAATCCGACGTCGAAGTATGTGGAGGGACTGCAGCTCCACCACTACACCCAGGCGCAGGTGCTGAGATATGGAGTGGAGGCACAGGCTACATGGGTCATCGACCGCCACTGGGAGACGGAGCTGAAAGGGGAATATCTCTATGCAGAGCAGCTCTCGGGAGAGAAGAAAGGCTACACCTTGCCTTTCAGTACGCCCTGGTCGGTGGACGCCGGTGCGAAATACTCGTTCCAGTGGCACGGCAACTCGTTCCTTGGAGTGAATGCACGCATTGTGGGAGCACAAAACGAGATAGTTCCGCCGGAACAACCCACCGACGGCTACTGGACCCTGAACCTCTCGGCAAAGAAGCAGATACCGCTGCGCAACTGCAAGGTGAACATCGCGCTGCACGCCGACAACCTGCTGAACCGCCGCTACTACGACCACACCAGCTTCTACCGCCTCATCAACGTGCCCGAACCGGGCCGCAATGTTTCGATGATGGTGGGAGTGGAATATTAGGACGGGACTCCCAGACCCACCCCCAAACCCCTCCCGTTAGGGAGGGGGGAAGGGTTACCACTAGACTGGATGAAAGGTTACGCCACGCAGTTGTACGTTTCTTCCGAGTTTTCCGAAATTCCAATAATCCGAACAACCCGCGCTAACCCTATCTCCCCACCCGGGGAGCCGGAGGGGGCCCGCGCCTTAAACCCTTAAACCGCAGCCAAAGGCTGCCCCTTAAACCGCGAGCCCCGCTCGCACCTTAAACCCTTAAACCGCAGCCGAAGGCTGCACCTTAAACCGCGAGCCCCGCTCGCACCTTAAACTCTTAAACCGCAGCCAAAGGCTGCACCTTAAACCGCGAGCCCCGCTCGCACCTTAAACCCTTAAACCGCAGCCGAAGGCTGCACCTTAAACCGCAGCCGAAGGCTGCCCCCCTATTATGAAACTAATGTATAATATGAGCCTCGTACTGGCTCTCATCACACTACTCACTTTTAGTATGATCTCGTGTAACAACGACAACGAAGAAGATGAAATGCCTTCACGGCCCACTATCAGCCTCACGGAAGTGGGACATGAAAACAGCAAGATTGCTTATCCGGGCGACGACCTGCACCTCGAGGCAGAACTGCTGGCGGAAGGACAGATAAAACGTATCGACATCGAGATACATCAGGAAGGGGGCAGCAACAAGATCGTGGAGCTGTCCTACACCTCCGGTAAGTACGTGGGGGTCCGCAATACGACCTTCCACGAGCACCTTGATATTCCCGCCGACGCTCCCCTCGGCGAATATCACCTGCACGTCACTGTGACAGATATGTATGGGCAACAGACTACTGCTGAGACACATATAGTGGTTGAAGCCCCCCTCTAACTCCCCCCAAGGGGAGGAGGACTAGACCCACCCCCCAAGCCCCCTCCCGTCAGGGAGGGGTGTCTGGCGGGGAGGGACACTCCTTTTAACTTAAAAACGCTCTTTAAATCCTTTTTATGAAAAGATATTTCTTTTTGGGCCTACTGATGGCTCTTATCTGCACGGCAAGTCTGATTGCCTGTGGCGACGACGACGAGATGGAGAAAGACATGGAGAAACCCGTCATCAGCGACGAAGGAATAACCGCATTACCCTCAGAGTGCCAGCAATATCACCGCGGCGAGGTGATTCCTTTCCATTATATCATGACGGACAACCAGGCGCTGGGGACGTATACTATCAATATTCACGATAACTTCGACCACCACACCCGTAGCACTTCGGCCACCGAATGCCCCTTGGACGAGAAGAAGGAAGCGGTGAATCCATGGGTCTTCAATAAGGATTTTGACATCCCGGAAGGCCTGACGACCTACGACGCCTTCCAGGAAATACAGATTCCAACAGACAAAGACACCGGCGACTACCATTTCGTCATCAGCCTCACGGACAAATCCGGGTGGCAACAGATTCGTTCCGTGGCCATCAAGATTCTTGAGTAGGACTCCCCTGCCCCACCCTCTTCTGACTTCCGGCTTCTGATTACTTGTCCGCCTGTGCCTTGCTCACAATGGCCTTGGCGGCCGTGTAAGCAGTAGTCCAGGCGGCCTGGAAGTTGAAACCTCCGGTGATAGCATCGATATCGAGGACCTCACCGGCAAAATACAACCCTTCGACGCAACGGCTTTCCATCGTCGAGGGGTTTATGCTGTTTAACGACACCCCACCACAGGTGACAAACTCCTCCTTGAAGGTGGCTCGGCCGTCGGTCTTGTAGGTGTCGTTGGTCAACGTGTTCGTCAAGCGGTTCCGGTCTTTCTTGTTGAGCTCACACCAACGAATAGCGGCCCGCTCGCCCAGCGCCCGCTCCAGGAGATAGGCCCACAGCCGTTGGGGTAGTCCGAGAGGACTGTAGGTAGTGAGCTGTTTCTGCGGTTCCCGCTGGGCTGCATCGGTAAGGACGCTGATGACATCTGCCTCGTTGGCTCCCGTCCAGTTCACGCTCACGGACATCCGGTAGTTCTGCTCGGCCAAAAGCCGAGCTCCGTAGCTCGAGAGCTTCAGCACTGCCGGACCGCTCACTCCCCAATGGGTGATCAACAGCGGCCCATTGGCCTTCGCCTTCGTGCCTGTCAACTGCACACTGACATCAGGAATAACCAATCCCATCAGTTCCGTAAGTTTCGGTTCCGGGATATTCAGTGTGAAGAGCGAGGGCACCGGAGACACTATCTCGTGACCCATATCGGCCAGCCACGTGAGGCCGCTGGCCTTTGGGGAACCGCCCGTAGTAACGGCCACGAAGTCATAGTCCTCCAGCTCGCTTAATGACATGATCTTACGGCCCCGCTCTATCCGGATATGATAGTCGCGGGCCAGACGGAGGAAACATTCGATGATGACATGGGAGTCCTGTGCTGCCGGAAAGACACACTGATCCTCCTGCACCACCAACTTCACGCCATGGTCCTCGAACCACCGACAGGCCTCCCGCTGTCCGAAATCTTTCATGAGGCGTTTCATCAACCGATGACCTCGCGGATAGGCCAGCTGCAGATCGGTGATCTCCTCGAAGGTGTTCGTGCAGTTGCAACGCCCGCCGCCCGATATCTCCACCTTCGCCAGCACCCGTTGGCTGCGCTCGAAGATAGTGACATCGATCTCCGACATCATCTCCTTCACGTTCAGGGCCAGGAAGAATCCGGCGGCACCGCCGCCGAGGATGGCGAGGCGGGGGGAGGGGGTGGACATGAGAGTTGAGAGTTTAGAGTTTAGAGTTTAGAGAAACAAATAACACGAAAGTATTCACGAACAGTTTCCTACTTTCCGCCACAAAGATACACCTTAATATATATATAAAGGCATTTCATCGGGATTATTTTTCCAGGGAGGCCCCTGGAAGAAAGATTTTTTTCGTTTTTATGATAGAATTGAGGGGGATGAGAGGTCTATATAGTAAACAAGGCAAGAAAAAAAAGAATTAAAGAATAAAACAATTAAACAATAAAAGAATAAAACAATTAAAAAATAAAAAAATAAAAGAATAAAAAAATAAACGTTCAACCATTAAAAATTTTACAACTATGAAGACCAAGAACATCATCCTGAGTGTAATCCTCAGTATCGTAACCACCAGTTTCAGCACCCTCAGCGCTTCCACCCTGTGGAGCCAGAGCACCAGCAGCACCCAGCGTAGTGAGTACGTCACCAGCCAGTCCAGCGACCTGCTTGTGGACATCACCCACACAGACCGCGTCAAGAGCAATACCACAGACGTGTACAAATATACGTTCTACGCTCGCGAGTCCGTGTACATCTACGTCAAGGGTGACGGCGACACCGACCTGGATCTTAACGTCTACGACGAGAACGACAACCTCATCGAATCCGACACCGACTTAGGCGATGAGTGTCTCGTCTCCTTCACTCCCAAGTGGAGAGGAAAGTTCACCATCAAGATCAAGAACTTGGGTTCGGTATATAACGAATATACCATGAGGATCGTGCAATGAAAAAAATATAAAAATTAAAAAATGAAATAATTAAAGAATAAAGAAGAATAAAAAGAGTCGATACTAACGCAAGGAAACGAAGCTGCGCAGATGTCAAAAGCATCTGCGCAGCTCTTTTATTATTGTATGTTCGAAAGTCATCAGAGTTTCTCCGAAACATCTTTAACTCTTAAACTGCAGCCACCGGCTGCACCTTAAACTGTTTCACGTCGTAAAATCGTCCTCAGGCAAAGGCGATGGTGAGGCCGGCCATGACGATGGGAACCATGGACATGAGTTTGATGAGGATATTCAGCGAGGGACCGCTGGTGTCCTTGAAAGGATCGCCTACGGTGTCGCCCACGATGGTGGCCTTGTGGGCGAAACTGCCTTTGCCGCCGAAGTTTCCTTCTTCCACCATCTTCTTGGCGTTGTCCCACGCTCCGCCGGCGTTGGCCATAAACACCGCGAGGGTGAAGCCGCTGGCCAGACCGCCAACCAACAATCCAAGTACACCCGCCACGCCGAGTACGAGACCAACCACGATGGGGATGGCAATGGCCAAGAGGGATGGGAAAATCATCTCGTGCTGGGCGGCACGGGTGGAGATCTCCACACACGAACCGTAGTCAGGCGTTGCCTTGCCCTCGAGTATTCCTGCAATCTCGCGGAACTGACGACGCACCTCCTCCACCATCTTCTGGGCGGCACGTCCCACTGCCTCCATCGTAAGACCGCAGAACAGGAAGGCTGCCATGGCACCGATGAAAGCGCCCACGAGCACACGCGGGTTCATCAGGTTGACCTGGAAGTAGTTCATGAAATCGGGAATGGTGGCCTGTGCTGCTGTGATCACTTCTCCCTTGAGGTTGGTAAGGGTCATCCCGGCACGCTCCATGGCGATCTTCACCTCTTCGATGTACGAGGCGAGGAGAGCCAGGGCGGTGAGGGCGGCCGAACCGATGGCGAAGCCCTTGCCCGTGGCAGCCGTGGTGTTGCCCAGGGCGTCGAGGGCGTCGGTGCGGTGGCGCACTTCCTCGCCCAACTCGCTCATTTCCGCATTGCCGCCCGCGTTGTCAGCTATAGGACCATAGGCGTCGGTGGCCAAAGTGATGCCGAGTGTGGAAAGCATTCCCACAGCAGCAATACCGATACCATAAAGACCACGGGACAGCGCCTCGGCGCTCATCTCCATATTGAAACCATTGGCACAGAGGTAGCTCAACATGATGGCAACACCGATAGTGACGACGGGAATGCAGGTAGAAATCATACCAGTTCCGATACCTTTGATAATAACGGTGGCAGAACCAGTCAGACCTGCCTCGGAGATCTTCTGAGTGGGTTTGTAGGAGTGGCTGGTATAGTATTCCGTGGCTTGTCCGATGATGACGCCAGCGGCCAGTCCCGTGATGACGGAGAAAGAGAGGCCAAGCCAGTTCTCGATATCCAGGAAATAGAGGATGGCAAAAGTGGCGACGGCTATGAGCAGCGCCGAGACGTTGGTACCCACGGAGAGGGAGCGCAGCAGATCCTTCATCGATGCACCTTCTTTCGTACGAACGAGATAAATACCAAAGATGCTCAGGAAGACGCCCACGGCGGCAATAATCATCGGAGCAATAACGGCCTTGAGCTGCATCTCGCCATTGAGGGCAAAGGCCGTGGCTCCGAGGGCAGCCGTGGAGAGGATACTTCCGCAATAGCTCTCGTAGAGGTCGGCACCCATTCCGGCGACATCACCTACGTTGTCGCCCACATTATCGGCGATGGTGGCGGGGTTGCGCGGATCGTCTTCCGGGATGTCGGCTTCCACCTTTCCCACTATATCGGCTCCGACGTCAGCTGCCTTCGTGTATATTCCTCCTCCCACACGGGCGAAGAGGGCCTGGGTGGAGGCTCCCATTCCGAAAGTCAACATGGTGGTGGTGATGGTGACGAGGGCCATGTTATCACCCTCATAGAACCAGTTCAGCGCCAGGAACCAGCCGGCGATGTCGAGCAGTCCGAGACCTACGACAGTGAGTCCCATCACGGCACCGCTGCGGAAGGCAATGCGGAGCCCACCGTCGAGGCTCTTGCGGGCAGCGTTGGCGGTGCGGGCAGAGGCGTAGGTGGCGGTCTTCATTCCAAAGAAACCGGCCAGACCGGAGAATACACCACCAGTGAGGAAGGCGAAGGGCACCCACGGGTTCTGCCAGTGGAGGACATAAGCCATAAAGGAGAAGACAAGTGCCAGCACCACAAAGACGATGGTGACGACTTTGTACTGTTGTTTCAGATAAGCCATGGCGCCACGGCGCACATGACCTGCAATCTCACGCATACGGGGCGTTCCTTCGTCGGCTGTCATCATCGAACGGAAGAAATACCACGCCATACTCAGTGCCACGACAGATGCTACGGGCACGAGCCAGAATACTGTTGGTAGATTCATAAGATGTTAGTTTATTGGGTTAGGTGTATAAAGTTGGTTTACAGGTAGATGAGCGACTGCGGCGGCAGCGGGTCTGCAACGGAGTCAGAGAGGATAGTGGGCTACGAGCTGCGCAAAGGTGCGCAAGCGCCGCAGATGATACGCCACCAGCAAGCTTCCCGACAACTGCCCTGGCAGAGGGTCGGCTACGGTGGCCGCCAGGTTGACTTCGCGGTCAGGAGCGAAATCCCTGCGCATCTGCCGAAAGGCGCGGTGCGCCTTCCACACAGCTATGAAGCTGCGTCCTTCGCCTTTCAGCAGGAAGACGAGGGAGGCCAGGGCGTCGAGCCAGAAGCGGACGAAGAGCACTTTGCTGAGGCGCGCGGCAGGTAGGTTTTTATAGAGGAGCAAGAGGTTGTTGCGGAAATTCAGGAAGGTCTTACGGGGATTCTCCTTAGGAAGAGTTCCTCCTCCGACATGATAAACCACGGACTGAGGAACGCAAGCGATGCGGCGGCCACGAGCGCGCAGACGCCAGCAGAGGTCTATCTCTTCCTGATGGGCGAAGAAACGGCCATCGAGACCGCCCGCCTCCCAGTATTCTCCGGAGCGGATGAGCAGCGCTGCACCTGTGGCCCAGAAGACGTCGGCCACCTGGTCGTACTGTCCCTCGTCGGCTTCCACCGTGTCGAAGACGCGGCCGCGGCAGAAAGGATAACCCAGGCTGTCGATATATCCTCCCGCGGCCCCCGCATATTCAAAGTGCGTGGGGGTGTGGTGTGCTCGCAGTTTGGGCTGACAGGCAGCGACATCGGTGTGAGCGGCCATATAGTCGAGCAGGGGTTCGAGCCACCCCTCGGGAACCTCGATGTCTGAATTCAGCAGCAGATACAGCGGATAGCTGTCTCCCACCTTCCGAAGTGCCTTGTTGTAGCCCTCGGCAAAACCATAGTTCTGGTCCAGAGCAATAGTCCTCACCTGCGGGAACTCCGCAGCAAGAACCGAGAGGGTGTCGTCCGCGGAACCGTTGTCTGCCACAAAGACATGAGCAAGGTGCTCTGGAGTATGGGCCAAGACACTGGGCAGGAACTGACGAAGCATCTGGACACCGTTCCAGCTGAGGATGACGATTGCCAAGGAGGGGGGTGTATTTGTAGGGGTATCGGAAGTCATATCAGGATATTTGTGTCAGATAATAGCGGGTTCGGCCAGGAGGGCAGAGCGATCGTCGTTCCAGCCCACGAGACGGAGGGGAAGCAGGCTGTTGTCCTGTCCGGGACCGCGGTATTCTACTTTGATATAGTTGTCGGTGAAGCCGTTGTAGCAGCCGGGCTTGCGGGAGCGCTCGAGCAGCACGGGACGTGTCTGTCCGATGAAACGTTCGTAGAAGGCCTCGAGCTTTTGCTGACTGATGGCCAGCAGCCGCTGGCTGCGCTCGTGTTTCTCCTGCGGACCTACTACATGGGGGATGCGCAGTGCTGCAGTGCCCGGTCGTTCGCTGTAGCTGAAGACATGGAGCTGGGAGACGGGCAGCGAGGTGATGAAGCGCTCGGCCTCATCGAAGAGTTCCGACGTCTCGCCGCGAGTGCCCACAATGACGTCTGCACCGATGAAGCAATCGGGCATCAGCTCTCGCGCGCGCAGTACCTTATTATAATAGAGGGCGGTGTCGTAGCGGCGGTGCATGAGCCGAAGCACCTCGTCGGACCCCGACTGCAGGGGGATATGGAAATGAGGGACAAAAGCACGGGAGGTGGCACAGAAACGGAGCACCTCGTCCGTGAGCAAATTAGGTTCTATGCTGGAAATGCGGTAACGCTCTACGCCTTCTACCTCGTCCAACGCTCGCAAGAGATCGAGGAAGGACTCACCCGTAGTGCGACCGAAATCACCGATATTAACGCCAGTCAGTACAATCTCCTTGCCCCCAGCGGCAGCAGCCTCACGGGCCTGAGCCACCAGCGAAGCGATACAGCCATTGCGG
>JAILFY010000203.1 GCA_024697285.1 Bacteroidaceae bacterium
GTTCGCATAATCTCGGACTTCACGACATACTCGTTCTGCACAATGGCCAGGAAGTAGTTGCGGATGACCACGAAGCAGTTGCAGAAGATGGATGCAGAGTAGATAATCACCAAGATGATAGCTTCGGCATCACTCTCGAGCAACAAGGCCGTGCCAATCGTCATGACAATGACTCCTATGGCCAGAATCAGGCGGATGAAGAAAGCCGTACCTATAATAGTTGTGAAAGGCATGTCCCGCTTTGCCACCTCCCTCACCTCGATATTATCCAGCCCGAAGGTAGAGAAGACCTGGAAAAGACAGACATAGCTGATCACATAGTTCATCAGTCCGTAGCGCTCAGGGCCCAGATACCGGGCAATGAGAATACCCACGAAGAGACTCCCCAGCAGGGTGACCACCTTACCGATGACCGCCCAGAAGAGGTTGCGGACAATCTTTTCGCGTGTGGTGGAGAGGTGGAGATATTTGAACAGTTTGTCGAGAGAGAACATATGACGAGAGAGGGAACTATTTGAGTTGTTGGATGAGAGGCTCCCTGAGGAAGTAGAGAAGCACGACTATGAGAGAGAGCAGCGAAGTCAGGAGCGCACTGGTGAGGCGTCTGGGGCCACGCGGTTCCACGGGAATGGAAGCCTGCTGAACAGGAGCAAACAAGGACGTAGGTTCGGAAAGCCTACTTACGGAATAGTCGTAGTGAGAACGTAGCGCATGGAGAGTCGTCTGCTCCTGCATCATCCTCAACCGCAGATGGTTGGACCAAGTGTAGGAAGAAGGTTTTGAAGCCCAGGAACGCGGTTGAGCATAGTCCTCGAAGGCACGCCTTGCGGCCAAGTATTTGTCGGTGGCCTGCTGGACGAGTCGGTCGTAGAAAAGAATCTGTTCAGACATCTTCTGTCGGCGATATTCTTCCACGAAGTCCCGGATTCCCCTGCAGACAGCCGCTGCCATAGTAGCACAGACGTAAGGGTCTCTGTCGATGACCGACACAGTCACGAGGTTCTTCTTCGTATTCGCCTGACAGAGGATGCGTTCCGCCGCCAGCTCAAAGATAACTTCCTGCGAGGGCGTGAGGTGCGTGGGGTCAACATCGAAGATATCATCACTGGCGGGCTCAGAGCCCCATCCTGAGACTCTGTTGTAGAGTGTCTGCCACCAAGTCGTCTGCTGGTTGTCACGCAAGTAAGCATAGTATGTCATGCTGTCGCCCTCCTCGGTGCAGATTGTCGTCTTCAACATTTGAGCCAGAAACACCTGTGATTCCAGAAGGAGGATATAATGAGGCGGGAAAAACGCGTCGGTATTAGGACTCTGTCGCCCTGTGTCGAACCCCATACTGAGGCCCACCTGCCGCAGCCCCTCAGCTATGGTAGAACTCTCCTCCTCGTAGCCCACGATTTCGTCGCTGCGGAAGTAATCCGGGATAGACAGCATGAACAAGAACACGACAAGACCTGATGCCACTGCACAGAGCGCCAACTGCCAGCCATGTTTTCTTATGGTAGCTGCCACCAACTGAAGAGAGATATCCTTTGAAGAGCTGTTCATGAGCGTCTATTCTTTCTCGAGGCCCAATGATCTGAGCAATTCCTTGCGCACCAGCCAAATATAAGTACCAGCCAGAGAGAGGACGAGCATGAAAGCCACGAAAAGCATCCGTTTGGGTCCCGCCGGTTTAATGGGAACAGTAGCCCCCTGAAGCACGGTGAAAGCCGGAGTACGCTCCTGCACTTTTCCCATAGCCGTCTGCTGCTGCTGTCGCAGGGCAATGAGCGTGGTAAGCTTGGATTGCATGTCCGCTTCCAGCTCGTCGCGGCGAGTGACATACGACTGTCGGAGTGTTGACCCGGAATGTCGGTCGGCGTAGGCTGCATAAGCCTGCAGCGCTTTCTCGTAGTCCTCCTCTGCGCTCTGGCAGATTCTGGAATAATAATCAGCATCGATGCGCGCCTTGTTCGTGCGGTAGGAAGTGATGAATTCCTGCAGATGAGCCTTCGTGGAATCGGCAAGTACGGCACATATCACGGGGTCCTGATCCTGTACCATGATACTTATGATGCCCGTTTTCTTGTCGACGGCACAGGTGATATTCTCCTTGACGGCTCGAACCAGAGCATCCTCCGCTTCCGACAGCATGAAAGGATTCAGTCCCGAAGGAGCCTCATCAGCCCCAGCCGATGGCAGGCGACGCGGTTTCTTCTTCGGTTTCAGCAACTTCTTTATCTTTCTTACGGCAGGAGCCCAAGGTGTTTGTTCCTGATAGTTGGCGAGGTAGTCGAAATAATCCGTACGAATAGCCGGTTCCGGGATGTCCAGCTGGATAGACAGCAGCCCCACGACAAAGTCGTTGGAGCGGAAGAGGTCCGGATAGAGTTCGGGCGAGATGGCGTCTGCTCCCTGGCTCCCATCGAGGTTGAATCCGAAGGTAGAAGCGATGGACGACAGCGAGTTGAGTGTGCTGGAAGACTCCGTCTCGGGAGCCAGGAGTACCTCCGCACGATAATACCTCGGAAAGCACAGGATATAGGCACATGCCAGTACGAACACGATGGCGCCATTGATGGCAAAACGTTTCTTGTGGGTCAGCAGAACCTGAATGATTCGGCTTATCTTTATTTCTTCCATAGTTACTTCAACAAGTTGATAAGAGCGACGACCATCGTAGTAAGAGAAGCAGCCGAAGTGCCGAGGACAGAAATCTCGGCCGTTGTCATTCCCTCTTTCTTAGGTTTCGTAGGAATCACTATCTCGCATCCCGGTTGAATATCATCTTTGCGGGCCCGTCGGCCCACTTTGTTGGTAGATCCATTCATGTAGATAGCGTAAGTCTGGCTCTTGCTCGCCTTGTTGCTGTAGCCGCCCGCACTCTTAATATAATAAGACAACCCTTTCCCCTTCTTGTAGTTAATACTGATGGGGTACATCACCTCTCCGGAAATCTTGACAGTGTTGGAGAACTGCGGTATGATCACCTGGTCGTTGGCTCGCAGAAGGATGTCTGATGCCTCCCCCGGATGGGCCAGCGCCTCGTCGAGGTTGATGGCGACGGGATAGTTGTAGCCGAGGTTCATCTTCAAGTCCTGCAGCGAGTCGGCCAGATGTCGGTCATATTGTTTGTCGGACTCCAGCGCCTGTTCGTAGAGCGCAATCTGCGAAGTGCGCAGCGAAGTCTCCCGCTGCTCTCGCTCCTCCTGCGTCATCTGTCGGAGCAGACGCGCACCTTTGGCGTATGCCAGTTCACTGAGGCCTCCCGCCATGTGCACCAAGTCGCTGAGTCGGAACTCTTTGTTGGTCATGGCATATTCCCCTTCGAAGTTCACAGAACCGGTGATCTTCACGTTCTGCTGCTCCTCGTAGGTTGGACTCTTACGCACCTGCACCTCATCGAAGGGCAGGAGCACGAACATGGTGTCTTCGACCATGAAGCCGTGGTCGAGGTTGAAGGTATATACTTGTGCCAACTCGTTCGAGGCAGTGCGGGCTCCGGGCTGATAGTTGCGGCGGAAGACGTCGATCTTAGCGGTGGATGCGGCACGGGTGAGACCGCCGGCAAGGATGATGAGGTCCTGGATGGTGGTGTTCTCCGCATATTCGTAGGTACCGGGGAAGTTCACCTCGCCGTTGATGCGCAGGGTCTGCTCGCCCGTGAGCTCCGTCTTGCTGGGGATGAAGAGCACGTCGTTCTTCTTCAGCGCCACGTCGGCCACGCTGCCGTCCATGATACCTCTTATATCTATGCTGATCATCTCCAGGGTGAGGTCCTCCTTCTCGCGGTGCATCACGGCACGCTCCGTGAAGGCGTCCTCGCGCAACCCTTCAGCGGCTTGCACCAGGTCGCGCACCGACTGGATCTTGCCGTCCATCTGGTACTGTCCTTCGTGCATCACCGCACCGCGCACTTCCACCATGTTGCTGAAGCGGGGGATGACGCTGTCGATGTAGAGCGAGTCGCCGTCGGCGAGGGCGAAACCGTTCATCTCGAACTCCTCGATGGTGTGGATGCTGTATTCCTGT
>JAILFY010000206.1 GCA_024697285.1 Bacteroidaceae bacterium
CTTGAGGAAGCATAAGCCTATCGCTATTTTCAAAGAAGAATTATGGGAGATGCGATGACGAAGTCAGGAGCGCGTCCTTTTCTATATTTTATCAGATTCTACGCGCATGATTATTGCTTTGGGTGCCAACTGGAAAGAGGACATCCTTCCCGTCTTGAATAAGTTGCCATAATAAAGGAATAATCCATTCTCCCCCTCTCCGCGCTATCCCCATTCTCCCCCTCTCCGTGCCAGCCTCTCTCCCTAATGGGAGAGATGTCCGCAGGACAGAGTAGGTCTTTCTCCCTTCGCCCTCTCCGCGCCAGCCTCTCTCTCCCTAATGGGAGAGATGTCGTAGGACAGAGTGGGTCTTTCTTCCTTCCCCCTCTCCGTGCCAGCCTCTCTCCCTAACGGGAGAGATGTCCGTAGGACAGAGTGGGTCTTTCTCCCTTCGCCCTCTCTGCGCCAGCCCCTCTCTCCCTAATGGGAGAGATGTCCGCAGGACAGAGTAGGTCTTTCTTTTTACAACTGCATATACTTCTTCGGAGTATATCCTGTCATCTTCTTGAAGAAGCGTCCGAACATACTCTGTGAGGGGAAGTTCAGGCTGTCGCTGACCTGTTTTACACTCAAATGACCCTCGCGCAGGAGTGCTTTGGCTTCCAACGCAACATATTCATCTATCCATTGTAATCCATGTTTACCGCTCACTTCCTTGATGATTGTGGATAAGTATTTCGGAGTCAGGCAAAGTCTGTCGGCGTAGTAGGCTATGCTCCTTTCCTGATGGTAATTCTTCTCCAGCAGTGTAAGGAAATCGCGGAAAATCTGTTCCTTCCTATTGGCTGTTTTGCTCAGTTCTGGAACGGACGCATCCACCGAGTTCGACATACTTTTCAGAATCCATATCTCGCAGTATCGTTCTACCACCTCTTTCTTATATTCATAGTCTGGTTGTTCCAATTCTTTTTTTATCTGCATGTACATCGACATCATCAGTGTCATGGATTCCTGTGGTACTGCATGCTTGTGGAAATTATAGTATTTGTGGATTAAGTCCAGATGTACACCAAAGCTTTTCTGAATGTGGTCCAGTATTTCTTGGTCGAAAATCATGCAGAAATACTTAAAATCCTCCGTTGTGTCCACAATCTGAAAAATACATCCAGGCATGATATTCAGCACTTGACCTTCCTTCAGATTTGTTTCCTGTAGATTCACCCGCAGTCGTATTCCTCCTTTCAGCACGGAGAGTACCAACATAGCTTCCACCTTGATTGGGAAGTGTTTCTTTTCGGAATGTTCAATTGTTTTGTCACCCGAGAGGTTGTCGAAGAAGAGAAAATAGTTACCCAACCGGGCGTCGCTCATTTCCTTTGGGAACTGTGAGAGGTCGAACGAGAGGTGATAGTTCATTTTAATTGTTCTAATATCTATTTAAGCAAGCGATTACTAATTATTTTTGTACAATTAGTCGATTTTTTGCCTGTTTTTTCGTAAATATCTGCGCAAAAATAGTCTATTTTCCCATAACAGACAAATACCTCCCCCTCTTTTCATCTTTTTTAACCCATTTCAGTTATTAGTTATCTTCTCGGGGTCATTTTCCTTAGTACTCCATTTCCATCCTGCTGGCCTCGTCCAGTTCCTCCAGTGGCCAGTTGACCAAATATACCCTCTCCGTGGCACGGGTGAGTGCCGTGTAGAGCCATCTGAAATAGTCGGCCGAGAGCATGTCTTCCGTCACGTAGCCCTGGTCGATGAACACTCGTTGCCACTGTCCGCCCTGCGCCTTGTGGCAGGTCACGGCATATCCGTATTTTATCTGCAGCGCGTTGTAGTAGGGATCTTCCTTCACCGCCTTCATTCTGTCTCGTTTATTGCGTTTCTCGGGATAGTCGTCCCACACCTTCTGGAAGAGTTCCTGCTGCTGTTGTCGGGTCAGTGCGGGAGCCTCGCTCTGCAGGGTGTCCAGCAGGGCCGTGGCCGTTACTTCCATGTTGTCGTAGTCCGGAAACTCCAGCACGACGTCGGCGAAGCGAAAGCCATGCACTTCACGCTCGCTACGTATTCTTCTGACTACCGCTGCATCTCCGTTAGCTATGAAGTCTACGTTGTTTTGGTTGTCTTCATCTTCATTCTTCTTGTCTTTTGGCTCATCGGGCTGTATCCAGTGGTAGTTGTTCTTAACGACTATGATTTGGTCTCCTCCTCCCAGTTCTTCCTCGTGGTCAAGCACGCGCGCACGTATACCTCTATTATATATGACGGCACGAGCATTGGAACGAGTCACTACAATTGTTCCATCTGTTCCGCAGTCGTGGTAGGCCAGTTCCAGTGCTTCTATCAGTTCATTTCCGGGCAACCTTATGATGTCCGCGAAATCCTTAAGCCTCAGTTGTGGAAAGGCTCCCAACAGTTCCTCAGCCAGTAGCTGTCGCAGTTGTGTTGCGTTCCACAAGATACCAGAGTCTGCCAGTTGTCTGACCACAGTAGTCAGTGTCATCTCATGTACTTGCAGCCCATAGCCTGCCAGCATGTTGGAGCAAAGTGCAGGACTCTCCTCTTCTCCCACGGGTGGCAGCTGTGCCGTGTCTCCCACCATCACCAGCCGGCAACCTTGACTGTTGTATACGAAATGTATCAAGTCATCCAGAAGTCTTCCTGTGCCGAAAGCCATACCGCCGCCGCCTTCGTTGGAGACCATCGAAGCCTCGTCCACGATGAACAGCGTATTGCGCAACATATTCACTCCCTGTAGAAATTCCGATTCCTCGCCTGCAAAAACCTTTTGCCGATAGATTCTCCGGTGGATGGTATAAGCAGCATGCCCTGCATGTTGTGCAAAGACTTTAGCAGCCCTGCCAGTGGGTGCCATTAGCACTACGCGTTGGTTAAGAGCCACCAAAGACCTCACCAGTGCACCCACCAAAGACGTCTTTCCAGTGCCTGCATACCCTTTTAATACGAAGATGCTTTCTTCGTTTCTTTCAAAAAGGAAGTCCGAGAGCATTTCGACCGCAATTTCTTGCTCTTTAGTCGGCTGAAACCCGAATTTCTCGAGGATAAAAGCCCTCATTTGACTATTTATTGGCATAAGAAGTGAAAAAATTGGGCGAAGATGAGGTGTAATTCAATAATTATTTCTAACTTTGCGATGCAAAAGTAATAAAAAAGATTCATATAAGTGTCATGAAAAAGGTTTTTAACGTGCTTTTAGCACTTTGTGTCGTCGGCCTGCTGTTCATTTGCTGGAGAAGCATCCAAGACGACATCGACTTCGGTAAGGAAGTTACTATGCGTGAGAATGCCGTCAAGGCTCGTCTTCTCGAAATCAAGGCAGCTCAGGAAGAATACAAGCTGCAGAACCCCGATGGAATGTACTGCGACAGCCTCTTCAAGCTCGTAGAATTTGTGAGGAATGGTCGCATACCTAAGGTTATCAAGGAAGGTGTCCTCTCTGATGAGCAGATGGAGAAAGGTCTTACTGAGAAGCGTGCTGCAGAGATCGTCAATAGTGGCGATGCCGCTGCTATTGCTGCCAACGGCCTCGAGAACTTCCGTCGTGACACCACGTGGGTGAACCTCTCCGACTCCCTCTTTGGCCCCGGATACATTGCAGATTCACTCCGTTATATCCCCTTTGCTGCTGGCGATACCTTCCAGCTGCAGGCCTACACCAACCTCACCCGCTCCGGTACTATCATCTATGTCATGGAGTGCTGCGCCCCCGACACCTCGTTCCTGAAGAACATGGGTCGCAACGGCGATCGCCTCATTGTCAACCGCGCTCAGCTGGCTGACGACATGGGCAGCTACCCAGGTCTGAAGATCGGTGACCTCAACAACTGGAACAACAATGCCGGCAACTGGGAATAAGAGTTACCATCCCTTGAGTATATCCATCCGCCTCCACGCGGATGGATTCTCTTTTTTTGTCTGTGACCTCCAGACGAGCAACCTCATCCGTGGCGAGCATTTTCGCCTCGCCGAGGATGTCTCGTTGGTGGAACAGCTCGGTCAGGAGCTCTCACGTCCCGACTATTTCAACCGTCAGATCGACCAGTGCTTTGTCCTCGTCTGTGCACCTACCACTCACGTCCCTCTTGAGGAGTTCCGCCGAGACGAGGCCACAGCCCTCTATGGCTACACCTTCTCTGACTTCGATGTCACTTCTCAGCGTGTGGCCTATAATATCCTTCCCCATCTGGAGTTAGTGGAACTCTATGCTCTTCCTACCGATGTGGAGGAGGTTATTTTGCAGTTCTACCCTACAGCCCGTTTTTTCGCCGCCCGTGCTATTCTCATGGAGCGGTTGCTTCTCCTCGAGGAAGACCAGAGCTCCGAGCATCCCCGTCTTTATCTCTGTCCAGAGGAAGGAGCCTACAGTCTTTATGCTTTCCGCCAGCAGCACTTGCTCTTTGCCAACACTTTTGCTGTCAGTAATCAGTCCGATGCACTTTATTTTATCCTCAATGTGTGGAAGCAGCTGGACTTCGATCATCTCCACGACAGTCTGTGCATAGTAGCACCGCAGGAGTCACGCGATACAGAGTTATGTGCTGCACTGGCAGAGTATATTGTCCATGTCGAGAACGCCAAAGCCGAGGACATCTTCTCCCACGTACCCCTGGCCAGTGAGAAGCAAGTACCACTGGACCTCAAGGCTTTGTTGCTCAATCGTATCTGATATCTAATACTTTTCATAGCCTATGCGCATAGTAGCAGGAAAATACAGGGGACGTCATTTCGATGTTCCACGAACCTTCAAAGCACGTCCCACCACAGATTTTGCTAAGGAGAACCTCTTTAATGTCCTCCGTTCCTATGTGGATTTTGAGGAGGAAGCCCCTTGTGCTTTGGACCTCTTTGCCGGCACTGGCAGTATCACTCTCGAACTCCTCTCGCGAGGCTGTTCCCATGTCACTTCCGTGGAGAAAGAAAACCTCCACCTTGGTCTCATCCGTCGTTTCGTGGCTGCCCTCGGTGCTGAGG
Organism: Bacteroidaceae bacterium; assembly: GCA_024697285.1. Classification (GTDB taxonomy): domain Bacteria; phylum Bacteroidota; class Bacteroidia; order Bacteroidales; family Bacteroidaceae; genus Physcousia. Next base: position 4,975 of record JAILFY010000206.1, read on the forward strand.
ATGATGTCACCTTACTTCATGCAGACGTACTTCGCTTCCTGTCCCGCGCTGTCTCCTCCTACGACTTTATCTTTGCCGACCCACCCTATGCCCTGCCAGAGCTTCCCGACCTTCCCGACCTTGTGCTCGGCACCTCGCTGCTTGCTTCTGGTGGTCTTTTCGTTCTCGAGCATGGCAGTAGCTGCGACTTCAGTCAGCACCCCCGTCGTGTGGACCATCGCACTTATGGCAGTGTGCATTTCACCTTTTTCCGGTAATCTTCTTTCCTTCTGACTATGGCACGATTAACCTCACTTTTTAAAGACACCGCCATCTATGGCCTCAGCAGCATCATCGGTCGTTTTCTCAACTACATGCTGGTGCCCCTCTACACCTATTATATGCCCAAGGACACGGGTGACTACGGCGTAAACACCAATGTCTATGCCCTTACCGCTCTACTCCTTGTTCTTCTCACCTTCGGTATGGAGACCAGTCTCTTCCGCTACGCCAACGACAGCGAGTCCTCCTCCGACGACCCCCATTGGCCCGACACCGTCTTCTCCACCGCCTTCCTCTTCGTCACCTCCCTCGGTGCCCTTTTCCTCCTCCTCTTCTTCCTCTTCCTCCAGCCCATCGCCGCCAGCCTGGGCTATGCCGATCACCCCGAGTACCTCGGGATGATGGCCATCGTCGTGGTCATGGACGCTATGCAGGCCATCCCCTTCTGCTACCTCCGTTTCCAGAAACGCCCCGTCCGCTTCGCCGCCCTGAAGCTCCTCTTCATCGCCATCAGCATCGGCCTCAACGTCCTCTTCTTCGTCTTCCTCGGCCTCACCAGCGTCTACTATGTCTTCTTAATCAACCTCCTCTGCACCAGCCTCATATCTCTGCTTTTCATCCCTCAGTTGCTGCGTGTTCATTGGCATTTCTCTTCCAGCCTTTTGCGCCGTATGATCAGCTATTCCTGGCCCGTTATGGTCCTCGGCATCGCAGGAGTGATGAATCAGGTTGCCGACAAGATTCTCTTCCCCTTCATCTATCCCGACAGTGCCCAGGCCAATGTGGAGCTCGGTGTCTATGGCAGCTGCGTGAAGATTGCCATGATTATGGCCATGATTACCCAGGCTTTCCGCTACGCCTACGAGCCCATCGTCTTCGCCAAGTCTCGCGATGCCGACAAGAGCGAATACTATGCCATCGCCATGAAGTACTATCTCATTTTCACTCTCCTTGCCTTCTTAGCCGTGGTTGCTTATATGCCTATTCTGCGCTATTTTATAGGCGGAGACTACCGCGAGGGCCTTGGGGTTGTTCCCATTGTCATGGCAGCAGAGATTATGATGGGTATCTATTACAACCTCTCCTTCTGGTACAAGCTTACCGACAAGACCATCTACGGTGTCTGGTTCTCCCTCGCCGGCTGCGTCGTACTCATCGCAGTGAACGTTCTTTTCATTCCCCGCTACAGTTACTGGGCTTGTGCCTGGGGCGGCTTCGCTGGCTATGCCACCTGCATGCTCCTCAGCTATTTCGTAGGTCAGCGCAAGAATCCCATCAACTATCCCATTCGCGAGATGAGTATCTATGTCCTTCTCACCCTTCTCCTCTTCCTCTGCATGCACTTCACCGAGTCCCTCCCCGACTGGGCCCGCCTCATCCTCAACACCCTCTTCCTCCTCCTCTTCCTTGCTTATATCATCCACAAGGACCTCCCCCTTCGCTCCATTCCTTACATCAATAAATTCTTCAAATAATCTCTTTCCCCTCTTTCCCCCTAATCTCCCCCAATCTCCCTCCATTCCCAACCTCAATATCCCTCTTCCCTCTCAATCTCCCTCCCATTCCCAACCTCTCAATCATCCTTTCGTTGAGTGTCGCGCATATTTGCGCGAATCTCCTCCTCCCTCCTTCCCTTCGGATAAAAAACACAGCCCCCTGCAAGCTTTCACTTGCAGGGGGCTTTCAAGTCTTCGTACCCCGAGCCGGGGTCGAACCGGCACAGGTTTCCCTACTGGTGTTTGAGACCAGCGCGTCTACCGATTCCGCCATCGGGGCTGGTTAAGACGGGTGCAAAGGTACTATAAATTCGTCATTCATCAACACATTCTTGCCAAAAAATACATAAAATCTCAGTTTTTATAGCTTTTTTTATATAAAAAGGTCTGTACTTATCAGATTAATTGTAACTTTGCACCACATAATGGGCTTCATTGTCCATATACCTTATACTACCCTCTAAACCAAACTAAGATGATCACCGTAGGAATTATCGGCTTTGGACGCATGGGACGCTGTTACCTCAAAGCTTTCCAGGCCGATGGACGTTACCACGTGACATATATTTGCGACCATAATGAAGACTGCCGGCGCCTCGCTCAGGAGCTGCAGCCCGATGCCACTATCGTAGAGGACGAGCAGCTGGTACTTGCCGATTCTTCCGTGCAGGTCGTCGCACTCTGTACACTTTGCGATGCTCGTCCCGCAGAGATTCGCCGTGCTCTTGCCGCCGGAAAACATGTCATCACTGAGAAACCCCTTGCTGATACGATAGACCAGGAATGGGAACTCGTGGACCTCGCCGAGAAAGCGGAGCAGCGGGGACTCTACTGCACCGTGAACATGTATCTCCAGAATGCTTGGTACCACCACGAAATGCGCCGTATGGCCGAGAGTGGCGAGATTGGACAGTTGGCAATTATGCGCATTTGCCACATGACACCAGGTCTGGCCCCTGGCGAAGGCCATGAGGCTGAGGGCCCCTCCTTCCACGATTGTGGTATGCACTATGTAGGACTGGCACGCTTCTTCTCACGTTCCGACTTCAAGACCTGGCACGCTCAAGCTCTCCGCATGTGGTCGTGGAAAGATCCCTGGTGGCTGCAGGTCCATGGGACTATGCAAAATGATATCGTCTTCGACATCACTCAGGGCTTTGTCTACGGACAACTGTCCAAGGACCAGACGCACACCTCCTATGTGGAGCTTATAGGCACCCAAGGCTTCTGTAGGATGACCCACGACTTCCACACGGCAGTCGTGGAGTTGCGCGGCGTCTCCCGCACCGAACGCATCGAGCGCCCCCACGGAGGCAAGAACATCGACATCCTCATCGGCCAGATGGCAGAATCTATCCTCAGCGGTCATCGCCATCCCTCCATGCCTGAGTTCCGCTGCTCCGCCACTGCCTCCGACTATTCCTGGCGCATGCTCGACGATGCCCGGCTGCACGACCTCCCTGCTATCGGTACTTTGGATGAACTCGAGTCCATCCGCGAACGCCGCCGCAACCTCACCAATGGCTACGGCCTCCTACCTCGTAACAACAAGAACGTATAGTCTTAATTCACTCGGAACTTCACTGTTTGACCAATCGCTGGTTATCTGCAGGACTACACATCTTAATAATATATATCAATACAGTCTTCTCCTATTTGCGAGCACCACAGCTAAACACAAAAGCTTTAAATAACATAATCCTTAATTACAAATCTTTAAATTCCAAACCTATGTCAGACCTATCAAGAAGAGATTTCCTGAAGCGCGGCTCTGCTGCGCTAGCGGGCATGATTGTTGCTCCCACCATTGTTCCCAGTACCGTTCTTGGCGCTAAAGTAGGTAAGAAGGCCCCCAGCGACAAGCTCAACATCCTCGGAGTTGGTGTCGGAGGACGTGGCGCCGCCGACATTGCCGAGATGGCTAAGACAGAGAACATCGTAGGTCTCTGTGACGTCGACTGGAACTACGCCAAGCACGTCCTCGACAAGTACCCCGATGCCAAGAAGTACAACGACTATCGCAAGATGTACGACGAGATGCTCAAGAGCGCCGATGCCGTCATGGTTGCCACTGCCGACCACACTCATGCCATCATCGCTGCGGAGGCCATGCAGGCAGGCAAGCACGTTTATGTCGAGAAACCCATGACCCTCTATGCCTATGAGAGCCGTCTGCTCACCCGTCTGGCCGCGAAGTACAAGGTAGCCACCCAGCAGGGCAATCAGGGCGCTTCCAGCGCAGGCTCCCGCAAGGCCCTCAACTGGTTGTGGAACGGCGAGATTGGCGAGGTCACTAAGATAGAGGCCTTCACCAACCGTCCCATCTGGCCCCAAGGCATGGCCGCACCCACTGAGGCACAGCCCATTCCAAGTACCATGAACTGGGAAGCCTTCATCGGCCCTGCACCCATGCGACCCTACAACGAGGCCTACACCCCCTGGAACTTCCGCGGCTGGTGGGACTTCGGTTCCGGTGCCCTCGGCGATATGGCTAATCACATCCTTGCCGTAGCTTTCATGGGCCTCAAACTCGGTTCTCCCACTGCCATCCTTGGTAGCTCCACGATGGTGATGAGCGATGCCTGCCCTTCCGCCCAGAAGGTCACCTACCGCTTCCCCGCCCGCGACAACATGCCCAAACTCGGTCTGCCCGCTTGCGAGCTTACCTGGTACGATGGCGGTCTGCGCCCCAACATCCCGTTCAATATGCCTGAGGGCAAGCACTTCGACGGCAACGGCGTCTGCATCTTCTACGGCACCAAGGATATCATGGTCGTAGGCACCTACGGCTACAACCCCTTCCTCGTCAGCGGTCGCGAACCCAAGGTTCCCGAGCTCTGCCGCATCGTCAAGGACGACAACCACCAGCAAGACTGGATACGTGCCTGCAAGGAAGACGCCGACAGCCGCGTCCCCGCCAGCTCCGACTTCTCCGTCAGCGGCCCCCTCAACGAGAACATCGTCATGGGTGTGGCAGCCGTGCGACTTCAGGAACTCGACCAGTGGCTCCACTGGGACGGCGAGTCCATGCGCTTCACCAACATCGCTCCCGGCACCAAGATCCGCGTTTCCAACGCCATCAACTTCGAGATTCACGATGGACACCCGTCCTTCACGGATGCCGACAAGAACGAGATCGACGCCAACGACTACGCAGCACGTCTCATCAAACCCGTCTACCACAACGGCTTCGTGCTCCCCGAACTTCCCTAAGACATTTCCCTCGGGGGCTTCTCGCTCCCCACTTACCCATCCTCAGGGCGCCTGGCAGCCATCGCCGCCAGGCTCCCTCTCCTTCTTATATATAATTAAGGTATAATACAGAGACTTTAAAGGACCATTAAACACCCTTTTACAATGAAAATATCGATCTATAGAACCTTGGCGCTGGCCCTCTTCCTCTTGCCCCTCTGCGGAGCCAGCCTCATGGCACAGAAGAAAGGCTCCACCGTGACCATCGTTTGCTCCCAGGGATTCCAAGGACCCGAACTGTGGGACCGCCACGAGTTCCCCGTCGACAAGAAAGGCTACTTCCCCATCTTCGACGGACAGAGCCTCGCCGGATGGCGCGGCTATGGCAAGAACTACGTTCCCTCCAAGTGGAAAGTGGAGGACGGCTGCATCCACCTCGACAGCAAGGCCAAGGGCGAGGGCGGCGACATCATCTTCGCACATAAGTTCGGCCCCGACTTCGAGTTCCAGATGGAATGGCGCATCGCCGAAGGCGGCAACAGCGGAATCTTCTACCTCGCACAAGAGGCACTCAGCGCCGAGGGCAACCTCGAGCCCATCTACATCTCCGCTCCCGAGTGCCAGGTGCTCGACAACGAGCGTCACCCCGACGCCAAGCTGGGTCGCGACAACAACCGTCAGGCAGGCTCCCTCTACGACATGATACCCGCAGTGCCCCAGAACGCCAAGCCCGCAGGCCAGTGGAACACCATCCTCATCCGTGTGCAGGGCGGCACTGTCACCCACGTCCAGAACGGCAAGCAAGTACTCCAGTACCAACTCGGCACTCCTGAGTGGACCCAGATGCTGCAGCAGAGCAAGTTCAGCGAGCAGGCATGGCCCGCCGCCTTCCGTCTGCTCAACAACTGCGGCGGTCCCGAGCACAAAGGCTTCATCGGAGTTCAGGATCATGGCGACGACGTCTGGTTCCGCAACATCAAAGTCAAGCTCCTCTAATTCCCCCGAAACCTATCACATAACCCCTCCCACTCAAATGTGGAGATTCCTCTAATTATCAATACATGACCCCCTCCCCTCAAATCCATTCTACTCCCTCCCTTACAGGGTGGCCGACTTCACTGAGCCTGTTTAACTGCAGCTATCGCCGTTAAGCTCGAGAGATGGTGAGGGTTGGGTCTTTAACACATGCCCCATCCACTCAAATACATTCTACCCCCTCCTTCACAGGGAGGGTGAGGGTTGGGTCTTTAATTATTTTCACTTTATGAAACAAGTACTTACAGGCATCATTTGCGCCCTCATTGGCGGCGTCATCGGATTCTTCATTGGCAAGGGCGGTTGCTGTGCCGGCAGCTGCGAAGCCGAACAACCCGAACAAGCACCCAGTCTCGTAGCTCTTGTGGCCGACGCAGCACCCGACTGCGACCTCGCCACCTTGCCCACCGACGACGAAGGATTCATTCAACTCTTCGATGGCCAGACCCTCAACGGCTGGCGCGGCTACGGCCTCACGCAACCACCCACCAGCTGGGAAGTGCAGGACGGAGCCATCCATCTCAAAGGCTCCGGCACCGGCGAAGCACAAGTCGAAGGCGGTGGCGACCTCATCTTCTCCCACAAGTTCCAGAACTTCGAGCTACAGCTCGAGTACAAGATCTCCGAGGGCGGCAACAGTGGAATCTTCTACCTCGCCCAGGAAGTCAAGGACGCCGAGGGCAAGGAATACCTTCCCATCTGGCAGTCCTGCAGCGAATACCAGGTTCTCGACAACGCCAAGCACCCCGATGCACAGCTCGGAGTTGATGGCAACCGTCAGGCCGCTTCCCTCTACGACATGATTCCCGCCAAGCCCCAGAACGCCAATCCCGCAGGCGAGTGGAACCAAGCCAAGATCATGGTCTACAAGGGAACCGTCGTCCACGGACAGAACGGCACCAACGTCCTCGAGTACCACCTCTGGACTCCCAAATGGACCCAGATGCTCCAGGATAGCAAGTTCGCCGAAGGCGGAGAATTCCCCTATGCCTTCAACCTCCTCAACAACATGGGAGGTGAGAACCACGAAGGTTACATCGGACTTCAGGACCACGGCGACGACGTCTGGTACCGCAATATCCGCATCAAAATCATGGACTAGTATCAACCTACTTACTTCTCAGCCTCTTCTCTGTCCCCGGAGGAGAGGCTTTTTGTGTCCTAAATGGGACTATCGCAAAATAGGACAATTCCGCACCATATTATTTCGTCCGACTACCAGTAACACTAACACATATCATTAAAAAGGGAGAAGAACGTCGTTTTTTCTCATATATTTTTCTTTCAGAACTTTTTTTTCCTTACATTTGCATCTGCATTTGCACAAGTGTGCATTCCCATGTGCAATATTTCACTTTCATCCATTCCGCAAAGTATCTTAAGAATTAATAATAAAACTTATGAAGAAAATTTCTACTCTTTTCCTGTGCCTGACAATCGCACTAAGCACTTTGGCTCAGAACTCAGTAACATACTCGGAGCCCCTCACTGTCACGGTCAATGACAATGAAAACAAACAAGAAAACGCCGCAGTTAATGTATCGATGAATGCCGACGGCACTGTGGACCTCACCCTGAAGAACTTCATGCTGATTTCCACAGAGGAGAGCGGCGAGGTAAATACCATGCCCGTTGGAAACATTTCCGTGAAAGCACTGGTACTGACCCCGGCAGAAGATGGCAAGTACTACACCTTCGAGCGCAACGAGACCATCGTCATCCAGGAAGGTGACCCCGAAGTGAGCCCCATCTGGCTGGCTACAAACCTCCCTCCCATCCCCATCGTGATGAAGGGACAGATGAACACGGAACATATCTTTGCCACCCTGGACATAAATTTAATGGAACAGCTGGGACAGATGGTTTATGTTGTCGTAGGCACTCCCTTATCAGCTGCCGTTGCCGACCTGAAGCAGGGGGCAGCCCAGCAAGTGCTGAGAGACCTCAGCGGTCGTCGACTCCCAGGCAACAAGTTGCATGGACTGGTTCTCGTGGGCGGCAAGAAAGTCATGATTAAGTAAAAAGAACCTGTTCTACACTCGAACCACAGACCTCAGGGTTCCCTCCTCAATCTCTCGGGCTTAACGTCGGTAGCTGCGACAAAGACATTTATGTCCAGCTCTTGCAGAGCTCAGCGAGGCTCGCTTGAAAACGACTGCCAGTTGTTTCCTTGGCAACCATCCCCTTTCCGAGGGAGGTTGGTATGTTTTTGAGTAGATGGAACAGGGGAGGAATGAAAAGGGGTAAAAGGCTGAAATGGCAAATGGTAACTGATCGGTTGAGAAAAATCTTTCTCTTGCTGCTGGGCTTCGTGTGGGGAGCACTTTCTGTCTTCGGCGAGACAGAGGGAGATTCCACACATATACAGCTGATGGCAGCAGAGGACCACGGACAAGAGGAGTTGCTGATAGAAGACTCTGCCTCGTTCCTTCAGATCAGCTTTCTGGTGGCAGACCCATCCCAGCAGCATAGCCAGTCTGTCTTTGGCCACGCCTTCCTTCGGATGCAATGTCCTTCTGCAGACTTGGACTACTGCTTCACCATGGAGAGCGGGGACTACGAGGGCCTGCTGGATATCTGTATCGGAAACTACCCCAACCGCCTCGCTTGTATACCAACGGCAGAGTATATCGCCACCTTTCTGGACGAGGGACGTGTCGTCACGGAATATCCACTACTCCTGGAATTAGAAGAAGGCCAACAACTGTGGCAACTTCTCGACGAGACGGTCGCCAGTGGCTTGTCACCCTATCACGACTATTTCCACCACGGCTGCTCCCAGGAGATTATCCGCCTGTTGGCCCAGTGTCTCCACGGCACACTGACCTTCGGGGAGGCAGCCCGGCAGTACGACGGCACCCTCTTCACACTGGGCAATCGCTTGCTGCCAGCCCAGAGCTGGCTGCACCTGCCGTCCACACTTCTCATCACCACCGATGGCACCGACCGCCGTCTCACCGATATGGAGAAGACGGCCTTCCCCCTACTGGTACCCATCTTATTGTCTGATGCACAGGTCACAGCCCCCGATGGCAGCCGCCGTCCCATCCTCCACGCAACGACTCCCACCCGCTATCTGCCCCGTAACCCAGAGCCCGAGGACAGGAGATGGCCTATCGCCGTGTGGTTCTGGGCAGCACTGGCTACGACAGTGGCCCTGACCATGGCAGAGCGGCTCACCGAGAACCGCATAGTACAGGGGATGACCCACATCCTGGACATACTGCTCCTCGCACTCTATGCTTTCATCACTGGAACCATGCTCTATATCTGCCTGCGGTCCTCACTCCCCACTACGAGCGGATGGAACTGGAACTACTTGATCTACAACCCGCTGCCACTGCTGGTAGCCCTCTATGACCATTGTTATCCCCTGACGCCCTCCGCCCGACGGCACACCTACCTCATCTACGCTCTTTGGCTTCTGGCCTTCCTCGCAGTGATGTTCATCGTAGGTGATCACCTCATGCTGGAACAGTACCTCTTGGCAGGCCTCTTTGCCGTTCGATGCTTCGCTAAGGGAACCAAAAAGAATAAAAGATCAAAATAATTTAGAACAATCATTATGAACAAAAAGATTACACTACTACTGCTGGCATTGCTGGTGAGTGTCCTGCCGACCTCCGCCAACGACAGCAACAAAAAGTACTTCTTCAAGACGACCGTCACGGCCTCAGGCGCAGGCAAAGTCTACGCCAGCACCTCCAAGGACTCCACTCCCGAATATCAGGAGAACATTGTCGTGGAGCCCGAGAGCCAGGAGGCCACTTCGGCACCTACCGTGGACATCTACCTCTGGGCAGCCCCCGAGACGGGCAAGGAGGTGCGATGGACCACCGAGGACAGCAACATCACTATCACCGTGGACAGCCTGGAGCAGAACCGTGCCATTGCCAGCGTCACCGGTCTTACAGAGAGTGCCGACAACCACATCACGGCTAACTTCGTAAACCAACAGGTCAAGGCTCCCCTCATCGAGGGGGCGGACGGCAAGACGATCTTCTGGCCCTCGCTGCAGGTGACCATCACAGCACAGGAGGGAGCCACCATCTACTACACCCTCGATGGCAGCGACCCCACCACCACCTCCCCCGTCTACACAGAACCCATCACTCTCACGGACACCACGACCGTAAAGGCCTACGCCACCGCCGAGGGATGGGTGGACAGTGAGGTATCAGTAGATAGCTTTTACCTCGTGAAGCCCGAAGGATTCATCACTCTGGGAGCCACTTCGGCAAGTGCGTTCATAGGGACAGAGGGCACAGTACCTGTTATCGAGACCTCTCACCCGGGCCTCGTCTGGACCAGTAGCGATCCCGAAATCGTAGAAGTGGAGGCTGAGACGGGTGTCTACAAGGCATTGGCACTGGGCGAGGCCACACTGACAGCAACGCTGGCCGAGGGCACCGACTTCACTGCCGCCACCGCCACCTTCCGGGTACGGGTGATCACTCCCAAGTACCAGGTGGAAAACAGTGACTTCGAGCAATGGGACGATGCAGGTACGGCGAATCAGGAACCCGCCCACTGGAACTCCTTCCAGCACGCCTCAGGTAAGATGGCTGATATCGTAAAAGCACAGCAGGTGGTGCAGTCCGAAGATGTCCGTCCGGGCAGCGAAGGCACTGCCAGCGTCTGCATCTATGCCCGCAGCGTCATGGGACTTGCCACCGCACAGGGCAATCTGACCACGGGCTGCATCAACGGTGGTTCCATGAGTGCCTCCGACGGCTCGGGTAACTACAACTACTCCAACGTCGATGATCCCGACTTCCATCAGGTGTTCAACGGACTGCCGGACTCACTGCGCGTATGGGTGAAATATCAGCCCGGAGATGCCAGCACCAAGGGTAAGGTGTCCGCAAAGCTCCACACCTATGGCTACTATCAGGACCCCTATGCCAACCTCGACAAGATCGGTCAGACGCAGAACGTGGCCAGGGTGGAGATTGCTGTGGACGCCACAGGCGACGAATGGGTGGAACTGACCGTTCCCGTGGAATATGATATAACAGACGGCACTCGTCCCGGCGTTGCCCTCATCTCCCTGGCTACCTGCAACGTTCCAGGTGGCGGTAGCTCCAGCGACAAAATGTTCGTAGATGATCTGAGCTTCGTCTACAACTCCGAACTGACAGCCGTCGTCGTGAAGGGCGACACCCTGTCCGTGGCAGGCAACAGCCTCCAGGTTGATGCAGAATATGATGCTGAGCTCGTAGAGTTCGTAACCAATGCTCGTGCCGCTTCCGTAGAAAGCAGCTACGACGAGGACACGGCCGTGCTGACCGTCACTGTCAAGGGCGATGACATCAGCGAGGAAACTGAAAACCAGCACGTCTATACCATTCAGTTCTCCCTGTCCACAGGCATCGCTGCCACCAGCCGACCCTCCACAACCACTATCTACGACCTCACGGGCCGCAAGGTCCAGCAGATGCAGCGCGGCGGCATCTACATCATTGGTGGCAAGAAAGTCATCCGATAAATCCTCTTATCTGGCTACTTCCCAGAGAACGCACAGGACCATCCCCGGAGAATACTACTGCCGCTGCCAGCGAGTGCTTGCAGCGGCACTTCCCTCCTTCCCTGTTGACCGCATCTGCCGACGTACCCCTGCATCGCTTTCCGCAAATAACCATTCACGACTACATGAGACTACGCAACTTCATCCCCCTTCTGGCACTCGCTCCAGTGGTTCTCAGCGGCTGCATTGCCGATGAGCCAGCCAACGCAGAGTGTGATATCGAGAAATGCTGGGTGCACTTCTCCAACCCCGAAGAATATTTCTACCATGCCTACGACACCTTGGCAGGTCAGCCCATCAGCCTTGAACATCCCGAGGAGAAGGGCATATCCACCTCCTCGGACAGCATCATATTCACCATCCGGTGGGACAAGCAAGTGCTCTCGCCCGTTCCTCTGTTCTTCCAGGTCACAGAAGGCGCAAAGCTCTATCAGCTGGTGGAAGGCAAGGAAGTACTTTTCGTCAACGGCACACCCGTGGACCTCACCGCCACCGCCGTGGGGCACTACACCGAGCAACGCTTTGTAGTCCGCTCCGAGGACGGCAACTGGAGCCGCACCTACCGCGTCAGCATCCAGGTACCAACCATGCCAACCTATCCTCCCGAAGGCCTTAAGTTTCAGTTCGAGGACTACGCCCTGAACTCCACCGG
>JAILFY010000212.1 GCA_024697285.1 Bacteroidaceae bacterium
GCTCGAGAGTGATGCCGAAGCTATCATCTTGGTGATTATCTACTCTGCATCCATCTTCTGCAACTGCTTCGTGGTCATCCGCAACTACTTCCTGGCCATTGTGCAGAACGAGTATGTCGTGAAGTCCGAGATTATGCGAACGCTCCTGGGGAGTTGCATCAAGTTGGCGTTGCTCTGGGCTCATGCCTCTCTGCTTTGGTTTGTAGTGGCTTCCGTCTTCGATTTCGTGCTGCTCTCTGGAGGGTATATCACCGCCTACCGCAAACAGGTGGGAAGCCTCCTCGACTGGACTTTCGACAAGGTCTATGCTCGGGTGCTCTTCAGTCAGGGCCTGCCGCTACTGCTGACCAGCGCTGCAGTCATCATCTACCAGCGCATCGACCAGATTATGATTGGCAACATGATAGACAAGGCCTCTGTGGGTTACTTCTCTACGGCATCCAAGTTCGTGGAGGTGCTTATCTTTGTGCCAACGATGTTGGCCAGGACCATCACTCCAGTGCTGGTGACCAAACTCAAGGAGAACGTGCATGACTACCGCCAAAAGGCGCAGGTGTTCATGAATATCACCTTCTGGCTCAGTGTTATCCTTGCCAGTCTGGTCGCCGTGTCTTCTTATTGGATTGTGCTCTACACCTTTGGCGAGAGGTACCTCCCCGCTGTAGCGGTCCTCCAGGTGCTGGCTTTCAAGGCTCCCAGTGTGGCGCTTTCTACCACCGCCGGAAGCATGCTTGTCATCGAGGGTTTGCAGGGGTGGGCAGTGCTCCGCGATCTCTTCGGATGTGTTGTATGTATCGGTCTCAACTTCTACTTCCTTCCACAATATGGAATCATGGCAGCGGCCGTGGTGGCTATTCTCAGTAACCTTGCCGCAGGTTATCTGGCCGATGCTTTCATTCCGGTCTATCGACATCTCTTTGTCCACCAGACTAAGGCTTTGCTCTTTGGTTGGAAGGACCTAATCCATCTGAAACAGTTCCTGCCGCGAGCCGCTAAGCAATGATTATCGTTCCGTTCCTTTTCTTCAGCGCCCTTGCAGGCTATTGGTACTATAGGCACCGAAGCTTGGACATCTGTGTCTACATGGCTGCTCTCTATGCCTTCACTTCCTTGATAGCCATCGTCGTCGTCGTCGCAGAGCTCATGGGCAGGGGGGGTATTCTCTTCGACAACAATAACGCTCATTTCGGGTTCATCCCCACTGTACTCTATTGTTTCTGTATCGCTTTGGCTCTACTGCCGTTCTCCATGATCTACGGCAAGGACATTAAGCGCCTCACTATCAGCGCGCCGTGGGCTGTGGATCTCCTATCATGGATGTTCATTGCGCTCTCTTTCCTCAGCCTTTATCTCGTTGCGGACTCCACTCTTGACATCCTTCAGGGTGACCTCGGAAAAATCCGCAATGAGGCCTACGCAGGAGTGGAATCGCCGGCAGCGCTGAAAGCCGAAACCCTCCCCTTCATCGTTCGTTTCTTCTACTACTTCAATGCTTCCACTTTGCTGGCACTCCCTATATTCTTCTATAATATCTGCTTCCGCCAAAAATCTTGGTGGTTCAATGGCTTGCTGCTCTTCGCCTCTCTCAGTATGCCTATAGTGGGTATTCAGCAGGCCGACCGAACTGAAATCGTCTTCTACGGTCAGATGATGCTCTTCTGCATTATCTTCTTCTATCGCTTCTTCAATCGCCGCATCAAGTGGATGCTCGCTGCCGTGGGTGTCCCTCTTTTGGCAGCGTCGTTGGTGTATCTCACTGCGGTTTCCCAGGCACGATTCGACAACAAGGGAACCTCGGAATCCTCCGACAGGGCATTGCAGTATGCGGGGCAGGGTTTCCTGAACTTCTGCTACTTCTATGATCATGCAAACTCGGACTACGTGTCGGTAGAGCGGGAGTTGCCTTTCATCCATCATTTCTTCTTCCACGTGGACTCCAATGCGGAACGACGCGAAGAACGCACGGGTCAGCAGGGTTTCTTTATCAGTGTCTTTCCTACTTTCCTGGGTGACCTCTTGCTGGACGCTTCTCCACTGGGGATGATTATCTGGGTGATAGGGTATTTCTTGTTATTGATGTTGCTCTTCAGGCGTTCCCACCGCGAGGAGTTCGACATCAGCGAGTTGCTCATGATCTACTTCATGGCTATTGTGCCGCTGTTCGGTATCTTCTACTATCGATTCTTCTTCTTCACCTACTCCTTCATGCTTTTCCTGGTCGTGGGGGTCTTCGTGGTTTCGAAATATAAATTGGTTCTGAAATGAATGTATTCGTTGTCATTGTGACTTTCAATGCTATGCACCGCCAGTGGATAGACCGATGTATGCGTAGTCTTGCCGAGAGCTCTGTGCCTGTGACTCCCGTCATCGTGGACAATGGCTCGCAAGATGGGACTTGCAATCATGTGCCGGATCGGTATCCAGATGCCGTTTGGTTGCCCCAACAAAAGAATTTGGGCTTTGGTCAGGCTAATAATGTAGGCATACGCTATGCACTGGAACATGCAGCGGATTATGTGATGCTGTTGAATCAGGATGCGGCCATAGGGCCTACTGCCGTAGAAGAGATGCTGAAGGTGAGCGATGGCAAATCACTCTATACGCCGGTGCACTTGAATGGGGATGCTACGAGTTTTGACTTCATGTTCAGATCGGCGCTTCTGAAGGTGCCGGGCCGTTTCGTCGATGATCTGTATCTAGGCCGGGACCTTCAACCTTCATACCAGGTGGGAGAGATTTGTGCCGCATGTTGGTTCTTGCCCGTACAACTGATAAAACAAATAGGTGGCTTCAATCCTCTTTTCTTCCACTATGGCGAAGACAACAACTACTACCAGCGACTCGTCTTTCACCACGTTTCTGTTTTTTTGGTGCCTCAAGCAAGGATGATGCACGACCGACAGGTGCATGGCAATGAGCAGGCTTTCAACAAGAATCATATGAGAAGGGATTTGTTGAACATATTCTGTGATATCAACAAAAGTATGTGTCGTCGGTCCTTAGGGGCACTTAAGTTCTTCGTGAAGTTACCCCCCAGTGCCTGGCTGCAGTTCTTCCTCGATATGATGTGGCTGTTGGGACATTGCTGTGAAATAGCTTCTTCTCGGAAAAGAGAGAAAACGAACGGTTTAAACTGGTTGCAATGATGAGAGTTCTGTATATCCTGCATTCTTCCAAGGTCTTTGAGGGGTCCACCAAGTCGTTTCTTGCCCTGTTGTCGGGTCTGAAAGGAAAAGAGTGGGAACCTTACGTCGTCTTGCCGGGGCCGGGGGACTTATATGCAGAACTGCAGCGCCGGGGAATCCAATGCCTGTCCTTGAACTACCGACGCAGTACCTATCCTCCTCATCAGGGGCTGAAAAACAAATTCTTGTTTCTGCCCCGTTTGCTCTATTGGAGGTTCCTGGAGGCCCGTGCCGTAGGTCAGGTGACGGACTTTTGTAGAACCAGAGATATTGATATCATCCATACCAACGTCAGCGTTGAGGCTATCGGAGTGAAGGTTGCCTCAAGACTCCACTTACCAGCCTTGTATCACTTTCGGGAATTCGGGGATATCGATTTCGGAATGCATTACTTCCCCACCCATGCTCGCTACATGAGACGATTGCAGCGGGAGAATGTTCATTACATCTGCATCACCCGAGCTATTATGCAACACCATGGGCTCGAAGGGAATTCAAAGGCCCATGTCATCTACAATGGCATCTTATCCAAGAACTATCAGTGTGACCAGGCCCTTTCTCCTCAGAACTTCTTCCTCTACGCCGGAAGGATAGAGGAAGCCAAAGGGGTTATGATGCTGATTGAGGCTTATCGAGCATTCTTGGAGCTGTCTGCAGAAGTGGTGGACCTCCTTATTGCAGGATCAGAGACGCATTCTTCCTATGCACCCGAAGTCAGGGATTATGTCGCTCGCAACAATATGTCGGCTCACGTTCATTTCCTGGGCAACAGGTCCGACATCTACCGACTCATGCAGCAGGCTCGTGCCATCATCATCCCTTCTCGTTTTGAGGCTTTCGGGAGGTGCATGGCAGAGGCGATGTTCAATAATTGCTTGGTCATAGGACGTAACACGGGTGGAACCAAGGAGCAGTTCGACAATGGCCTGCGCATGACATCCGAGGAGATTGGACTGCGATTCAGTACTATCGAGGAACTTACCGCTCATCTTATTGCCTGCTCCAACGCGAGGACAGCTGAAGATGCGGCTATGATACAACGAGCCTCCACGGTAGTTCGCCAACTCTACTCCCTGGAAAACAACGCCCAGCAGATCTATCAACTATATCGGGAGATCATGCATAATACAACCGAACATCGCCCATAAAATAGCTCCATTCATACTGCCGCTCAGAGCAACGCAAAACTTCGTGTGGGGCAATGTGAAGGTACAGATTGGCAAAGATGAAGGTGCATGCGGAGCAATACGATGACATCTTGGTAAAGA
>JAILFY010000223.1 GCA_024697285.1 Bacteroidaceae bacterium
CGTTGTCCGGTGGCTGCAATCCAGTCTACCATCATGCGAAGATCACCGAAGTCACCCACGCCGAAGCTGCGACGCGAGCGGAGTGAGAAGACGGGAATCAGGGTTCCGGCAACGCGGAAATCCTCTGGCGCATCCATCCAAGAGTCACGTTGGACCACTGGCCGAGACGGATCGGCAACCTCCTTGGGGTCGAAAGCATGAGGGCAGAACACCCACTCGGTGCGTTTCTCCCGGTTTTTCCATGTCACGGTGTAGAAGTAGTCTATTGCCTTCTCTGTTTCAAGTTCCACATACCAGATGACGCCATCAGAAGTACGCATAGCATGAGGCGTCTGACTACCATCGCGTTCCAGGACGTTGAGGAACAGGTCCTCGCCCCAGATTGTACGGTACTCGATTTCAAATTTGATGTTCATAAGTAAGATAAAATGGCTTTCTCCTCATCACCCCTGCCTTTGTGTTCGCTGAAAGTGCTCGCTTGGCCGCTCTGAAGCGTTGCTGAAGAAGAGCCACTTCTCGCAGAACCGGCGGGGCGGATTGTATTCTGTCTGAAGGAGTGTATTATAGTTAGGTTGTTAATTATAGTTGTTGACAATCACATAAATGTTCTCTGCGCTTTCCTCCGCGGCAAAAGGATGCTGGTGGAAAGGCAGTGGAACTGCAGGGCTTATTTGGTAGCGGGCTTGTTGTGGATCAGTCCCACACATCCGGCTCCCACCAGCAGCAACACTCCTGCCACAATCATCATGGACGACTGATGGCTGCCAATCAGATGCAGGATGGAGCCTCCGCAGAGCGCTGCGATGATCTGGGGCAGACAGATGGTGCCGTTGAAAAGACCGAGGTATGCTCCCATGTGGCCGTAGCCCTGGAGGGCGTTGGTCACGAAGGTGAAAGGCATGGCTAACATAGCGGCCCAGGCACAACCGATGAGCAGGAAGGGAATGGCCTGCAGGTACTGGTTGGGACAGAAGGGAATAAGAGCAAAGCCCAGTGCGCCGAGCAGCAGACTGACGGCATAAGCTACCTTGGTATTCTTGAAACGGGGCAGTAAAAGTGCCCAGCAGACACTGCCCAGGGATTGAAGGGCGTAGAGCACGCCCGTCCAGTTGGCGGCTGTCTGATAGCCTTCGCTGGCAGGGTCGGTGGTGTTCCATACGGTCTCGCTGACAGCATCTACCACATAGGTCCACAAATACAGAAAAGCCGACCAGCAGAAGAACTGTACGAGACCCACTTTCCAGAAGGTGGAGGGGGCTCGGCGCAGCAAGGTGAACCAGTTGGCGGAAGACTCCTTTCCGTCGTCTGCGCTGACGTCATTGTACTGATTATATACGGCAGGTGGCCACTCCCGGACTTTCGCGATGGTGTAGAGAACGCAAAGGATGAGGATAGCAGCACCCACGTAGAAACTCCAGATGACGGTGTCTGGAACGATTCCCTCGGGAGCCGTGTTCTTCAGACCAATCCAGGCAAAGACAAAAGGAAAGAGGAAACCTGCGATGGAACCGGCGTTGCAGAGGAACGACTGAATGGAATAGGCCTTGGCCTTTTGCTGCTCATTGACCATATCCCCCACCAACATCTTGAAAGGCTGCATGGCCATGTTAATAGAGGTGTCGAGCAACATCAGCATAATCAATCCGAAAAGCATCACGGTTGATGCCTGCAACCCCAAGGAACCGGAGTTGGGCAAGAGACACATAACGGCCACGGCCACAGCGGCACCTATAAATAAATAAGGTATACGACGACCGAAACGCGTCCAGGTGCGGTCGCTGAGGCTGCCAACGATGGGCTGAACGACGATTCCCATCAGTGGCGGCAGAATCCAGAAGTAGCTCAGATTGTGGGGGTCGGCACCCAAGGTGCGGAAGATTCGACTGATGTTGGCGCTCTGCAGTGCATAGGCTATTTGCACACCAAAGAACCCGAAGCTCAGGTTCCACAGACTCCAAAAAGGAAGATTTGGTTTTTGCATTTCAGTGTTTTGTTGTCATTACGGCTGCAAATATAGAAAAAGCTTTCGATATATCATCCACTTTCGTCGTGGATATATGGTCAAAAAAGTTTTTTTAAGTAAAATTAATAAAAAAAAACTCAAGAAATAGAAAACCAGTGTAACTTTTTTATTATCTTTGCACTCGAAAATGGACAAAAATAACTAACAGAATTGTGTAATCTTTAAAAGAACAAGTATGATGAAGCAGGTAAAAAACAGAATCTCTCTTAGGATTCTTGCCCTCCTATGTGGGCTTTTCATCTCTCTTGGTGCCTTCGCACAGGTTGCTGTGAAAGGTCACGTAAAAGATGATACCGGCGAACCTGTCTTTGGTGCTACCGTCCGAGTAGTGGGACAACAAGGTGGCACTTCGACAGACTTCGATGGTAACTTCTCTATTTCGGCTCCGCAAGGTGGCCAGATTTCTATTTCTTTCATGGGCTTCCAGACGGTCACCGTACCGGTTCGCCCGACGATCAACGTCACCCTGCAGGAAGATGCCAAGGTGCTGGAAGACGTGGTGGTCATCGGTTATGGAACAGTCAAGAAGACGGACCTGACGGGCTCTGTGGTGGCACTGAAACCGGAGACCAAGAACAAGGGTATTGTGCTGAATGCACAAGACATGTTGCAAGGCAAGGTGGCCGGTCTGAGTGTCACCAGCGACGGTGGCGACCCGAATGGCGGCTCAACACTGCGTATTCGTGGCGGTGCCTCGCTGAATGCCAGCAGTGATCCTCTGTATGTCATCGATGGTGTGATCATGGACAACGCCTCCACGACAGGAATGAGCAACCCCCTCTCGATGGTCAACCCCCAGGACATTGAGTCGTTCAACATCCTGAAGGATGCTTCCGCCACAGCTATCTATGGTAGTCGCGGTTCGAATGGTGTCATCATCATCACCACAAAGAAGGGTCGCAAGGGCCAGAAGATGGCGCTCAGCTACAACGGCAGCGTCACGATGAGCACGAGCCAGAAGACCATTGATGTCATGACGGGTGATGAATTCCGAAACTTCGTCACCAACCTCTTCGGTAGTGGCAGCACGGAAGCAGGTCTCCTCGGCACTGCCAACACCGACTGGCAGAAAGAAATCTACCGCACTGCTATCAGCCACGACCACAACATAAGTGTTCAGGGTGCTGCAGGTTTCTTGCCTTACCGCGTCAGTGTAGGCTACACCGATCAGCAAGGTATTCTGAAGACCTCTGACTATAAGCGTGTGACAGGCAGCGTCAACCTGAATCCTTCCTTCCTCGATGATCATCTCACACTGAATATCTCAGCGAAGGGAATGTACTCACGTCCCACTCATCCCGACCGCAGTGCTATCGGTAATGCTCTGACTTTTGACCCCTCGCAGTCTGTGATGGACTGGAGCAGTGCTGATGCCACTAACTGGGCAGGATATTTCGAGTGGCCCGGTTCGGCTGCAGCTTATGGCGACCCCACTTGGACCAATGTGAAAAACAACCTCGCCCCGGGCAACCCCGTGGCTCTGCTGGACCTTAACAACACACATAGCGATGTTCGTTCCTTTATTGGTAATGCGGAATTGGTTTATAAGGTACATGGTTTCGAGGACCTCAGCGCCCATGTGAATGTCAGTGGTGACTTCACCTATGGCAAATCCACCAATGATGTCAGTCCTGCCAGTCCCGCCAATATGTATTATGGCAGCTATGGATGGAATGATATGCAGAAGAAGAACACCTCTCTGAACGCCTATGCTCAATATCTCCATGACTGGAATTCCAAGCATGTCCTGGATATCACGGCTGGTTATGAGTGGCAGCACTACTGGAGGGAGACCAACAGCCACACCTGGGGCCTCTATCCTACGACTCATCCCACCAATGGCGGACAGAAGTACAATGAATATGAGAACGAATGGAAGACAGAACACTACCTCGTCAGTTTCTTCGGCCGTGTGAACTACACGCTGTTGGATAAGTTCCTCTTCACCGCCACCTTACGTGATGATGGCTCCAGCCGTTTCAGCGATCACTGGGCTCTCTTCCCCTCTGCAGCCTTCGCCTGGAAATTGAAGGAAGAACCGTTGATCAAGCGTCTTGATTATGTGTCCGATGCTAAGTTGCGTCTGAGCTATGGTCGCACCGGTCAGCAGGAACTCTATGGACTCTCCGGTCAGAATCCCGATTATCTTTGGATACCTACCTATCTGTCCAATACTGGCAATGGCAGCTATTATCCCATCGACGGTACAGGTGCTCTCAGCCGTCCTGAGGCCTACGATACCAACCTCAAGTGGGAGACGACCACTACATATAATATAGGTCTGGACCTGAGCTATTTCAAAAACCGTCTGAGCTTCAGCCTGGATGGATATATCCGCAACACGGAAGACTTGCTGAGTTCGGCTGTCGTCCGCGCAGGAAGCAACTACAAGAATCGCATGATCCAAAATATCGGTAAGATGCGGAACTACGGTTTTGAGTTCTCAGTTGACTGGAAGGCCATTCAGACGAAGGACTGGTTCTGGACCCTCGGGTTCAATGCCACCTATAATAAGAACGAGATCACCGAACTGAACGGTGGTGAAGACGATTACATGGTGCCGACCGGACGTACTCCGGGTGATGCCGAGACCTATGCACAGGCACATAAGGTGGGATATCCCGTGGCAGCTTATTATGTCTATCAGCAGGTGTACGACGAGAACGGCAAACCACTGGAAGGTGTGGTCGTTGATCGCAATGGCGACGGACAGATAACTGCTGATGGCGACCGCTACTTCTACAAGAGTCCCTACGCTCCCTGGGCCTTTGGATTCAGTTCTCGTCTGGAGTGGAAGCACTGGGATCTGGGCTTCAACCTCCGTGCCAACGTGGGCAACTACGTCTACAACGCAGCCGAAGCTGCTAACCTTAATGTCAGCAAGAGTGCCGTGTACAACACGTATCTGGCCAACCGTCCGACCTCCGTACTCGACAATAACTGGCAGACTTGGAACCAGACGGGCAAGATTTCAGATTACTTCGTTCGCAACGGTTCGTTCCTCAAGTGCGACAACATCACGTTGGGATACAGCTTTGAGAACCTGTTCCGCAGCCAGAACTTCCGTGGCGTAGCTGGTCGTCTGTACCTGGCAGCGAACAACGTATTCACCATCACCAAGTACGATGGCTTGGATCCTGAAGTCTTCGGTGGTATCGACAATAATGTCTATCCACGCCCCTTCAGCATGATGCTCGGTCTGAACCTTAATTACTAATCCTAAAGAGTCTTATCATTATGAAGAGTTTTATCAAATACATACTTCCGGCCGCGGCCGTGGTCGCAGGCTTGGGCCTGGCTTCGTGTGTGAATGACTTGGACGTGGAACCCATTGATCCTAATCTGAACACACAGCTCGACGCCAATGGACTGTTCAATAAATGCTATGCCAACCTCGGCATTGCAGGCAACTCCTCGGGCGATGAGAATTGCGATATTGAGAATCTAAATGGTGGCATGAGTGGATTCATCCGCCAGATGTGGAATGCCAATGAACTGACTACCGACGAAGCTATCTGTTGGTGGGGTGACGACGGTATTCCCGAGTACGACTATAACACCTATGGTCCCGAACACCCGATGTTGCGCGGCTTGTATTATCGTATCTATTTCGGCATCAGCATCTGCAACCAGTATCTTGCAGAATGTTCCGATATCGATGCTACCAAGACGGCAGAGGTTCGCTTCTTGCGCGCTTTGTATTATTATTACCTCTTAGATATGTGGGGAAATGTCTCGTTCACCACCAAAGTAGGTGACCCCGGCACTCAGTTGCCTCGTGCAGAACTCTATGCTTGGTTGGAACAGGAACTGAAAGAAATCGAACCGAGTATGGCTACACCTAAGGCTAAGAAGAGCACCGATGACGGATATGGTCGTGCCGATCAGGCTGCTGCCTGGATGCTCCTGGCCCGTCTCTACCTGAATGCAGAGGTATATACAGGTGAAGCACAGTGGACATTGGCTTCTCAGTATGCTAAGAAAGTGATGACTGAAAGCGGTCGCTCACTGAATACGACAGGACAGAATGGATGGACAGCCTACCAGATGTTGTTCATGGGCGACAATGGCGAGAGCAGCGCAGCCCAGGAGGCTATTCTTCCTATCCTGCAGGACGGCATCACCACGCAGAGCTACACCGTTACCTATTTCCTCATGTCCTCTTGCTTCAGCGACGACATGCATCCTTGGTTCGACGATAAGACCTGTGGAGCAGGTTCCTGGTCCGGTAACCGTGCCCGTCCCGAGTTCCTGGAGGTCTTCTTCCCCGGTCGCAGCATTCCACAAGATGCAGACACCCGTACGATTCGCACCGCTGCTGGCGACGAGCGTGCCATGTTCTGGACAATCAAGCAGTCTTTGGATATCACCGAGAACACTGCCTTCAAGTACGGCACAGCTGTCACGAAGTACAACACGTTCTACTCCTCTGCTGCAGATGGTTCCGGTCAGCACGACGCTGGGTTCCCCGACACCGATTTCTTCCTGATGCGTCTGGCAGAAGCTTATCTGACCTACGCAGAGGCTGAGGCCCGACTGAATAATGGCAATGCTACAGGCGCAGCTGCCAAGGCCATCAATGATCTCCGCAGTCGAGCCAACAACACGGTTCAGGCCAGTGCCTACGACCTGCAGGACATCCTCGATGAGTGGGCTCGCGAGTTCTACTTCGAGGGACGTCGCCGTACCGACCTCATCCGTTTCGGTAAGTTCGGAGGAACGAATGTGGACTATGTCTGGCAGTGGAAGGGGGGCGTGTATGCCGGTCGTAACTTCTCGGCAGATCGCAACCTCTTTGCCATTCCCGGTGATGATGTCACGGCTTCCAATGGTGCCATCACGCAAAACAAAGGTTACTAATGAGTATTCACCAAAGTTTCTAGAATCGTTATGAAAAAGATTATAACATACGTAATGATGCTGTTTTGCGGAGTGTGCCTCTTCACAGCTTGTGAGAGTGACCGCGATAGCAACCCAACGTTGCAACAGCCAACTACCTTCCGATTGAATACGCCGACCTTCTCCTCAGGTACCATCTATCTGCTTCAGAGTGGGGACCTGGATTTCGAATGGTCGCAACCC
>JAILFY010000237.1 GCA_024697285.1 Bacteroidaceae bacterium
TAGGTGGATAGTTCCATGGGGCAACGAACGCCCTTGGGGATATAGACGAAGGAGCCGTCGGAGAATACTGCCGAGTTCAGGGCGGCGAAGAAGTTGTCGCGATAGGGAACCACGGAGCCGAGGTATTTGCGTACCAGTTCGGGATGGCTCTTCACTGCTTCGCTGATGCTGCAGAAGATGATACCCTTCTCGGCCAGTTTCTCGCGGAAGGTGGTCTTCACACTGACGCTGTCCATCACCGCATCCACGGCCGTGCCGCTCAGTGCCAACCGTTCCTCGAGGGGTATGCCCAGTTTGTCGAAGGTCTTCATGAGTTCCGGATCTATCTCGTCCAGACTCTTCGGTCCTTCCTTCTTCTTGGCGGTGGGGTCGGCGTAGTAGGAGATATCTTGGTAGTCGATAGGTGGCATTTGCAGATGGCCCCAGGAAGGCTGCTGCTGTGTCTGCCAGTAGCGGAAGGCTTTCAACCGAAATTCCAGGAGCCACTCGGGTTCACCTTTCTTCTGGGAGATGAGGCGGACGGTGTCTTCCGTGAGGCCGCGGTCGATCACTTCCGTTTCCACATCTGTGGTGAAACCATACTCATAAGTCTTGTCGGCAACGGAGCGAACGAAGACATTCTTCTCTTCGGTGTTGATTCCCGAAACGAGTGGTTCTGCTGGTCTTGTTTCTTTCTCGATATTGCTCATTCCTTTTGTTTTTCGTTTGCAAATATAATGGTTTTGTAGATGAATGCGCAAGAAAAAGTGGAAAAATTACTTCGCGATGCGAAAATAACTAAATATAGCGTAGCTTATGGGCTACAGAACAAAGTTTTGGTAGCTGATAGTTGATTATTGCTATCTCAAAAGGATATTCTTTCTGTCTGAGTATATGTTCTTCGTAGTTCCTCAGTTGCTAAGCTTGTTTTCTCTTTCCATCGATTTGCTTGCCATGATATAAGGAGGGCCTCCAGGCTTCCAGAATCTCGGTGGAAAAGTTCTGTGCCTACAGGCCCTCCTGTTCATGATCTTTTTTTGTTACTCCGGTTCTTTCGCGTCCTTCCATTGGCTCTTGGCCAGGTCAAATGCGATAGATGTTGACTGCTTCAGAGGTTCGAAGAGCACCGATTGCTGCTGGGTTTCTTCGCTCACGAGGTGGGTGATAGACAGCACATTTGCGAATGCTCCAAGAATGAGCCAATACTTGATGAGGCTCACAATGGAGCCGCCCAAGGAGTTGATGCTTTCGAGTCCTATCCATTCCATCACCTTCGTAAGCAGGGTGCCAACGAGACCAAGGATGATGGGAATACCCAACCATATCAGGGCAAATGCTATGACCCCTGCTATGGTGGGGGAAGTGCCTATGCGTGGCGCCAACTGGCAACCCACCTGTTCATAGAGCAGATAGGCCACGTAGAAACCCACAAAGACGCCCACCAGTCCCAGCACCTCTTTCAGGAGGCCATTGCTCCAACCTTTCCAGGCGCCGATAGCGAGCAACACGATAAATAGAATATCAAATCCGTTCACTTCGTACTGAAATATGTTTGTCTTTTCTCCAAAGAAACCTTGGAGGAGGTGCCGTCTTTCGACTTCCACATTCCTTGGCCATCTCTGGATTCTTACACCTTATTATATATAGGGGCCGCTGATGCAGTTTTCCACTTGTGCACGGCGCCCCTTACACCTGGCACCGCTTACACAGTGTTCCACTTATGCAGGATCCCGCTTGTACATGGCACGCCGCAGCAGGGCGGTTCTGCCTTTACAGCTTAGCTTTCACCTCAATCTCCTGGAAGGTCTCGATGGTGTCGCCTTCGCGAATATCGCTGTAGTTCACGAGAGATATACCGCACTCGAAGTTGGTGGACACCTCCTTTACGTCGTCCTTGAAGCGCTTGAGGGCGTCGATCTGACCTGTGTGGATAACGATTCCATCGCGAATCACACGAGCTTTGTTCGAGCGGCTGACCTTTCCGTCGATGACATAGGCGCCAGCCACAGTACCCACCTTGGAGATATGGAATACCTGACGCACTTCCAGTTGGGCGGTGACTTCCTCCTTCAGTTCGGGAGCAAGCAAGCCTTCCATGGCCTCCTTCACTTCCTCGATGGCGTCATAGATAATGCTGTAGGTGCGGATCTCCACACCTTGCTGCTCAGCAGCCTTGCGGGCTTGGGCAGAAGGACGTACCTGGAATGCCACGATGATGGCATCGGAAGCGGCGGCCAACGAGACATCGTTCTCGCTGATCTGACCCACTGCCTTGTGGATGACATTAACGGCAATCTTGTCGGTGGAGAGCTTGATGAGGGAGTCGGAGAGTGCCTCGATAGAACCATCGACGTCGCCTTTGACGATGACGTTGAGTTCCTGGAAACCACCTTGTTCGATGCGACGACCAATCTCGTCGAGGGTGAGGTGGTGCTGGGTGCGAATACCTTGTTCGCGGGCGAGCTGCTCACGTTTGTTGGCGATTTCGCGAGCCTCCTGGTCTGTGTCCATCACGTGGAAGGTGTCGCCAGCCTGTGGCGCGCCATTCAGACCGAGCACGGTGGCAGCCTGGGCCGGACCGATTTCCTTGATGCGCTGGCCGCGTTCGTTGAACATCGCTTTGATACGACCGAAGTTGGTGCCAGCCAGCAGGATATCACCCATCTTCAGGGTTCCGTTGGAGCAGAGCACGGTGGCTACATAACCACGTCCCTTGTCCAGAGAGGATTCGATGATACTGCCAGTGGCCTTGCGGTGGGGATTAGCCTTGAGGTCAAGCATATCGGCCTCGAGGAGCACTTTCTCCATCAGCTCGGGTACGCCGATACCTTTCTTGGCGCTGATGTCCTGGCTCTGGTACTTGCCGCCCCAGTCCTCCACGAGGTAATTCATCTGAGCCAGGTGCTCCTTGATTTTCTCGGGGTTGGCAGCGGGCTTGTCGATCTTGTTGATGGCGAAGACAATAGGAACGCCTGCAGCTGCAGCGTGGTTGATGGCCTCCTTGGTCTGGGGCATAATATCGTCGTCCGCTGCAATGATGATGATGGCCACGTCGGTGACCTGAGCTCCACGGGCACGCATGGCCGTGAAGGCTTCGTGACCAGGGGTGTCGAGGAAGGTGATATGGCGGCCACCTTCTAACTTAACATTATATGCACCAATGTGCTGGGTGATGCCGCCGGCCTCACCGGCGATGACGTTTGTTTTGCGGATGTAGTCGAGCAATGAAGTCTTACCGTGGTCCACATGACCCATAACGGTCACGATAGGAGCGCGAGGTTCGAGGTCTGCCTCGTCGTCGGCTTCTTCTGTCACGGCCTCACTGACGTCGGCTGATACGAATTCTGTCTTGAAGCCGAACTCATCTGCCACCAGGTCAATGGTCTCGCGGTCCATGCGTTGGTTGATACTCACCATGACACCCAGACTCATGCAGGTGCCAATGACCTGCGTTACGGGGATGTTCATCATGGAGGCCAACTCGTTGGCTGTCACGAACTCGGTCAGCTTCAGAATCTTTGCTTCCTGTTCCTGCTGCTCCATTTCGGCCTCGATGCCAGCGCGGATATTATCGCGCTTCTCGCGGCGGTACTTCGCACCTTTGCCCAGGGACTTGTTCTTGCCGGCGGTGAGTCGGGCCAGTGTCTCGCGCACCTGCTTGGCCACTTCCTCTTCGCTCTGTTCGGGGGCTATGACGGGTTCTTTGGGCTGGTTCTTCTTGCGGCGGCGGTTGTCGCCTTTGCCCTGCTGGTTCTGCTGCGAAGGTTGGTTGCCTCCTTTGTTCTTCTTGGATTGGTTCGAACCCTGGTTCTGCTGTTTGGCGGCTTCCGCCTTGATGTCCACGCGTTCGCCTTTCTTCTTCCCCTTCTGTGCATCTGTGGAGTCGCCACTTCCCTTCTTGCGTTTCTTGCCGCGGGGTGGGCGAGTGCTCTGGTTGATGGAGTCGAGGTCGATGTGTCCTTTTATCTGGAGGTTCAGTACGGGTTCTGAGGAGGTCTTCACGCGGTATACTCCGTCGACCTCTTCCAATTCCACGCCGCCTTTCTTCTTTCCCTCTTTGGGCTGTTCGCTTGTGGTCTTGGCCTCGGGGGCCTTTGCTTCGGGCTCTTGTGCCTTGGGCTCTTGTGCCTCGGGAGTCTTTGCCTCGGGAGCTTTTGCTTCTGGGGCCTTTGTTTCGGGCTCCTTTGCCTCGGGAGTTTTTGCCTCGGGCTGCTTCTCGGCTTTCGGTTCGGGCTGAGGCTCGGCCTTCAGTTCGGGCTGCTGTGCTGCTTTGGGTTCCTCCTTAGGTTGTTCAGCCTTCTGCACCTTTTCGGGCTGCTGTGCTGGTGCGGCCTCTTTCTTGGGTGTTGTCGCTGTCTTGTCCTCTGCCTTAGTCTCAGGCTTCTTGTCCGCCTCTGCCTTCTGAGCGCTGGTTTTGTCTTTGCCCTCGAGGTCGATGTGTCCCACGATCTTGGGCTTCTTGACTTCCGTCAGTGGCAGTGCCTCTCCGCTCTCGGTGAGTACAATAGTTTCTTTCTTCTCCTTGGGTTTTCTGGTGGCAACGGGCGAGATGGTGGCCTGGGGCCCCTGCTCCTTGTTGAATTCCGCCAGCGCGGCAGCATATTGTTCGTCGGTGATGGTCGCATTGGGATTGGCTTCCACGTCGGTGAAGCCTTTCTTCTGGAGGAAATCAACGAGTGTCTGGAGTCCCACTCTACATTGTTTGGTGACTTTGTTTATTCTTATGGGCATAGGATATTTATTTCGTGAAAAGTTATAAGTGAAAAGTTTGGGTGTATTCTTTCGGGGGTAAAGTGCGAAGTGTAAAGTGAGCTACATAACTTGCACTTTACACTTTCCACTATTAACTTTCAGCAGTGGGCTCGGTGGCCTCTTCGTCGTCGGTGAATTCCTGACGGAGTATGCGCAGCACTTCGTCCACGGTTTCTTCCTCGAGGTCTGCTTTCTGGATAATCATCTCGCGGGGTGCTTCGAGCACGGAGCGAGCTGTGGACCAGCCATTCTTCTTCAGCTCGTCGATGACCCAGTCGTCTATCTCGTCCCTGAAGTCGTCGAGGTGGATATCGTCCTCCAGGTCTTCTTCCTCGCCCTCGGGCAGTTCGCGATAGACATCGATGACGGTGTCTGTGAGCATGGAAGCCAGACGGATGTTCATACCGCCCTTACCGATAGCCAGCGACACCTGGTCGGGGTCGAGATATACTTCGCAATGCTTGGCTTCGGTGTCGAGATTGATGCTGTTGATTTCGGCAGGTCCCAGTGCACGTGCGATGAGAATCTGGGGGTTGGCAGACCACTGGATGACATCAAGGTTCTCGCCGCGCAGCTCGCGGACGATGCCGTGGACACGGCTTCCCTTGACACCCACGCAAGCGCCAACGGGGTCGATGCGGTCGTCGTAGCTCTCCACGGCAATCTTGGCTCGGTCGCCGGGGATGCGTGCAATCTTGCGGATGGCGATGAGGCCTTCGGCGATTTCGGGCACCTCTCCCTCGAGCAGGCGCTGCAGGAACACAGGGCTTGTGCGCGAGAGGATGATTTTCGGGTTGCCGGTGGAGTTGTCCACGCGTGCCACCACGGCACGGGCGGGCTCGCCCTTGCGGAAGAAGTCGCCGGGAATCTGTTCGTTCTTGGGCAACAACAGCTCGTTGCCGTCTTCGTCCAGCAGCAGCACCTCTTTGTGCCATACCTGGTACACTTCGGCAGAGATGATCTCGCCTACGCGTTCCTTATATTTATTGTACAGTGCGTCGTGTTCCAACTCCAGGATCTTGGAAGCCAGGGTCTGACGCAAAGTGAGGATGGCGCGGCGGCCGAACTTCTGGAAGTCCACGGGTTCGGACACGTCTTCGCCCACTTCGTAGTCGTCGGCTATCTGCTGGGCCTCCGAGAGGCTTATCTGCATGTTCGGGTCTGTGACCTCGCCATCTGCCACCACAGTGCGGTTGCGGTAGATCTCGAAGTCTCCCTTGTCGGGGTTGACGATTACGTCGTAGTTCTCGTCGCTTCCCTGCATCTTTGCGATGACGCTGCGAAAGCTCTCTTCGAGCACACTCACAAGGGTGGCACGGTCGATGTTTTTTGTCTCTTTGAACTCAGAGAAAGTATCAATGAGAGCGTTGTTTAGTTGTTTCTTTGCCATGTATTTTTAGATGTTGATAAATAGCGTTTGAATGAGCGAGGGTTCCCCCTCTGTTACTTGAAGTCGATGAGGTAACGTCCACTCTTGACCTCCGACATCAGTAGGTCAACTTCCACATCTTGCATCACGGGGCGTTTCTTGCCCTCCACTTGCATCTTCTGTCGGGTGGTGACCACGATATGTTGTTCGTCGGCCTGTTGCAGGATACCTTTTAGTTTCCGACCGTCTGTAGTGAGGATTTCCACTTGCTTGCCAATATGGTTTGTCCATTGTCTCAGTACCTTGAAGGGCTGTCCTAATCCGGCACTGCCCACCTCCAGCTCATAGTCCTCTTCGTCGCGCGAGAGGTGCTCTTCAATGAATCGCGAGAGCTGTACGCAATCTTCTATCCACACCCCATCAGCGTGGTCGATTTCCACGGTGATGCAGTCGTCGGGGGTTATTGTTAGATCAGTCAGGAAATAGTCTTTACCTTCGAGCCATTGCTCGACCAGTGTTTGTACTCTTGCCTTGTCAATCATTCGTTAAGGTCTTTTATTAGCATTAAACGTTAATTGGTCATTATGAGATAGTTTTCAAGAGACAGAGCAGAGGGATGAGCCCTGAGTGTGGACGGAACGCACCCTCCTTTTGAGGGAACGGCCCCCTGTGCCTTAGAGGGAGCAAACCCGTCTTCTGAGGGAACGGCTCTGGCCTCTTAAATGGAGCAACCCCGTCTGTTGAGGGAACGGCTCCGGTGTCTTAGAGGGGACAAACCCATCTTCTGAGAGAATGGCCCCCGGTGTCTTAGAGGGAACAAACCCGTCTGTTGAGGGAACGGCTCCCTGTACCTTTAAAAGTGAAGCGAAGAACCTTTTGGGCCCCTCGCTTCTTTTCAGCGGTGCAAAAGTACATCAACTTTTGTGAAGATGCAAGAAAATTAGTGATTTTCTTTGACTTTACACCTTAAATAGTAATATTTTGATAGAAAAACACCTTTCTTTACCGGAGTAACCGCAGTGAATTGTGAATTATTGAAGTTTCGCATAAATAGTACTCTGCCGAGTGAAAGCGTGTAAACGTATCTGTCAACATGTATGTACGTATCTGTCAACATGTATGTACGTATCTGTCAACACGTATGTACGTATCAGCAAACATGTATATACGTATCTGTCAACATGTATATAGGTGTTGAACAAGGCTACTAATTCCACCCCTGCCTGTGTTCTTTAAACCCCTTCGGGTTTCACAAGCTACCTGCGAAGCTTCAGTGAATAATTCTTTGGGAGCGATTATTCGAAGTAGAAGGCGAGAGTGATCATTTTGGCGTGGCAGCTGGAAAGGCTGTTGGTGAACTTCATCAGGGAGGCGTCCGAGAGGTCGTCGCGCTCGTGGACAAGGATGTCCCGGAGACCGAAACTGAAACGGAGCTCTGGTATGAGTTTGAAGTACGGCAGATAGATATCACAACCCGCCGCAAGCTCCACATAGCAGTCGAAAGACTGGGTGCGTAGCGCCTGGTGCTTGCGAGTGGTGAGGTCCAGTGTGGGGGCCAGACCGAGGCTGAAATAAGGTCGGAAATTATTGTAGCGCGGTGCAGCCATTTTCAGGGCCACGGGCACCGAGAGGTAGGTGCTCTTGAGGTTCTGTGTGGAGTCACGGCCGCTGAGCTGTTCGTGGAAGACGATATGTTTCTGGCCGAAGTGGATGGTGGGTTGCACACGCAGTCCCAGATACTTGGACAACCGCACTTCGCCTAGTACGCCTACGACAAAGCCCGGCTGGTAGTTGTCCACATCGGTGTACCACTGTTGTCCGGAAATCGGGTCCACATATCCGTTGTTCTCCATCTCCAGATCCATCATGTCGAGTCCTACGAAGAAGCCATAGTGCAGGAAACGGTTGTCCAGATAAGGTCTGTTCTGGATACGTTGTTCCTGTCCCATGGTCGCAGCGGCGACCAGAAAGCCGAGGAGTAGGAGTTGCAGTCGCTTCATATATATAGATAACGAGGTGTTGCCGGCTTTTATTGTGCCGCGGTTTTCAGAACATCTGCCTGACTCGTTGAATAGCCGCCACGAGGGCGTCTGCCTCCTCGGTGGTGTTGTAGAGAGCGAAGCTGGCGCGCACGGTGCCCTCGATGCCCAGTCGTTGCATAAGCGGTTCGGCACAGTGGTGGCCGGTGCGAACGGCAATGCCGAGGCGGTCCAGTAGGGTTCCCAGATCCAGATGATGTATTTCTCCGACCAGGAAACTGATGACAGCGTCGTCCGATGGACCAAATATGCGCATTCCTGGAATGGTCAGCAGTTGCTCTCGGGTGTAGCTGGTGAGGGCTTGTTCGTGGGCTTGTATGGCTGGAAATCCCAGGGCAGACACATAGTCCAGTGCCCGGGCCAGTCCGGTGGTGGCAACGTAGTCGGGTGTTCCGGCCTCGAACTTATAGGGCAGGGCATTGTAGGTGGTGTGCTCGAAGCTGACACGCGCTATCATCTCTCCGCCGCCCATGTAGGGGGGCATCTGTTCGAGCAGTCGTTCCTTGCCATAGAGCACTCCGATTCCTGTGGGACCGTAAATCTTATGGCCGCTGAAGGCGAGAAAGTCGCAGTCCAGTTGTTGCACGTCGATGGGCAGGTGGGGTGCGGCCTGAGCAGCATCCACCAGCACGGGCACTTCGCGGGAGTGGGCCAGGCGAATGATATCAGCCATGGGGTTGACGGTGCCGAGAACATTGCTGACGTAGGTGCAGCAGACCAGTCGGGTGCGATCCGAGAACAAGGCGGGCAGTGCGGCGATGTCCAGACGACCATCGTCGGTGATGGGACACACCTTAATAATAATACGCGTGCGTGCCTGGAGCAGTTGCCACGGAACGATATTCGAATGGTGCTCCATCTGGGTGAGTATCACTTCGTCGCCATCGCGCAGAAAAGCCTGTCCGAAGGAGCTTGCCACGAGGTTGATACTCTCGGTGGTGCCCCGGGTGAAGATGATCTCGCTGGAGGTGCGGGCGTTGATGAATTGGCGCACCGTCTCGCGGGCCGCCTCGTGGAGCTCGGTGGCCTGCTGGCTGAGGTAGTGTACGCCTCGATGGACATTGGCATTGACATTCAGGTACTCCTCCGTCATCGCCTCGATGACGCAGCGGGGTTTCTGGGTCGTGGCCCCGTTGTCGAGGTATATCAGCGGTTTGCCGTAGATGGTTCTTTCCAGAATGGGAAAGTCTTTACGTATGTTTTGGATGTCGAACATTCTCTAATCAAATAAACTTGGTTGTGCTCCCGGCATCTCATAGCGACTGCGTCCGAGGTGCTCGTAGGCCAGTTCGGTGGTCTCTCGTCCCCTGGGGGTTCGTTTGATGAATCCTTCCTTGATGAGGAATGGTTCATAGACCTCTTCCACCGTGCCTGGGTCTTCGCCGATGGCGGTGGCTATCGTCCCAATACCTACGGGCCCGCCCTTGAACTTATCAATTATGGCGAGAAGAATCTTCCTGTCGATGAGGTCCAGTCCGTGGCGGTCGATGTTCAATGCCTCCAGGGCGTACTGTGCTATGGGGAGGTCTATGCGTCCATTGCCTCGCACTTGTGCGAAGTCGCGCACTCGTCGCAAGAGGGCGTTGGCGATACGTGGCGTGCCTCTCGAGCGCCGTGCTATCTCCACTGCCGCCTCGTGGTCGATGGGTTGTTCCAGGATGTTGGCCGAGCGGAGGATGATGCCGCAGAGGGTGTCGGCGTCGTAGTATTCCAGGTGGAGATTGATGCCGAAGCGTGCACGCAGGGGTGCCGTGAGCAGGCCAGAGCGGGTGGTGGCTCCAACGAGTGTGAAGGGGTTGAGGTCTATCTGTATGGAGCGGGCGCTGGGTCCGCGGTCTATCATGATGTCTATACGATAGTCCTCCATGGCCGAGTAGAGATATTCCTCCACCACGGGAGAGAGGCGGTGGATTTCATCGATGAACAGCACGTCGTGTGGCTCCAGTGAGGTGAGAATGCCTGCGAGGTCACCGGGCTTGTCGAGCACGGGACCACTGGTGATCTTGAAGCCCACTCCGAGCTCGTTGGCAATGATGTTGGACAGCGTCGTCTTGCCCAGTCCGGGAGGCCCGTGGAGCAGCGTGTGGTCCAGCGGTTCGCCTCGGTACTTGGCGGCCTCCACGAAGACGCTGAGGTTCTGCACGGCCTTGTCCTGTCCGGCAAAGTCCTCAAAGCGCAGAGGGCGCAAGGCCTGCTCGAAATCGCGGTCGGGTGCCCCGCCCTGGCTCTCCTTTCTGGGGAGGGCAGAGGAATGTATCAGTTCATTGAGTTCTTGGTCCATGGGCAAAAGAGTGTTAGAGCTTCACGTCCTCCAGATTGATGAGTCCGTTGACGATAGCGTAGATGGTGAGTCCCGCCGAGGAGTGGATTTGTGTCTTGCGGGCGATGTTGCGTCGATGGGTCATGACTGTGTTGGCAGAGATGAACATCTTGTCGGCAATCTCCTTGTTGGACAGCCCCTGCACCACGAGTCTCACCACCTCTTTCTCGCGCTCAGAGAGGTCGTCGGGGTTAGACGTCTCCTCCATCTTGTTCTTTTGGGTGTCTCTCTCCGCAGGTTCTCCCTCCTCGGAGCGTGACCGCACTTCCATCTCGAGCAGATGCACAGCTTCGGCGAAGAGGGTGTCCTCGAGATGGCAGTGGCTGAAGAGGTCTTCCTCCATGATATAAATGTCCATGAGCGTGTCGGACAGCCGTTGGGTGTCGGAGTCGCTGGGGTAGTATTTGATGATGATGGACTTCAGCTCGTGGCTGCTCTTGCTGATGCTCTGGTGATTGTCGTGGTGCTGCACAGCCACCTGTCGGTAGGAGGAGTTCTGCTGGGGCAGTTTGCCGTCGAGCAGTTGTTGCACATAAGTGTGGATATGCTCGTTCTCGTACTGCATGTGTCGCTGCACTTCGGCAGCATATTCATCGTAGAACTTCAGGATGAGGAAGGCGAGCTGGTTCTTGGCTGAGCAGTCGATAGCTTCGATGAGTTTTCGGCGAATGGCCGGCAGGCGGAAGTCTACGAAGTAGGAGTGTGAACGGCGCAAGTATCGCATCAGTTCTGCCACGCTGACTCGTTCTGCCAGTTCCTCTACGGACAATCGTCCCTCGCTCATGATGAAATTGACGACGGCAAGGAAGGTGCGTGTGTCCACATTGCTAGCCTTGCAAGCAGCGTCGATGCTCTGGTCTCCAAAACCCAGGGATACCCCGAATCGGGATATCACTTGCAGCAGGCGATAGTCATCGTGAATGAGATCGCTCATATGAGCTGTTTCCGTAAAAGTCATAGGTGTAAATAATACAACCCGCCCGCTGTTTGTGGCTACAGGGGCGGGCTGCAAGGTTAGACAATGTATTGC
Organism: Bacteroidaceae bacterium; assembly: GCA_024697285.1. Classification (GTDB taxonomy): domain Bacteria; phylum Bacteroidota; class Bacteroidia; order Bacteroidales; family Bacteroidaceae; genus Physcousia. The sequence goes on from JAILFY010000237.1 coordinate 11,490, forward strand.
TGATTACTTCAGTTTGTCGTCGAAGACTTTAGTGCTGCCGCGCTTCACGGTAAGTTTTGCTTCGTCGGGCAACACGGCAACGATAGTGCTGTAGTTGGAAGAGCCCTTGACGGAATAGATGGCCGACTTCACCTTGTTGTCGAAGATGGAGACAGCTTCCTGAGTATCGGAGACAGAGAATTCCTGGTCGGTCACGTCCACCACGAAACCCTGAGTGGTGAAAGCCAGTGCCAGCATTTGGTTGACCTGTGTCTCGGCCTCCAGAGCCTGCATTTTCTGGTCGGTGGTAGCACCGCTGCTGAGGCTGGTATTGGAGAGGGTCCATTCGTACTCGTAAGTCTTGCCCTTATCGTCGTCCTCGTCATCATCGCTGCTGCATGCAGTGAGGGCGAAAGGCATTGCAATGACCATCATTGCTGCCAGTAGCTTGAGAAAGTTTTTCATTTTCGTTTTGTTTTTTTGATTTAACAATAATGTTGAATAGAATTATTTTTCGCCGCAAAAGTAAGCTTTATTCTCCATTATACCAAAGATTTTAGCGATAAAATAATCTGCAGATACCTAAAAATCGGGAATTACCTAATTTAGGTGAGTCGCAGTGATGTTTTTTGGCTTCGGAGGAAACAACTTGCAGGTAGTCAGTTCAGAAGGCGCTCATTATTTGTGGGTATTTTACTTTCCGGCTCTTGCAGATATCAATAAAAGCCCTTACCTTTGCCCCGCTCTTTCGGTGCAACAGGTGCACTGACACATTAATATAAAAGGAAAGCAATGAATCAGACAAGCAAATACGTTCTGGCCTTGGCGCTGGTCTCAGCATGCGTTTTCTCCAGAGCCTCGGCACAAGACTCCAGCGAGAGCTTCGAGAAGTTCCGTCTGGGAGGCTATGGCGAGATGACTGCCAACTTCAAGGACTATGGACTGAACCGTTTCTACGGAGGTCTGGAAGGCAGTCCCAAGCAGAACCACAACACCATCAGCATTCCCCGATTCATTCTTGCGGGAGACTACAAGTTCAACTCCCGGTGGCAACTGGGTTTCGAGGTGGAGTTCGAGAGTGGTGGCACAGGAGTGGCCTACGAGTTGGAGACGGGCCAGGGCAGCGAGAACCTGGAATATGAGACGGAGTTCGAGAAAGGTGGAGAGGTCGCCTTGGAGCAGTTCCACATCACTCGTTTCATTCTGCCCGAACTGAACGTCCGCGCCGGGCACCTCATCGTCCCCGTTGGACTGACCAACACCCACCACGAGCCCATCAACTTCTTTGGCACTTCCCGTCCGGAGGGCGAGACGACCATCCTCCCCTGCACCTGGCACGAGACGGGTCTGGAACTCTTCGGAAAGATAGGCAGTGGCTACACCTCCTTTGATTATCAAGCTCAAGTTGTTGCGGGTCTGAATCCCAATGGTTTCAATATCTACAACTGGCTGAAGGGCGGCAAGCAGGGCCTGTTCGAGGACGACAACTTCACTCGTCCGGCCTATGTGGCTCGAGTGAACTATACCGGTGTGAAGGGATTGCGCGTGGGAGGCAGCATTTACTACAACCACGATGCGGGCAAGAATGCCGACAGACTGACGTCCTACGACGCCTATGACCCCATCGACATCCTTATCTGGAACCTGGATGCACAATATGTGAACCGCTACGTCACGGCGCGCCTCAACTACCTGCGGGGCAACGTCACGGAAACTACCAACATCCAGGCCGTGAACCGTATTTATTCCAACAAATCGCCCTATAGCCGCAAAGGCGCCATCGCCCAACAGGCCGTGACCTACAGTGCAGAGGTGGGCGTGAACCTCAAGAGCGTGTTCTCCAGAGTGAATGACTTCCCCGTCGTCTACCCCTTCGTACATTATAATTACTACAACCCCCAGGAGAAAGGCGAAGGACTGGCCGTGATGGACGACCGCTGCCAGGTGAGTATGTGGACCATAGGCGCCAACTGGAAACCTCTGCCTAATCTGGTGGTGAAAGCTAACTACATGACTCGCCAGATAGGAACCAACAAAGTCTTTGGCTCGGGCAAGTACAACAGCGAGAACGAGTTCGCCGTGGGCGTTGCCTACGTCGGGTGGTTCTTCAAGAAGTAGCGATGCGACCACAGAAGGAGGCCCTGAAACCTAACAATATCAATTTAAACAATCATACATAAAAACTACACTGAAACAATGAAAATGAAGAATTATTTCCTGATGGGGCTCTGCACAGTGGCCCTCTCGATGGGTTTCGTCGCTTGTGACGACGACGAGGAAGCAGATGAGTTCGAAGTTGCGGCCAACTTGGACTACAGTTCAAAGAACGCCACCGCATGGGGCAACTACATGGCAGTGGTATCCAGCCTGCTGAAGAGCGACGCCACCAGCCTCTACAACGCATGGAACGACAGCTATGCCGCAGAGTTCAAGAGTCACACCGGTTCCTACAATTCTGCTCTGGACTGCGTGGAAACCATCTTCGACGGTTGCATGGACATCGCCGGCGAGGTGGGTGAATCCAAGATTGGTGAACCCTATAACCTGAAGAAGGCCGGCCGAGACACGGAAGCCCTTTACGCCGTGGAGAGTTGGTACAGCTGGCACAGCCGCGACGACTATGCCAATAACATCAATTCTGTTCGCAACGCCTTCCTGGGCACTCTGGATGGCAGCATCGCAGAGAACTCCCTCTACACCGCACTGAAGAACAAAGATGCCGGCAAGGCTGCCAGCCTGCTGAACACCATCAATCGCACCTACAACGCCATCCTTGCTATTCCCCAGCCCTTCCGCAACAATATCGACAGCGAAGAGGCCAAAAACGCCATGGACCAATGCGCCAACCTCAACGAAGCTCTCGAGAGTGTGAAGGGCTACTTCCAGGAAAACATCACCGAGGACGAGATACTGACTCCCATCGTGGAACAATATGTAGACGTAGTAGTGCTGCCCACCTATCTGGATCTGATGCAGAAAAACACAGCCCTCGACAATGCTGTCAAGGCCTTCCAGGCTTCTCCTTCCAACGCCAACTTCTCCACCTGCTGCAATGCCTGGCTGGCAGCCCGCGAGCCGTGGGAGAAGAGCGAGGCTTTCCTCTTCGGCCCCGTTGCCGACATGGGTCTTGACCCCAACATGGACAGTTGGCCCCTGGATCAAGTAGGCATTGTTGCAACCCTCACCTCCGAGAACTGGAACAGCCTCACGTGGACTGGCGAGTACGACGAAGACAGCAAAGCTATTGAGAGTGCTCAGACACTGCGTGGCTTCCACACCTTGGAATACCTCATCTTCAAAGATGGCAAGGCACGTACGATCAACTAATCAATCTTTCAATTAGACATTTCCATTACGGAGATGGGCCTTGGAGCCCGTCTCCGTTATTGTGGCTTATTAGGTTTAACATTAATATATCATCATTCCACTCAGAGAAAAGGATGAAAATAAGAAGATTACTATTGCTGCTGACCGCAAGCGCTATGGTCCTCACCTCCTGCGAGGACGACGGACTGACAATGGACGACCTGGACGTGCCCGAGGGCTATCTGCCCTCGGCCGGCACTGCCACTCTCTATTGGAGTTCGCCCATGGCCTACGATCAGCCTGCCGACTGGGTGTCGGGTTCCTATAACCAGCGTTTCAATACGGGCGACCGCCTCTACGACAACGCCAAGACCTCTCAGGAGAATGGTCATGGTGGTGGACTGGGACCAGTCTATGCGGGCTACAGTTGTGGCAGTTGCCACCGCAATGCCGGTCGCACTACTCCCACCTACTGGACCAACTGGCGTGGCGCCAGCGCCAGTGAGCGTTCGAGCGAGAATGGGGTCGTCGGTAGCGGCAGCACCGGATTTACCTCCATGCTCATCTACGTCACTCGACGCAATGGCACCTTCTTCCCCAGCTATGGTCGGGTTATTCACGACCAGGCCATCTATGGTGTGCAAGCCGAGGGTAAGGTCAGCGTGAAGATAGATTCCATGGAGTTCGCGTTCCCCGACGGAGAGAAATACACCCTCTGCGTTCCTCGTTGGAGCATCACCGAATGGTATGCCGACAGCGTAAGCCCCGAGGACCTCTTCTGCACCGTACGTATTCCGCTGCGACACGTGGGGATGGGACAAATCATGGCGCTGGACCACCATGAGATAGAGCAACTGGCAGCCAGGAGCAACTACCCGGAATGGGGTATAAGTGGGCGTGCCAACTACATCAAGGAGCGCGGTGTCACCCAACTGGGTCTCAGTGGCAACAAGGCGCAGCACGCCGACCTTACTGTGGAGCTGGGCTTCAGCAGCGACATGGGAATGACCAATAGCCGTTACCCCGAGGAGATATGCGAGGGACAACTGCAGATGGAAGAAGGCTCCATGATGGGCCTCAGTTATGCCCAGCTGGATGCCACCACGGAACAAATGGAAAATGTAGACCTCTACATGCAATGTCTGGCTGTGCCGGCACGCCGTAACGTCAACGACCCTGATGTGCAAGCCGGCGAGCAACTCTTCTACCAAGCCGGCTGTCACCTCTGCCACACCACGACTTTGCACACTCGCAGCCGAGGCTCCACCTTGCTGGCCGGTACCACCCTGCCCTGGCTTGGCGGACAGACCATACATCCCTACTCCGACTTCCTGCTCCACGATATGGGCAGCGAAATCATGGGTGTGGGACTCAACGACAACTATGTCAGCGGTCTGGCTCGCGGCAACGAATGGCGCACGACACCTCTCTGGGGAGTGGGCTTGCAGGAGAAAGTCAACGGACACACCTACTTCCTCCACGACGGACGGGCACGCAACTTCACGGAAGCCATCATGTGGCACGGAGGAGAGGGCGAAGCCTCGAAAAACAAATTCAAGAACATGAACAAGACACAGCGAGACCAACTCATCAAGTTCCTCTGGTCGCTGTAAGCAAATCATATATTTTTCCTTAAACACAGTAACTATTATTCCCCCATCATAGAATATGAAAAAGCTATTATTCATCTTCCTGGCTGGCTGTGCAGCACTGAGCGCGTCGGCCCGCGAAACAGAAGAAACCACAACTCTTGGCGAGGAAAGCCACCTGGATATGCAGAACGGAGTGCTCCCCATTGCCGACGACCGCGGCTTCACACTCCAGAGCAAGGACGGACGTTTCATCTTCAAACCTTACCTGATGCTCCAGACCTCTGGGCTGTTCAACTACTACGACGACGAAGGGCTGGATAAGGCCTACAACCAGGACAACGTTGCCAACAGCGGCTTTGCCATCCCTTATGCCATCATCGGATTCACCGGTCGTGCCTATGGCAATATTGATTACAATATATGCATCAACGCAGCTGCCAGCGGTGCCAATGTGCTGCAGCAAGCGTGGATTGATTATGCCGTAAGTCCCGCCGTCCGTTTCCGTGCCGGTAAGTTCAAGACTCCCTTCACCCATGCCTATCTGACCACCCTTGGCGAGACGCTGTTTCCCAGTGTTCCCACTTCTCTGACAGCAGCCAGTATTCTTCCTCACTCCCTCAATGCGGTGACTCCCTCTATCGGCACCGGCTTCGACTTGGGTGTG
>JAILFY010000240.1 GCA_024697285.1 Bacteroidaceae bacterium
TACTTCCCCACCGACATCCGCTTCAACTACGAGAAATACTGGTATCCTCACGGAGGAGCCAAGGAGAGCGAACAAGATAAATTGGTATGTGAATTAGTAATCAGATTCTGAAATGATGTTTTTCTCCAAGACGACGAAAGGGCCGGAAGTGCTACTTTGCCCGCTCCATACTTGTCTACTCGTCAACTTAATAACTTGTCAACAAATAATATATCAATGAATACTCTCTTTTTAGCGATTGTTTTATTCCTGATAGTCCTTGCCGTTTTCGACCTCGTCGTCGGAGTCAGCAACGACGCGGTGAACTTCCTGAACTCTGCCATCGGCGCCAAGGTGGCTCATTTCAGGACCATCGTACTGATAGCTGCCATCGGCGTCTTTGCCGGTGCCGCCCTGAGTAATGGAATGATGGACGTGGCCCGCCACGGAATCATGACCCCTTTGTATTTCTCGTTCTACGACGTGATGTGCGTCTTCCTCGCCGTAATGGTGACCGATGTCGTCCTGCTGGACATCTTCAACACCCTGGGAATGCCGACCTCCACCACCGTAAGCATGGTCTTTGAGCTCCTCGGCGGTTCCTTTGCCATTGCCCTTATCAAGATTTTCAGCGGTGCGACAGATGTCGAAGGAATCCCCTTGACCTTTGGCGACCTGTTGAACACGGAGAAAGCCCTAAGCGTTATCCTGGGAATCTTTCTCAGCGTGGCCATCGCCTTCGTGCTCGGTATCTTGGTACAGTGGATAGCCCGAATGGTTTTCACCTTCACCTATCGTGTGAATGGCCGAACAACGGACTCCAAGGGCGAGATGGGCAGCCTCGTCGGTTCTTCCCTGAAGATTGGTATCTTTGGCGGGATTGCCGTGACGAGCATCATCTGGTTCCTGCTCATCAATGGGCTGAAGGGTTCAAGTATCATGACCCCCGAGGCGAAGGATTTCATCAACCAGAACACGTGGCTGATTCTGGGTGGCGGTGTAGCTCTCTTCTCGCTCCTCATGACCATACTCAGCCTCTTCAAGGTCCCCGTGCTGAAGTTCGTAGTGCTCCTGGGCACCTTCGCCCTGGCCATGGCCTTTGCCGGCAACGACTTGGTGAACTTCGTAGGTGTCCCCCTCACGGGTCTGGAGTCCTACCAAGACTACGTGGCCAACGGCAATGGCGAAGCCTCATCGTACTTGATGACTTCGTTGATGGAATCCGCCCACACCCCCACCATCTACTTGGTACTGGCAGGCGTGGTGATGGTCCTCTCATTGGTGTTCTCCAAGAAAGCCCAGAACGTCGTGAAGACTTCCGTAGACCTCTCCCGTCAGGACGAGGGCGACGAGATGTTCGGTTCCAGCGCCGCAGCACGTATTCTGGTCCGCACCACCCAACGTTCTGCCTCCGTTGTCTCCAGTTTCGTACCGAAAAGACTGAGCCGATGGGTGGACTCACGTTTCAATTCCGATGAAGCCCTCTTGCCCGATGGTGCCGCCTTCGACCATATCCGTGCCGCCGTAAACCTCGTGCTGGCGGGTCTCCTCGTAGCCTTTGGAACCAGTATGAAGTTGCCCCTCTCCACCACCTATGTCACCTTCATGGTAGCTATGGGTTCCAGCCTCGCCGACCGTGCTTGGAGTCGCGAGAGCGCCGTGTTCCGTATCACGGGAGTCATCAGTGTCATCGGTGGTTGGTTCATCACCGCCGGCGCCGCATTTATCATGTGCTACCTCGTGACCAACATCCTCTTCTTCGGCTCGTTTGTAGCCATGGCACTGGCCATCGGCATCGCCATCTTCCTGCTTGTGCGCAGCAACCTGAAATACACGTCCCGACAGAAGGAATCCGAGACGGATCTGATCTTCAAGCAGCTGGTGCGCACCCACGACAAGACAGAATGCTGGCAGCTGCTGAAGATGCATATCAGATATGGAAACATCGAGCAGCTTCGCTTCGTTGCCAGTTGTTTCGAGAGAATCACCGACGCCTTCTTCCAAGAGGAATATCGTCCGCTGCGCCACGCCACGCATGAGATAGAGACGGCACGCAAGCAGATGAAGCGCCAGCGTCGCAGGGAGATCGTGGGGATGCGAAGAATAGACCCGCTGCTGGCCGTGGAGAAAAACACCTGGTACTTCCTTGCCAACAATGCCATCGAGCAGCTCCTCTACTGTCTGAAGCGCATCAACGACCCATGCCGCGAACATGTGGGTAACAACTTCACACCCGTCTCGGAGGAATATGCCAACCTGTTTATGGAGGTGCGCAAACGTATTTTGGATATCTTCCAGGAGACAGTTCAGACCTTGAACGCCTCGACCATAGACGAGGAACAAGTGAAGCAGATCCGCGAAAGAGCGCAGTCGCTGCAACACACCATCTCCGCCTATCGCAAACAGGTCATGGATTCCATGCAACAAAACACGTTGAACATCGAGTCCACAACCCTCTTCCTGAATATCCTCCAGGAATCGCAGCAAATCCTCAGCGGCCTGAGACATTTGCTCAGAGGAATGGCCAAGCTATAATGCTCTCCCTCAAGACTTTCCTTGATTCAAAAAAGATTAAAACTCCTTTCTTTGCAACAGGAAACAATCAGAATCAGGACAGGAGAACTGGACTCGCCGGGCAGAGTGCGGCTCAGTTCGTCAAATGACAAAGGCGTTATCTAGATTTGCAGGTCCTTACAACAAAAGAGCGGGCCCTATATTATATATAGGTGTCGAAAATGGGATGCTGGGGACGAAGGAGAGTGTTGCTCACAACCAGTCTATGTTGTCCATCTCGGCTCCAATCTCAAAATGACATTTGGCGATGCCCAGATCAATAGAA
>JAILFY010000010.1 GCA_024697285.1 Bacteroidaceae bacterium
CGCCGACAAGAGTATTCACCGCTGTCCACTTACTATGACTTCAACGACCTCTTCCCCTCACTCAACCTCACCTATCACCTGACGGACGACCACCAGTTCCGGTTGGCTTATGGGAGGACTACCAATCGTCCGGAGTTCCGGGAGTTGTCCACGAGCGTGTATTATGATTTCGACCTGGCTTCCAACGTACAAGGAAACCACAACCTGACAGCTGCCTATATCGACAATGTCGATCTGGGATGGGAATGGTACCCTCATGCAGGGGAAGTGGTGAGCGTCTCCTGCTTCTACAAGCACTTCCGCCACCCTATCGAGTGGACCTACACCGTGGCTGGAGGCACGGACCTCATCTATTCCTATATGAATGCAGAGGGCGCCAACAACATAGGTATTGAATTGGATGTGCGTAAGCAACTCGATTTCATCCATCTGCCACAGTTCTCACTCTCGTTGAACGCCTCGTGGATTCATTCCAAGGTCGAATTCCCCGAGGAAAGCCGAGAGAAAGACCGTCCCATGCAGGGACAGTCGCCCTACCTGGTGAATGCCTGTGTGTTCTACAATAGCGACTTGGCAAACCTCTCCCGCTCGTGGCAGCAAGGGTGGACGGCGGCCTTGCTCTACAACACCATCGGAAAACGTATTATCGGCGTAGGACGCAGCATCGGAAGTGCGGAAACCGACGTAAGAGTTCCCGACAGCTACGAGATGCCACGCCATCAGGTGGACCTGAATATCGCCAAGACCTTCGGGCGACTCAGTCTCCGGCTTTCTGTTCGCGACTTGCTGAAACAGAAAGTACGCTTCATCCAATTTGAAAACACGCCTCACGGCGAACTGGAACAAGTCACCCGCTCCTATCGACCCGGAAGGACCGTCTCTCTCTCAGCCAGTTATAAGCTGTAATATCTATATGTGGAAGGAATGTATCTTCCACACTATTCTAAACAAAATCAAAACAAAAAACATGAAGACAAGAAGTTTTCTCTCAGTAGCAATCTGTGCTACTGCACTGACAGTATCGTTCTCGGCCTGCAGCAACGACAATGACGACGACACCTCCTCCACTCCGGCAGCCTACGTCTGGGGAACAGATGGCAGTATCAAGACCTGTGACCACCTACTGTTCTCCGCAGACGGGGCAGAAGATTCGGAGGGAACAATCATAGGAAATGGCGATAAGGAATTTATCTTCAAGGGCAAGCAGACACTCAAGAAAGGCACCTACCTGCTGAAAGGTTGGGTATATGTAGCCGATGGCTCCGTGCTCACTATCGAGCCAGGCACCGTCATCAAAGGCGAGAAAGAGTCTGCCGCCTCGCTGATAGTAGAACCCGGAGGAACGCTGATGGCCAAAGGCACAGCATCACAACCCATCGTCTTCACTTCTGCCCAGGCCAAAGGCAACCGCAAGCCTGGTGACTGGGGCGGACTGATCATCTGCGGACGAGGCATCAATAACAAAGGCGTTCTTGGTCAACAGATCGAAGGCGGCCCCCGCACCAAACATGGTGGTGAGGTAGCCGACGACAACAGCGGTGTGCTGAGCTATGTCCGTGTGGAGTTTGCCGGATATCCCTTCCAAAAGGATAAGGAGATTAACGGCATCACGTTCGGCAGCGTGGGAAGCGGCACTCAGGTGGACCACGTTCAAGTGAGCTACTCCAACGACGACTCTTTCGAGTGGTTCGGTGGCAATGTGAACTGCCGCTACTTGGTAGCCTATAGCGGTTGGGACGATGAGTTCGACACCGACAACGGTTTCTCGGGTAAGGTTCAGTTTGCCCTTTCTGTGCGTGACCCTCGTATCGCAGACACCTCTCAATCCAATGGCTTTGAAAGCGACAACGATGCCGACGGTTCCCTCACCACGCCCTTCACGTCAGCAACATTCTCCAATGTCACTTTCGTAGGTCCTATGGGTCGCGACGGATTCGAGAACACAGCCGACTATATCAACGGAGGCGAGATGTTTCCGCAGAATGGTTCGGCTCTGGGAAAATACCAGGCAGCCATGCAGATCCGTCGCAGCAGCCACTTAGCTTGCTTCAACTCCGTGGCCATCGGCTATCCCATCGGATTGATTATTGATGCTGCGAAGGGCAACACCCAGGAATATGCCAAGGCAGGTAATCTGAAGTTGCAGAACATCGTCTTTGCAGGAATGGGTATTACAGGCAGCGATGCCAACAAGCGCTACACAGATGACCTCTATGATGCCATCAACAAAGCGGTGATTGATGCCAATCAGGAATCATACAGTTCCACATTCTTTAAAGCACAGCCTGGCAATCACATCTATGCGGATGTGGCCGATCTCCTATTAACAACCATCAGCGACGAGCTTCCCGCTTTCGTCCCACAGACGGGTTCACCTCTTCTGGGAGCCGCCAGTTTCTCGGATTCCTTGCTTTCATCCTGGTTCGAGGAAGTGGACTATGTCGGGGCTTTCGCCACGAATAATAATTGGTTGAACGGCTGGACGGAATTCAATCCTCAGCAAGCTGAATATTAATTAAAGAAGAATAGATATTGCAATCTCGGACAAACATGAGATTGCAATATCTTTTTAACAGGCCTGTAACCAATTTGTAAAACAAGCCCCGTACCTTTGTCCTGACAAAACAAAGGAATATTCTCATGGATTCGAAATCACCAAAAGAACAATCAGAAGAGAATAAGATTCTGGCGCTGGTGAAAGAAATTGTCAAACGCTACGCCGATGGCGACGACTTACTGCTCAGATTGACAGAGAACCTGCTGGGAAGTGTCGAGATAGAGGCCATACAGAATTACGCCAACACGGTTTCTATCAGCAGGTTAGGATTGAACGACCACGGTCCTGTTCACATGAAGATCGTCTGTAAGAATGCGCTCAGGATGCTTCTTTACCTGCATGAAGAGAACATCAAGACGAGTCTGGAAGAAGAGCATGTGGGTACTTTCATCGACAGTGTGTCTGCCGTCATGCTCGCTGCTCTCCTACACGACAGCGGAATGACGATAGGACGCAAAGACCATGAGCTGTACTCCGGTATCATCGCCTTCTCCATCATCAACGATATTCTGAAGCAAGTCCTTCCCGATGAGAAGGATATCATGCGCAGAACAATCATCCGCTCGGTGGCCATGGAGGGAATACTCGGACACATGGGAACCCACCCCATACACTCCATCGAAGCGGGGTTGATTCTTATTGCCGACGGTTGCGATATGACGAAGGGCCGTGCACGAATCCCCTTGGAGATCCCATCCCAACCGGCCGAAGGCGACATCCACAAATACTCTGCCAACTCCATAGAGGAGGTGAAAATCAGCAAAGGGACCGAAAGGCCCCTGAAGATCGAGGTAAGGATGAAGTCTGAGGTGGGATTCTTTCAGGTTGAAGAAGTACTTATTCCCAAACTGCTCTGTAGCCCCGCCAAGCATTTGATAGAACTGTACGCAGGGGTAGAAGGTGAGGAGGTGAAAAAGTACCTCTGACCTCACACGTCACACAGAGTCCTTCCTCTATTGTCCGAATACCTGATTTAGAAAAGAAATATAATAATGACTGTCGATGGCACGTAGAGCCAGGAACAACTGCAACTACCATATCCTCTTTAATAGGTTAAATCTTTCAATAATTAAATAATCAGATGAACACTTTATTTCTTGCAATCATCCTCTTTCTGATTGTGTTGGCCATCTTCGACCTCGTCGTCGGAGTCAGCAACGATGCGGTGAACTTCCTGAACTCTGCCATCGGAGCAAAGGTGGCACATTTCAGGACCATCGTACTGATAGCTGCCATCGGCGTCTTTGCCGGTGCCGCCCTGAGTAATGGGATGATGGACGTGGCACGCCACGGCATTATGACTCCTATGTACTTCTCGTTCTACGACGTGATGTGTGTCTTCCTAGCCGTGATGGTGACCGATGTCATCCTCCTGGACATCTTCAACACCCTCGGTATGCCGACCTCCACCACCGTAAGCATGGTCTTTGAGCTCCTCGGCGGTTCCTTTGCCATTGCCATTATCAAGATTTTCAGCGGTGCTACAGATGCCGAAGGAATCCCTTTGACCTTAGGCGACTTGCTCAACACCGAGAAAGCATTGAGCGTCATCCTCGGTATCTTCCTCAGCGTGGCCATCGCCTTCGTGCTTGGTATCTTGGTACAATGGATAGCCCGGTTGATCTTCACCTTCACCTATCGCGTGAATGGCCGTACCACAGATTCCAAAGGGGAGATGGGCAGTCTCGTCGGTTCTTCCGTGAAGATTGGCGTCTTTGGCGGGATTGCCGTGACGAGCATCATCTGGTTCCTGCTCATCAATGGCCTGAAGGGATCAAGTATCATGACTCCCGAGGCAAAGGAATTCATCAACCAGAACACGTGGCTGATCCTGGGTGGCGGCG
>JAILFY010000011.1 GCA_024697285.1 Bacteroidaceae bacterium
TCTATGATCTCAAAATGCTGGTAGTCCTTGCGTGTTGTCCAGTCACCGCCCCAGTCGAAGCCGGCCTCAGTGAAGAGTTTGAAACAAAGGTCGTTGTGGTCTATCTTGTAGGGGAAGTCCCAGTCACGGTTGCAATAGGCCTCGGCGGTGGCGGGCTGGATGAAGAGCGAGCCATCGTCGCGTACCTTGTAATAAGGATTATAGAGCGTGTTGATGTCGATGGCCAGTCCGCGGGCATGCTTCGACAGGTTGGTGCTTCCGGCGATGGTGCGGTAGCAGAAGCACGACGAGTTGTTGTCGCGCATCTGCGTCTCGTCGTCAGCGTCATAGACATCAGGCAGCAGCATGCGCTGGATGGGGTACTTCGCATCGAACAGCTGGCGCAGGATACGGGCCACGCAGTCGGCAATCTGCTTGTTGCACACCATCTCGCCCACGTGCATCTGGTTGTCGTAGTCCCAGTGCAGGGCCCGTATGTGGCGCAGGTCATCGCGGCCTATATAGGGATTCTCCTTGTAGGTCTTGCCCTGCATGCGCTGCCATACGCCATCGGGGATGGGCTCCGCGGCGAAGCACTTGTCGATGCCTCCGTAGGCTGCAACGGCCTCGGCGCTGACGGTCTTTCCCGCCAGCCATTCCGTGAGTGCCGTTGTGTCGGGCGGCGTACTGTTGTCGTTGTTGCCGCACGATGTGAGCATGATGGTGCAAAGCACCAGGCATATCAGTTTTCTCATACTTTAGTCTCTCTCCCTGGTGAGTTTCTTCGTGATGTCGACTCCGTTCACGCTGATGGTGTGCGATTGGTAAGTATCATGCGTGATGGTCCAGAACTTATAGGAGTTGTTCGCTACGTTGAATTTGATTTCGAGATCAAAATCACTGGCGGTCCAGTCTTTAGCAGAGAAGAAGAGTATGCCGCCCTCCGACGTCAGGGATGCTCTGACATATTCGGTATCAGGACCATTGATATCGCAGGAGAACGTTCCTCCATTATTGATGAAGGTGAAGACGGTTGTATTATTGTTCCACTTGTAGGTAATCACCACCTTGGCGCCCTTCACGAGTGCATCGGCCAGGGTAACACCATCCGATACATCCTTCAGCAGATTGGTAATCTCTACATTCGATACCTTCATCTTGAAGCCCGTCACCTTGATATCCGAGTCGCCGGGAATCACCTCCACGGTGCTCTGATTGATGTCTAAGATGGCGACAAATATGAGTTTGGAGGTCTTCTTCTCATTCACGTAGAACTTCAGCAGGCCGTTGGCCTTGTCTTGTTCCATCAAGAAGGTGCAATCTTCTGCCGCGATGACCGGATCGTCGCCACGCGTCCACGCCACCTTGTCGATATCCAGCAGCTCGTAGGTATCGCCCACCCGCAGGAAGGCTACGTAGAACTCCTCGCCGTTCAGGTCAAAAGTGAAAGCTACTATCGTGCCGTCCTTCAGGGCATCCTCGAGCGTGACCTCCGGCTCAGCGGAATCGTCGGACTTGGCACAAGACGAAAGGCAACTGCCTCCGATGACTATCGTCATCAGAAGCAGCATGCTATATAGGAAATTCTTGATTGTTTTCATATTCGTTAATGATTTAATTAGTAGCGCAATTATAAGTGCCACGCGATGATCGCAGCGTAGAAACGTTCCGGACCATCGTATTCATTCCACTTATAGTCATCGGTAAGGCATTCTATATCAATATAGTCATGAGTCTGATGATCCCACGTTACATTATATATTCTAAGAGGCCCCCAATCAACAGGTCTCAACTTTCCAAGGTAATCAAAAAATACCTCCGCTCCATTTTTAGCATTCTTATCACTGTTCCACAACATCAGAGTTGGTTTTGATCCCGGTTTGTGAGTACAGGCCGCACCGCCTGAATACTGATGACCATCTATCAATGCATTAACCCATGATGTACCATAATATTTTAGGATGGCATCCATCTTAAACCTGGGAATCAGTTTTTCCCTCACTTCTGCCGGATTAGAGATATTGATCTTCCCTGCCTCATGCCACCTCGGCATATAGATAGCATCGCTACCGTAACGTCTCGGATCTGGAGCATCGCCACTATATTTATACTCCTGCAACTCTTTGTGCATCGCGAAGCGGGCACCGTGAATCTGGCAGACGAGGAACTTGTTGGGGTTGGAGACGCTAAACTCGTTGAAACCCAGTAATTTTGTCGTGTAACTACTGTAGATATTGTAGAGTCCTTCCTTCTCGACGTCCGACAGACCACCATAGGTGGCGTAGAGAGTGATCATGAATAGGCACTTGGCAATCATGGTCAGGTCGTAGGCGCGATAGGCCTGGCGGTCGCCTATGCCCAGATGCTCCCAGGGATACTTGTCGAAGGTCAGTCCGTCGTAGATGCGGTCCATACCTGTGCCGTAAGTGGAATGCTGCACGGTGGTGATGTACTTCATATAATTCCAGGTCAGGTCGGCATAATATGCTTTGTCGCCCACCCATTTTTTGGCATATTCCGCTAATTTATCCTTATTCTCCTGGCTCAGGTTGCTCTTGTTTTCGTTATAAAGATCGAAGGCAGATTTGAAATATTTGGTATTCTGCACATCCAGCGGATTAAAGTAATCTTTGTTGCGGGTGTTGAAGATGTTCACCGCCTCTTGCTGATTCATCTTATTAGCGATGGCGATGAGGCGGTTGTTTATCTCGTCGAGCTGTCGCATCATGATCTTCTGGTTTTCAAGTATCTGGTCAACTTTCTCCATCAGTTCGTCAAGCTTATCG
>JAILFY010000012.1 GCA_024697285.1 Bacteroidaceae bacterium
ATAGCCATCTAAAACAAGTGAAAATAGATTCCAGATAATGGATACTGGATTACGTCTGTTCCAAACAATCTAAAACCGGAAATCAGTAAATCTAAAACCGCTTGTCGGAATCTAGAACCGCCCTATTACAAAACTTCTACCGTACTGAAAATCAGAAAATTACGACACATCTGAAATCTAATTTAATCTATGGCTATTCAAATAATCCACCGTATCTTTGCACTACCAACCAACGGGAAAAAGGTCAAGCGTTGGACCGTAGACCAGTCTCACTTCCTCGTTGCGCGACAGGCCCCTTCGTGTGAGACCGAGGGTACAGCCGGAAAGGACTTCGGTTATGTCTAAAAAGATAACCACTACAACCCCTCCTGCAACATATAATAAGGAGCAAGGCTGGAACCGTAACACGGAATTCTGCATGGATGTGAAAACATTCCTTCGTAGTGACGCAGTCACAAAGGTCGGTAAAAACTACAATGGCGTACTGACACGCGACGAGGAAGACCACTTCGTTTTCGTCGAGACTATGGCCAACCCCTCGCCAGCTGAGAAGCACAATCCAAGGGTTTTCTTCGGACAGTATGTAACCTTCACGCGCAATGCCGACGGCAGCTACCGCCCGAACTTCCGTCCCGTCAGGATTGAGAACGATTTCTCGGTCGACGCCTTCGCACTCGCTGTCTGCGATGAGATTCGCCAAGCGCTCACTGGCCTCGTAGATAGAGAGGATTAAAGATCACGGCCGAAGCGTTCCAGTTCCAAATGTTCCAATTAAAAATTGAAGGTCAAAAGTTCCTTTATATATTATATAACTAATTGATATATAGATAGTTATACATAATATTGAGGATGTTGGAACACCAAAAATCAAACTGGAACAACTGGAACAGGAACGCCAGGCCACTAATGTTTCATCTAAAAAAGCTGTATATCAATGAAATACGATATTAGTAAAGCGACTGCGCCCGCTATGCCGAACCTCGGCAAAGGCACAGAATGTATCCGTTTGCTGCTCACGCAGACGTCAAAAGACATGCACGAACCGCTTGTTCCGATGCTCTTCCCTATACTTGGCGCACACATCAGCGGCACGGAATTTCAGTATCCTGACCTCACATGGAAGGAGCCGTGTGGCATGATGGCCAATCTGGTGGGCGATTCGGGCTGTAACAAGGGCCAATTGTCCAATCTGGTGGAGGCTGTTTGCCGCGACTTCCGACAGCACGACGATGGCGAACTGAAGAAACTCGTCGAGTGGTCGAAACAGGTTAAGACCAAAGCCAGCAACAAGGAGAAACCGAATCGTCCGGATGTGGCCTTCTATTTCCCACCGTCTGACACCACGCGCCCGGCATTTCTGCTCAACGCTATGGCTCTGGAGTCGCAGGGTGGCCGCACCCAGTTCCTCAACATGCCTGAGGTGGAAATGACCGACGGACTGTGTGGCGGTCACAAGCAGATTACGCAGATGTTGCGTAACATCTATGACCGCCAGCGGGCCGGTGCGCTCCGTGCCACAGCGGATGGTGTGACGGGCAACCCGATCCTCCGCGCTAACCTGACGATTTCGGCCACACCGTTTGCCGCACGTAGATTTTACAAGAACGACCTGTTCAACGGCACCTTCGGCCGCATGGTCTTCTCCTACAAGGCACGTACCAGTCGCGACGGACGCATACCTCGACAGGGCAAGTACACCGACGAGTTCTATCAGAAGCTAGATGAATACCTGGTACGGCTCGACATTTGCAAAGGACGTTACATCATTCGCCCGCTCAACAAGTTGGCTGACCGCCTGGCGCAGGACATGGCTTCGCTGGCCGACCTGGCTGATGACGATGTGCTGTGGGACTGCTCCAAGCGTGCGCTGGTCTCTGCGTGGAAGGCGGGGTGCATCCTTTGGGTTCTCAACAATCAGACTTGGTCGAAGTCGATGGGCGACATGGTAGAATGGCTGGTCTATCGCGACCTTTGGAGTAAGATGATGCTTTTTGCCGACATGCTAGGCAAGGATGTCGACACGATGAGCGAAGCCCAGCGCCGCGGTCCTAAGAACATGTTGGACAGTCTGCCAGACTCCTTCAACGAGGCCCAGCTGGAGGCACTCCGTACACAGCTCGGCAAGTCGGCTGAGGGTACCGGCAGTCAGTTGCGCAAATGGGTGTTCCGCAAGTTCATCACCTACTCCGCCCAGACGGGACTGTACTCGAAGACGGAGGAATATCTGAAGGGGAAATCGTGATGGATAGACTGGAACTGCAAAAGCTTCGCGACCTGCCTGTTGAGGGGGTCGCGGAGCGACTTGGACTACACGTCGTGCGGCATAAGTGCCTGTGTCCGTTTCACGATGATCGGCATCCCTCGCTGTCGTTCTGCGTGCGGAGGAACACGTATCGCTGCTTTGTCTGCGGGGCATCGGGTGGGACTATCGATTTGGTGATGCGCCATCTGAATTTGGGGTTCCGCGAGGCGTGCCGATGGCTAGCTGATGAGAACAACATCATTATCGCTGAGTCTAAGCCGATGGAGACGGATGTCCCGCTGAAGCCTTTCGATGCCTCGCGCTATGCGCGGTTCTTCGAGCATCCGTTCCTGAACGAGGCTGCCCGTAAGTTTCTCTTCGACGAGCGTCGGCTGGACGAGCGGGTGGTGCGCTGGTGCCGTCTGACGTCGTGGAACGACCGGCAGGGCGTGCCCTGGCTACAGATACCTTATTACGACCGTAAGGGCCGTCTGACGGGCGTTCAGAACCGCAACCTGATACGTGGTGCCCTACCCCGTTTTCGCTTCCCTACGGGCTCGCAATGCTCCATTTACAACTTGCCTGTACTGAACCGTCTGGGTGCTGCCGACGACCTTTACATCACCGAGGGGTGCAGTGACTGCTGGGCGATGCTCTCGGCGGGTCATAAGGCGATTGCCATCCCGTCGGCCACGCTGCTCTCGAAAGCGGACAGGGATTTGCTCCTGGCGATTCATGCGGAGCGTGACACGCGTTTCCACATGTACCCTGATCGCGATGAGCCTGGCGAGCGGTTGTTCCTGCAGCTGCAGAAGGTGCTGCCGAGTCTGGTGCACCATCAGCTGCCTCCCGGCTGCAAGGACTTCAGCGAATACTTTGCGTCGCGAGTTTTTTAGGCACGGATTTATTTTTTTGATGAGCACAGAGTTTTTTGGCACGGATTACACGGAGTTTTTTTGGCTCGAGTATTTTTGGCACGGATTACACTCTAACTTTGCAGTGTCAATGAGATTGGTGAGCACTCGTTAAAGAGATCTCAGTAAAATGCATTGACAATTCGAGGAAAGTCTGTACCTTTGTCCGTAGAAAGGAAGACTGACCTCCCGGAGAGGGAAACTATTGTTTTACACGAGTGCAGAGACTTGAATCCGCGACAGTCCTCTCCGGGCAAAGCTGCAAAGGCAAAATAAGTTGCCAGGCATAGGAGCCTAATTAGAGTGATAGCCATCACAGCTTGGGGCCAGCCTGAAAATGTTTAATCTGATAAACATCGCAAAGGTATGAAAAAAATCACAATCGGCATTGACTTTGCCAAGGAAAAATTCGACGTGACAGTAAAAAACGTAGAAACGGGTGCCTCTGAGTATGGGCAGTACCCCAATACGCCGGCTGGCGGCCGTTCGATGGTGAAGATGGTGAGGAAGTTCGCCAAGGGCACAGACAGCAGCGATTGGCTGTTCTGCGGCGAGGATACCGGCTACTACAGCCAGACCATCGCCCGTTACCTTACGGAGAAGGGGTACTTCATGTGGCTGCAGAACCCGTACAGTATCAAGCATTCCGAGGGCGACATCCGCAGAGGCAAGGACGACAGGGCCGACTCTGCTGCCATCGCCGACTATGCCCACCGATATGAGGACAAAGCCAGCAAGTGGGAATTGCCTTCCAAGGTGTCCGAAGAGTTGCATCTACTGCTCACCAGACGTGATGCCTATGTCCGTGCCAAGCGTGTCATCCAGAGCGGCGCGAATGAGATTCCCAGGCGCGACAAGCAAGGCGAGAGCGTGTCTCTCATCAAGGCCTCGGCCAAGAGGCTGCTCAGGGAGATTGACGAGGAGATTGAACGCCTGGAGGCACAGATGGAGAGGATTCTCAAAGAAGAGGAAGCGATGCAGAAGAACTACGAGATCCTACGTTCGTTCACAGGCATCGGATTAGTCAACTCCATATGCTTTATCGCCTATACGGACAACTTCAAGAAGTTCGACCTCAACGCACGCAAGATTGCCACCTACTGGGGAGTCGCACCCTTTGGGAAGGATTCTGGAAAGACGGTACATGTAGACCCGCATGTCAGCCATTTCTGCAACCATTGGCTCAAGGCCATTATCAGCAACGCGGCCAACTCGGCACTTAAGTGGAACCCCATCATCATAGCCTACAATGAGAGGCTGGAGAAAAAGGGGAAATGTGAGGGCATCAGAAGAAACAATGTCAAGAACAAAATCATCCAGATAGTGGTCGCCATGATACGCAAAGGCGAGAAATTTGACCCGGAATTTGAATTTACAAACAAAATAGCGTCCGAAGAATGTTAAAATTGTTAATTTGCTTGGTTTTTAATATAAGTTGCGGATTACACGGATTTATTTTTTTTAATTAAATACAGACCCTCTTGCCAAAAAGTAAAATAGTAAATATCTTTGTGTTTACAAAGAGTGAAAGTGGGGGTTGTGGGGGTGGTTCCCCCTCCCTAAACAGGGAGGGCGGGGGTGGGTCTTTTTTTATAAAAATAATTACTGAAATGTTTGGTGGTTTCGGGAATTTTTTGTACCTTTGTATCGTTGAAAGTGATGCGGAAATTACTGCCTAACTGGAGAGGAAAATTTTTCTAGTGCACGAGTAAAATTCCTCTAACTAAGGCGTAAATCGAAGCTCACACAACAGGAGAATAGTAACTTTTAAATTAACCTTAAAAAATTAGTACAAATGGCACTAAAAGTAAAAGCTGTAGAAAGACTGCAGAAAGTCGGTAAGTATGAAGGAACCTACCGCTACGTGATGGCTCCCGAACTCTATTCCACTCTGGACCAGGACAAGGTCATCCGCGAAGCGGCCCTCCGCTCGGGCGTGAGCAAGGGAGTGATGCAGGCATGCTGGGACGCTGCCGGCGAGGTGATTAAAGCTTGGGCTACTGAAGGCCACTCGGTAGCTCTGCCCGGACTGGGCAACATGCGCTTCGGATTGCGCGCCAAGAGTGTGGCTGACGTCAACGAGGTGAAGACCGACCTGATTTCCACCCGTCGCATCATCTTCACGCCCGCCCCCGACCTGAAGAATGAACTGGCTAACACCGCCATCCAGATTACCTGC
>JAILFY010000027.1 GCA_024697285.1 Bacteroidaceae bacterium
GTAGCGCCTACGGGAATCGAACCCGTGTTCCATGCGTGAGAGGCATGTGTCCTAGCCGCTAGACGAAAGCGCCGGGGTTATACTCTTTACCAGAGGTATTGTTGCGGAAGCTGGGGGATTCGAACCCCCGGTACGGTAACCCGCACGTCAGTTTAGCAAACTGGTGGTTTCAGCCACTCACCCAAACTTCCTTCCTTGTGCAATTTCAGCCTTTTCGAGACTGTCAAGAGGACTCTTCCTCTCAATTGCGGTGCAAAGGTAGATGTTTTTTGTGAATTGTGCAAACGTTTTGCTTAAAATTATTTATCTTTGCAGCAAAATAAATTGATAGTACATGAATAACGATAAGATGCCGCAGGGTGTCGAGTTGATACAACTTCCTGAGAATGTGGACGAACGCGGTCGGCTCTCGTTTGCTGAAGGTGGTTTACACATTCCCTTCGACGTTAAGCGTATGTTCTGGATTTCCGACGTCCCCCCAGGCAAGATCCGTGGTGGTCACGCCCATTGGACGTGTCATGAAGCGGTATTTCCTGTTTCTGGGAGTTTTGATATCGAGGTAGATGACGGCTATTGTTCACGTACCTTTACGATGAACAGTCCGTCTCTTGGAATCCTGATACCTGCTGGCATTTGGTGCGAGTTACGCAACTTCTCGCCCGGCAGCGTCTGTGTCGTTGCAGCCTCACAGGAATATGACGCCACGGGATATGCCAACGACTACGACTCATGGAAACATAAAATTACGCATCCATAATGAAAATCATACAATATACTCCCCAGCTCAGTGACGAATGGGACCAATTCGTGGAGAAATCCAAGAACGGCACCTTCCTGCTTCAGCGTCCTTTCATGGACTATCATTCCGACCGGTTTTCCGACTGTTCGCTCATGGTCTATGAGGACAACCTCCTGATAGGGTTGTTTCCCGCAAACTGGGACGAAGAAGAGCGGACCGTCTATTCCCATCAAGGTCTTACTTATGGTGGGCTTCTCCTGTCGACCGAGGCTTCTCAGCGCCAGGTTCTCTCGATGATGCAGTCCATCTTCCTCTGGTATATCGACTACCTTCAGGCCAGCCGCATGCTCTACAAACCTATACCTTATATATATAGTGTCTGCGGAGCCGAAGAAGACCTTTACGCCTTATTCCGTGCCAACGCCCGCCTCAAGACCCGAGCCGTCAGCAGCGTCGTGGCGATGTCCAATCCCCTTCAGATGCGCAAACTCAGGATTCGCGGTGCCAAGAAAGCCATCGACAACGGTTTGTATATCGACCGCATGACCGACGGCGACTGGTCCACCCTCGAGGAATACTGGCAGGTACTGACACAAGTCTTGCAGGAGCACCACGGACTGAAACCCGTCCACACTTTCGAGGAGATGCAGCTTCTGATGTCGCGCTTCCCCCAACAAATCAAGCTCTTCCTAGTACGGAGTGAGCGTCGCATCGTAGCGGGCTGTGTGATTTTCATAACCCGCCAAGTGGCTCATATCCAGTACATCGCCTCCAACGACACCGGTCGTCAACAAGGAGCTCTTGACCTTTTGTTCCGTCATTTGATCAACGAGCGTTTCCGTCAGATATCTTATGTGGACTTTGGCGTATCCACTGAGAACGGCGGCAACTACCTCAACGAAGGCCTCATCTTCCAGAAGGAAGGTTTTGGGGCTCGTTCTGTTTGCTACGATAGCTACGAGATAGACCTTGACCGTTCCGTCATCGAACAGATGGCCCCCATAGAACGGCCCACCCAACAAAGGGTGAAGTTCCTCGACCTCAAACGCGTCAATGCCAGTTTCGAACCTGCCCTAAGCGAAGCTATCACTCAAGTCGTACGCAGCGGTTGGTACCTACAAGGTACCCAAGTTCACAAGTTTGAAAAAGACTTTGCCCAATATATTGGTGCCAAACATTGTATTTTATGCGGCAATGGCCTCGAAGCCCTGACGCTCATCCTACGTGCTTGCAAACGCCTCAACCTATGGGCCGACGACAGCGAAGTCATCGTTCCGGCCAACACCTTCATCGCAACCATTTTGGCCATCCAAGAAGCCGGACTCTGTCCCGTCCTTTGCGAACCTTCTCTCAGCGATCAGCTTATCGATGTCCAACAATTGCCTGACTTGTTGACCTCCAAGACCGTTGCTATTCTCCCCGTTCATCTCTATGGCCGAATCTGTGACATGACAGCCATCAACGCCTTCGCCACAGAGCACCATCTCCTTGTCTTCGAGGATGCCGCTCAGTCCCACGGAGCTATGCAAAACGGACGCAAAGCGGGTCATTTAGGCCATGCTGCAGGTTTCAGTTTTTATCCTGGCAAGAACCTCGGTGCCTTGGGTGATGCAGGTTGCGTCACTACCGACGATGACACCTTGGCAGAGATGGTGCGCATGATGGGCAACTATGGTTCCAAGGAAAAATATGTCAACGAAATCCCTGGAATCAACTCCCGCACCGACGAACTACAAGCAGCCGTATTGAGCGTGAAACTTCCTCGACTGGACAACGACAATGCTCGTCGCCGTCAGATAGCACGTCGTTACATGGAGGAAATCGATAATCCCATGATCACGCATCCCAACATGCCCAAGGACGAGTTGGAACATGTGTTCTACGTCTATGCCATCCGGTGCAGCTATCGCCAACAACTCATCGATTGGTTGAAGGATGCAGGCATCGAGACGTTAAT
>JAILFY010000032.1 GCA_024697285.1 Bacteroidaceae bacterium
CGTCCTATGGGGCGCGACGAGAGTTCTACCAGTTGTTCTGTAGAACTGTTTTGCAATGTGCCTTTGGCCACAGGTGCCCCCCAGACATTGGAGTTGGAGCTGACATATACCTCGAATTTGGCAACACGTCCGTTGCCCATATCTTCACGACCTTGATAGGTAAAGTGGGAAATCCGGTACTCCTTCGATAAGTCAACGACGATCTCGTGGGGGCAAGTTGGTTTGTTGGGACTGTATTGACTATGCCAGATGGTAGATGCGTTCTCATCAATCAGGTTCTTGGCAACTTCATTACCCCCTTGTTGGCTGCTGAAGCTTACGATTTTCCATTTGTCCTTGCTGAGATAGAAACCTATCTGCTCTTCGTTCAAAGGACTCTTGGATAAACCGTCGGCAGTAGCCCAAGCACATACTACTCCTCCTTTAGACAAGGTAAAAGGTTGGGAGTAGATTTGTTCCTCGCCTCCATCAATTGTGTAGTGGATCGTCGCTCCAGGAGTGGGACAGGAGAGGGTGACAATTCCTTTTTCAGATTGTATGTTCACAGGTGAACAAAAAGGAGATGTCACGCGGGCTCGCTGAGCCAGTTCCGTGTCGCTTTGGGTCTGTGTCAACGGGATGAAGAGAACACACATATTCACTTTGTTGGCACGGACTTTGTATTTATCAATGACATCAGGACCGCAACTGGCATTGCCTAATGCGCGGTTGTAGATATCCAGATTCAGAACAGTCTGTTCGCAGAAGGTCATCTCATAAGGGTGTTTCTTGCGATCGCCTGATTTTGTATAGTTATCCTCTGGACGCCAATGTGCTGCACTGGCAGCGATGTGATCAGGTGCTACGACTAACAGTCCCTGCCCCTCGTCATTGGTGAGTGCCATCCATCGCACTTCCTCTTTGTTGCCTTGTTCCTGAGGTAATACGTAATTAGTCCATTCGTCCGAGACTTGACTGTGGTGCAATCCTACCATTGCAGCCTCCTTGCGATCGCGGTAACTGTCTTGTGGTCCACGTCCCAACCATCTCATCTGCTCATAGCCTTTGGGTAGTTCGGCACGGAGCCCTAATCGGGGTAACTCTGTGCCCTTTTGTGAAGGATCAATGGATGTGAAAAGTATAATGGTACCATCTGCTAGCACTTGGAAGGTCTGTTGCATTTCGAACTTCAGGTCACTGGTGGTAGAGTAAGTGCTTGTAGTGACGACATCTACGCTCTGGTGATCATCGCTTTCTTGTACTTCCTGACTGCCGGTTGTCAATTTCAGATTGCGGATACCCATTTGGTCGTAGGAGTTGGTGCGTCCTCGTTCGTTGTCGGTCGGCAGACGGAAGGCTTGCATGGTCAGAGGAGCTGCAAGCAGGTTCTTCCCGTTCACGATGTATGCACTGAGCTGTCCGTTGACAAAACGCACTGTAAAGTCATTGCCCGTAATGATAACGGTATTGTCGTTCTTTACTACTTGAAGGGCATCGCTCTTGGTAGCAACATATGGTTTGCGTCCGGTGGCCTCTCTGATCTGGAATTCTTCCGTGGCCACTTCAAAACCGGCATCAGCCCATTCTGTGGATTGTTTTTGTCGGGCACTGAAACGAACGAAATATTCGGCTTCAGGGTGGGTTGGTGTCAGGATTGCAGCCTTCACTTCCGGTAAGACGATATCAGTCGTCTCTCCAACTCCTAAACTGATGTTGTCAATCGTTCCATGTGCGACTTCTATTCCATCTTCCAAAAGGCTGTAGTAGACGATAATGTCGTCCAGAGTGCGCTGTTGTAATTTACTTTTCAGAGTGATGGTGCCGCTGGCACTGTCCTTCAACAGGAAGTCTATCGGCTGGTAGATCTTCTTCATATTGAAGCTTTTGGCGGTCGGGGTGTTGTCGGCAAGCACGACACCATTGCAACAGAAATTGTTGTCGTTGGGTTGGTCGCCGAAGTCTCCGCCGTAAGCCCAGTATTCTCCTTTGCTGATGTCCAGAATGCTCTGTACATCGGTCTTTCCCTGTCGTCCAAGCGCTTCAAACTCTGGCATCAGGTTCTTTGCACTTACCTTCAGTCCTTGGTCTTTCCAGTCCCATACGAATTCTCCAGCCAGTGCCGGATATTTCTCATAGAGTTCAAAGTATTCCCGTTGGTTGCCCATACTGTTTCCCATTGCGTGGGTGTTCTCGCATTGGATGTGAGGTCTTATTCCGCTCTTTCCTTGTTGGAAATCTTGCAGACGGCTCTTGCCCGTGTTCTCTATGAAGCCGAGATTCGCGTACATAGTACTTGTCGTGGAGCTCCACTCGCTATTGCCCTCGTAGTGTGTCAAGCGGGTGGGGTCAAGACGTCCTATGCTGTCCATGACCGTGCTGAAATTGTTGCCATTTCCGCTTTCATTACCAGCGCTCCAGATGATGATGGAAGTGTGGTTACGAAAACTCAGGACGTGACGAACGGAACGTTCCACCATGGGTTGGCGGAAGACTTCATTGTGAGAGAGTCTTGTGTTGCCATGGCATTCCACATTGGCTTCGGCGAGCACATATAATCCGAGTCGGTCACAGAGATCATAGAAATAAGGATTGTTGGGATAATGAGAGGTGCGGATAGCATTGACGTTCAGCCGTTTCATCTGTAGCAGGTCGGTCTCGATCTCCTCCTTTGTCAGCGTTCGTCCTCCCTTCTCGCTGAAGCTATGACGATCTACTCCATGGAAGATAATGCGGTTGCCGTTGACCAGCAACGCTCCGTCCTTTCTTACACTTACAGTTCTGAATCCTACCTTCAGTGAGCGGATATCCGTGGCTTTGGAGCCATTCTTCAAGGTCAGTACGAGGTCATAAAGCTGTGGCCTTTCTGCACTCCATGCAATAATGTCGCTGATTTGATCAAAGGTCATTTCTATGTCTCCAGTCTGACCTACGGCCGTGGATTGTTGTGCAAGAACGCGTGTTCCATCCATCAGCTTAACTTCCAGAGTGGCATCTTGAGGGGCTACACCGCTGATGGTGGTTGTCAGCACAGCTGACGCTGTCGTGTTGTTGTCCTTCAGAGCTGTAGTGCGGAAGAAGAAATCAGCGATGCGAGTCTTGGGAGCACTCCAGAGAAATACGTCGCGGGTAATACCCGTGAGTCGCCAGTAGTCTTGACACTCGAGGAAAGAACCACTCGTGAAACGATAAATGCGAACAGAAATATTGTTCACGCCTGCACGTACCTTATCTGTAACATTGAATTCACTGGGCAGATAAGAATCTTCGGCATAACCCACAAATTGTCCGTTCACCCACACATAATAGCCATGGCCGGCGCCGTTGAAGCGAATGAAGATGTCGCGGCCATCCCAGTCTGCAGGCAGCGTGAATTCGCGTCGGTAGGAACCTACTGGATTTTTCTTCGATCCCGAGTATGTGAACCAAGAGGGGCGGTCGGCCATGACACTCCACGTCGATTCGTCGTAGCTGAATGGATAGTTTACGTTGACATAGAGAGGCTTGTCCCATTGCTTGTTGTGTCGCAGTCCATAAACTTGCCAGCAGGAGGGAACGTCGATGTTGTCCCAGCTGGAAGCATCGAAACTGTCCATGAAAAATGTTCGGTTGGCTTTGTCTGGAGTCCCTACCCACTGGAACTTCCAAGTTCCGTTGAGACTCAAGAAATAGGGTGATGCCTCCAGTGCATTGGTGGGAGTATACGCTGCTGCTGCATCAGAAGCATTTGCAACGGGAATGTCCAGTGTGTGGGCACGGACGCGATTGAGATTCGTTACACTGACTTCATCCCATTCCTTTAGGGTCTGACTGTTTGTAGTGTGCACACAGAAAAGGGCACAACAAATTAATGCAGTTAGTTTGAATATGCGATTCATCTTGGAATATAGGTTTTGATAAGGACTAATTTTGTTCATTTCTGCCACAAAGGTAGTATTTTGTTTTCACATTTTTATATAAAACGTTCAAAATAATAACACATGAGACAAAATTTGAAGGATTTGGGATAATTGTTAATGGCTTGAGGTGAAATAATATAGTATTTTTGCAGTGGAAAAAGCACAAGCTAACCTAGTTAAAAAAAACATGAGAACAGAAAAGGTGACATTTCGCGAGAAGGTCGGCTACTCGCTGGGCGACGTAGCAGCTAATCTGGTATTCCAGATGATGATGATCTTCCAACTGAAGTTCTACACGGATATCTTTGGTCTCGATGGGGCTGTGGCTGGTTCGGTGTTGCTCGTGGCCCGGATTGTCGATGCCTTTGTGGATCCTGCTGTGGGCCTTCTCACGGACCGCACCCACACCCGCTGGGGAAAGTTCCGCCCTTGGGTCCTCTGGACCGCTCTGCCTTTCTGCGTCTTTTATGTGTTGGCCTTCTGGAATCCGGGAATAGAGGACAAAGGGCTTGTGGCGCTTTATGCCACCGTCAGTTATGTGCTCCTGATGTCCATGTACTCGTTCAACAACACCCCCTATTCCGCCTTGGGAGGCGTGATGACGGGAGATATCCGCGAACGCACGAGCATCACTTCCATTCGCTTTGTGGGCAGCACGGTCGCCCAGTTTGTCGTCCAGGGTCTTACCCTTCCTCTCGTTTCCAAGTTCGGAGGTGGCGACGATGGTCGGGGCTGGCTCTGCACGGTGGGATTGTATGCTGCCATCTGTTTCGTCTGTTTCGTCATTACCTTCCTTTCCACTCGCGAACGCATCTCCCCGCCGCCCCAGCAAGTGATGAATATTCGTGAGGACATCCGGGAACTGTTCTCCAATGTTCCCTGGCGGGCCATGTTCGGACTTACGCTCTTTGTCTTCATCACCTTGGCCATGTGGGGATCTGCCATGAGTTTCTATTTCCAGAACTATGTGGACCAGCGTGCTTTGTTTGAGTTCCTGGATGGCATGGGACTCGTCCGGCCCGATGGCGAAGGCCCGTTCCTCCTCTCGACTTTCAATCTCATTGCCCACTCCGAGTCCGATGCTTATGCCATAGGTTTCTCCTTATTTAATATGGTAGGTGCTTTGGTGCAGTTCGTGGGCGTTGTCCTTTTGTCGAATTTCCTGGCCAATCACTATGGAAAGAAACTCACCTTCGTGGTCTGTCTGTCGCTCACGGCCATCTTCACTGCAATGTTCTGGCTGCCGGGCCCCATGGATGTGACTTCGATGTTTGTCCTTTGCATTCTGAAATCTTTGGCTTATGCTCCCACCGTCCCCCTGCTCTGGGCTATGATAGGAGATGTGGCAGATCACATCGAGTACGTCAACCATCGTCGTGCCACCGGTTTCTGTTTCTCCGGCGTGGTCTTTGCTCTTAAGGCAGGGCTCGGCCTTGGAGGTGCTTTTGCCGGACTCATCCTCTCGGGCTATGGTTATGCCTCCGGATTGGGTGCCGTGCAGAGTGATAGTGCCATCACAGGTATTCGATTGGTTGGCAGTTTGGTACCTGCAGCGCTCTTTGCCTTGGGCGTGCTGGCCCTCCTCTTCTATCCTATCACCAAGGACTTCAACGAGCAGATGCAGGCCGAATTGGCCGAGCGCCGAGCTCGTCAGCAGCTTACCGAGAGTGAGACAAGTATACATCCGCGAATCAACAAGATCTAAGTTCACCTAAAAGACTATTATGCGTTATCTCTTTCCCT
This sequence comes from Bacteroidaceae bacterium, assembly GCA_024697285.1. Lineage (GTDB taxonomy): Bacteria > Bacteroidota > Bacteroidia > Bacteroidales > Bacteroidaceae > Physcousia. The sequence goes on from JAILFY010000032.1 coordinate 5,619, forward strand.
CCGACTATATGGCAGACCCTTCCGGTCATGTCTTCAACAATCGCCTGTACATCTATCCTTCCCACGACCGCGAGAGTGGAATTCCCGAGAACGACAATGGTGATCACTTCGATATGAAGGATTACCACGTGCTTCTGCTGGATGACCCCGAACAAGCCGAGGCCCGTGATTTGGGTAAGATTCTGGACGTGGAGGACATCCCCTGGGCCGGACGTCAGTTGTGGGATAATGATGTGGTGGAGAAGAATGGTCGCTACTACCTTTTCTTCTCCATGAAGGACAAAACGGATACCTTCCGTCTGGGCGTTGCCGTCAGCGCTACTCCCGAGGGGCCGTTCCATCCGCTTCCTGATCCCATTCGAGGCAGTTATAGCATTGATCCTTGTGCTTTCAAGGATGATGATGGAGAGGTCTATCTCTATTTCGGAGGACTCTGGGGTGGACAACTCCAGCGCTATCGCGACAACCGGGCTTTGGAAAATGCTTGTCTGCCCGAGGGCGGGGAGCCCTCACTTCCTGCTCGTGTCGTCAAGATGACCGCGGATGTGACTCAGTTTGCCGAGGAAACTTCTGCCGTCGTCATCACCGATGATGCTGGTAATCCGCTGCGGGCCGACGACCCCCATCGTTTCTTCGAAGCGTCGTGGATGCACAAGCATGCAGGCACCTATTATTTCAGCTATTCCACTGGCGACAGCCACCTCCTCTGCTATGCCACCAGCCTTTCGCCTTATGGACCTTTCCGTTTTCGTGGCGAATTGTTGCAACCCGTGGTTGGCTGGACCACTCACCATAGTATCGTAGAGTGGCGCGGCCGCTGCTTCCTGTTTCACCACGACAGCGTTCCCTCGGGCGGACGAACGTGGTTGCGCAGCTTGAAGATAGCGGAACTGGAATATGAAGACGACGGCTCCTTGCATCTGAAGGAATGATATTGTAGGGGGGCGAGTCTTTTTCAGAATGAAGGATATGAGTTTACCATTAGTACAGAAGATGAAAACCTATGATTGATATGATATTTTTTTGTTATTAGTAAATGATAGTTAGTTAGTTTTTTTTAAGTAAGCGTTGATTTTCGGAGTCGCTGGTGCTTGATGCATAGGCGGCTCCATTTTGTTCTATGACTTCGTCTCTCATTGTTCATTAAACCCAAATCGGTCATTAGGATTTATGTCAGGACGGCATATGTTTTTAGTGAATTCTTGGAGCAGCGAGCGCCATGAAAGCTTGCTTTCTGATGGCCGAGTCGTGACAAGAATCAGCGAAGCTATTTGCTTGCCGTTCCTCTCGAAGGCGTAGTGGACTACGGCGAGAGTGGACGGTGAGCAAGGCGCAAAAAGAGATGCTGTCATGGCATGAAAAGAACCTATAAACAAAAAAAATAGTGCTCAGTTCGGCCTAATGACCGATTTGGGGTTAATTCCACTCTTTAAACACTAAACTCCATAACTACTCTAAACTCTAAACCCTAAACTCTACACTCTAAACTCTAAACTCTAAACTCTACACTCTAAACTTCATAACTACTCTAAACTCTAAACTCTAAACTCTAAACTCTACAACTACTCTAAACTCTACACTCTAAACTCTACACTCTAAACTCTAAACTTCATAACTACTCTAATCTCTACACTCTAAACTCTAAACTAAATCTACACTCTAAACTCTAAACTAAATAATGACCCTTTATCCACAACAAATCATAGACGCCCTGAAGACGGTGCGATATCCTGGCACGGGCAAGAACATCGTGGAAATGCAGATGGTGGAGGACGACATGCGTATCGCAGGTCTCCACGTCAGTTTCTCTCTCCTCTTTGACAAGCCCACAAATCCCTTCCTGAAATCCCTCGTCAAAGCCTCCGAGGCCGCTATCCATGCCTATGTGGGCAAGGAGGTGGAAGTGGAAGTGAAAACCAAGGTGGTGGGTTCTGCCGCCACGTCCTCGGCTCCCGAGGAACCCACGTTCCCGAATCTGGGCAACATCATCGCTGTGAGCAGTGGCAAGGGCGGAGTAGGCAAGAGCACTGTGGCGGCGAATCTCGCTGTGGCTCTGGCCCGGCTGGGACATCGCGTGGGCCTGCTGGACTGTGATATCTTTGGTCCTTCCGTTCCCAAGATGTTCCAGATCGAGGGCGAGCAAATCTACAGCGAGGAGCGTGATGGCAAGACCTTGATTATCCCTGCAGAGAAATACGGTGTGAAGGTACTCTCGATAGGTTTTTTCGTGAATCCCGACACTCCCACACTCTGGCGCGGCGGCATGGCTTCCAACGCCCTGAAGCAACTCATCGGAGAAGCCGCATCGGGCGACCTCGACTACTTCATCCTCGACACCCCTCCCGGCACTTCTGATATCCATCTGACTTTGGTGCAGACGTTGCCCATCACTGGTGCCATCATTGTGAGCACCCCCCAACAGGTGGCGTTGGCCGATGCCCGCAAGGGGCTGCACATGTATACCAACGAGAAGGTGAACGTGCCCATCCTTGGTCTGGTGGAAAACATGAGTTGGTTTACCCCGGCCGAGCTGCCCGATAACCGCTACTACCTCTTCGGACGTGAGGGCGTGAAGCAATTAGCCGAGGAGACCAACTATCCCCTCCTTGCTCAGATTCCTCTCGTACAGAGCGTCTGCGAGGGTGGCGACGCTGGCGTTCCAGCAGCTCTGGACCCCTCTTCCCCCACGGGAAATGCTTTCCTGCAACTGGCAGCACGGGTGGTCACCCAGACCGACAAACGCAACGCCGAGTTGGCAAAAACGGAGATTGTTCATACACATTGAACTAAATAATGTGAAAAAGCATCTGCCCGAGGGAAAAATGTGTGGCTTTTGCTCCGAATAATTAAAGTTTTTCCCTATCTTTGCGGCCAGAATCATCAGGAGGTGCACGAAACTGCAGCAGGACTGCCCTCCGGAGGATGTTTTTTCTAAGGAGAAAAGATACATATTTCTATATAAGTAACTCATTAATTCAAACAAACAATGAAAATTGAAAAGATCGTAGCTCGTGAGATTCTTGACTCTCGTGGCAACCCGACTGTAGAAGTCGATGTGATTCTGGAAAATGGTGTAATGGGTCGTGCAGCTGTTCCCTCCGGTGCCAGCACTGGTGAGAACGAGGCTCTCGAACTCCGTGATGGCGACAAGAACCGCTACCTCGGCAAGGGTACCCTCAAGGCCGTTAAGAATGTCAACGAGATCATCGCTCCCGCCCTCAAGGGTGACTGCGTGCTCAACCAGCGCGCTCTGGACTACAAGATGCTCGCCCTCGATGGCACTCCCACCAAGAGCAAGCTCGGTGCTAACGCTATCCTCGGTGTGAGCCTCGCTGCTGCCAAGGCTGCTGCCAACGCTCTGGGTCTTCCCCTCTATCGCTACATTGGTGGTTGCAACACCTATACTCTTCCCGTTCCTATGATGAACATCATCAACGGTGGTGCTCACTCCGACGCTCCCATCGCATTCCAGGAATTCATGATCCGTCCGGTCAGCGCTCCCAACATCAAGGAGTCCATCCGCATGGGTGCTGAGGTGTTCCACAACCTCGCCAAGCTGCTGAAGGCCCGTGGCCTCTCCACCGCTGTAGGCGACGAAGGTGGTTTCGCTCCCGCTCTCGATGGCATCGAGGACGCCCTCACCATCATCTGCGACGCTATCAAGGCTGCTGGCTACGAGCCGGGCAAGGACGTGAAGATTGCCATGGACTGCGCTGCCAGCGAGTTCGCTATTCAGGACGAGAAGGGCAACTGGTTCTACAACTACAAGCAGCTGAAGAACGGCAAGCAGAAAGACCCCAACGGCAAGTGCCTCAGCGCCGACGAACAGATTGCTTTCCTGGAGCACCTCATCGACACCTATCCCATCGACAGCATCGAGGACGGTCTCGACGAGAACGACTGGGAGAACTGGGTGAAGCTCACCGCTAAGGTTGGTCACAAGTGCCAGCTCGTTGGTGACGACCTCTTCGTAACCAACACCAAGTTCCTGGAGAAGGGTATCAAGATGGGCGCTGCCAACAGCATCCTGATCAAGGTGAACCAGATCGGTTCCCTCACCGAGACCCTCGAGGCTATCGAGATGGCACATCGCCACGGCTACACCACCGTCACCAGCCACCGTTCTGGTGAGACCGAGGACGCTACCATCGCCGACATCGCCGTAGC
>JAILFY010000051.1 GCA_024697285.1 Bacteroidaceae bacterium
AAATCCGAGAACAAGCCCAGTCGCTACAGCACACCATCTCTACCTACCGCAAAGAAGTCATGGATTCTATGCAGCAAAACACGTTGAACATCGAATCCACCACCCTCTTCCTGAACATCCTACAGGAATCACAACAAATCCACAGCGGCCTGAGACACATGCTCCGTGGAATGATCAAGTTATGATGCAGCGCTTATAGAATTTCCCTTGATGGCAGGAAACAGCTAACTCCACAGAAATCACCTTGCAAACAGAAAACTCTTGGCTATCCTGTCTATCTAGGGAATCCTATCTTGGATACAAAGCGAAGGCCCTCCCCAAGCACTTCTTTATATGGATGCTGGGGGAGGGCCTTGAAAAATCCTGAATGAGTTTTCGTCACTCCTCAATACAGGCGCACCAGCCACCGTTGCGAGCCATGTGAATGGGTAGTGTGGTGGTACTGCCGACCTTACTCTCCTTGCGGAGGTAGTCCATGGCGATGATATGTGCATTCACACCATCCTGGAAGCTGGTCATCCGGAACTCCTTGCCAGATGTCAGGAAGTCGAGGGAGAGGGTGAGGTCACGCTCCGTGTTGTTCGTGATACCACCTACGAACCACTTGTTGCCTTTGCGCTTGGCTGTCACACAATATTGTCCGGCTTCGGCGGCCACCACTCGTGTCTCGTCCCAGTTTACGGGAACGCTCGTGAGGAAGTCGCGGCAGTCGGGCCACTGGTCGTAGCGGCAGGGATTATCCATCAGCATCTGCAGGTTGCTCTCGAAGAGGACGAAGACGGCCATATTGAAGACCTTGGTGCCTACGCCCGAACAGATGGGACGCCGACCGTGGTGGCGCTCCGGCTGGTAGTTGAGCATGGAACCGGGCGTGTAGTCCATGGGTCCCACAGCATTACGAATGAAGGGCAACCAAAGGCTGTTCTCGGGCTTGCAGTTGCCATTGTATTCCATGCCCCGCACTCCTTCGTAGGTCAACACGTTCGGGTATTTATAATCCAGTCCGCTGGGATGGAAAGCGCCATGGAAGTCGATGAAGATATGGTGCTTGGCGGCCTCCCGAGCCACCCGTTCGTAGAAGTTGATCATCCACTGGTCCTGGCGGTCCATGAAGTCGATCTTCACGCCCATGATACCCCACTGTTCGAACTTCTCGAAGAGATCCATGTGATGCTCCACCGTGAGCCACGGCAACCAGACAATGATACCCACGTTCTTGTTGGCGGCATAGGCGATGAGTTCAGGCAGATGCACCTCGGGATTGGTTCTGAAGGGATCGCGGGTGTCGAGTGCCCAACCCTCGTCCATAAGCATATAACCGACTCCGTTGCGGGCAGCGAAATCCACGAAGTACTTATAGGTATCGAGATTGATACCCGACTTGAAGGTCACATCGGGACCGAAGGGGATTCCATTGAGCCAGTCCCAACAGGTCTGTCCCACCCGAATCCAGTCGGTGGAGCCGATGGCGTTGGCGGGAGCCAACCGTTCGGGCATAGTATTCAGCGGCAGCTGGCTGTCGCTCTGTGTGATGTACATATATCGCCAGGGGAAGGAACGGGTGCCAGTGGTCTTTGCCACGTAGTCGGCTTCCTTCAGGATCTTCTGACGACGGTCACCGTCGTCCTCTGCCTCCAGCGGTGCCTTGGGCTGAACGATGGAGAAGGCATTTCCCTCGTTGGAACGGAGGAAGGTACCTGGATAGTCGAAAAGATCGAACTCGGAGATAAGCACTTTCTGCTGTTGTCCCATGACGAGGATGGGCAGTTCACTCATCTTATCACTGCTCTTCCATTCGTTGCTGGCCACGCCGGAATAGTTCTCCTCACAGCTGGTCATGAAGCTGTTGGGCTGTTGCAACACGAGTTGGCAGGGCGCTGCCAACTGCCACGTGCCGTCTTCGCTCATTACTTCGATATCACCTTTCAGTTCCGTTAGGAAGCGATAGGCCACGCCGTCATTGTAGACGCGCCATTCCACCTTGTAACCGCCACGCAGGGTGAGGGTGAGCAACGTGTAGTTATTCTCCACTCTACTGGATTTCAGAGGGTGAATGGGAGTGATGATTTCGCTGACCGCCTTCATCTTCTTGCCCTTGAGGACGGGGCTCTCGCCCAAGGTGCGGTCGGCGAGGGTCATTCCGATGTGGCATCGTTCGAAGAGTTTCTCGCCATGACTCTCCACATCGTAGTAGATACGGTCTGAAAGGGTGATGGTCACCTTCGTCTGGTTGTCTGGACTTGTTGCGCTGACTTGTTTCTGCGCTTGGATTTCGGTGCCGAGAAGCAACAGCACCGCTAGAGTAAGAAATTTGTTCATAAAAGTAATTATTAATGGTATTGGTTGGTTTCGTGGAATGTTTACTTTACTGCCATAAAATTACGCAACAGTCATATCCAGCTTCTTCCGAGCCTCATGGAAGAGGTCCTTCTGTCGACACCTTCTTCCTTCTGAACTGTTCCTTCAGCCTCTTGTAGCCCTCAACACCCAGAATCGTGAGACCACCATACTGGCACGTCTTGGCCAAACCGAAGAGAACAGCCCATAGGACACCTTTGACTGCTGCACTGATGGGAAGAAGCATCTGTGCGAAAGACAGGATATAGAAGGGAATGCAACTCAGGAGGACGATGACTCCCGTACGGAAGGACAACGACTGCAACCAGGACTTCAGTTTGCTGAATACAGGGATGGAGTTCGGCTTTTCTTGATGCATGGAGATATTTTCAAGTAGACGATCCTATAGCAGGAGTGCCGTCTTATTAGG
>JAILFY010000066.1 GCA_024697285.1 Bacteroidaceae bacterium
CGAGGAGCCTGACTTCGTTATTATCCAACCCGTGCCGCAACTGCCCGATTATCCTCAGGAGTACGGCCCCGAAGCTCCCAACGACGTGCCCGGGTTTATCCAGAACCTCTCTGTGGTCAGCCAGCCTTCCGTGGCCCAGCCCATGGTGGCACAACCCGTGATGGCAGAACAACCTGCTCCTGTTGCCCGCTACGACTTCGGGGACCTCGTGAAGTGCGAAGGCGTGCTTGAGACCACTCCAGAAGGCTTCGGTTTCCTGCGCAGCTCTGACTACAACTACCTGGCCAGCCCCGACGACGTCTACGTCAGCCAACAGCAAATCAAGCAGTTCGGACTCAAGACGGGCGACGTGGTGGAAGGCAGCGTGAGACCTCCGCGCGAGGGAGAGAAATATTTCCCCTTGCTGAGCATCGACAGCGTCAACGGAGTGGACCCGGCACGCATTCGCGACCGCCAGTCCTTCGAACACCTGACACCGCTCTTCCCCGACGAGAAGTTCCAGCTCTGCCGAGGATACAACGACTCCACCAGCGTTCGCGTGGTGGATCTCTTCGCACCTATCGGAAAAGGACAGCGCGCACTCATCGTGGCACAGCCGAAGACGGGTAAGACCCTACTCATGAAAGATATTGCGAATGCCATTGCGGCAAATCACCCCGAGGCTTATCTGATGATGTTGCTCATCGACGAACGACCGGAAGAGGTCACCGACATGGCGCGCACCGTAAACGCCGAAGTCATCGCCTCTACCTTCGACGAACCCGCCGAGCGCCACGTGAAGATTGCAGGCATCGTGCTGGAGAAAGCGAAACGAATGGTGGAATGCGGTCACGATGTCGTCATCTTCCTCGACAGCATCACCCGACTGGCCCGCGCCTACAACACGGTGGCTCCAGCCAGCGGCAAGATTCTCTCGGGTGGTGTCGACGCCCAGGCCCTGCACAAGCCCAAGCGCTTCTTCGGTGCCGCACGTAACATCGAAGGCGGCGGTTCGCTCACCATCATCGCCACGGCCCTCATCGATACAGGCAGCAAGATGGACGAAGTGATCTTCGAGGAATTCAAAGGTACAGGTAACATGGAACTGCAGCTCGACCGCGTACTCTCCAACAAACGCATCTTCCCCGCCGTGAACATCATCGCCAGCTCCACACGCCGCGACGACCTCCTGCACGACAAGACGACTCTCGACCGCATGTGGATTCTCCGCAAGTTCCTCTCCGACATGACCCCTCTTGAGGCCATGACCGAACTGAAGAAACGCCTGGAGGACACCAAGACCAACGAGGAGTTCCTCATCTCCATGAATTCATAAAAGAGGGGATAGAAGGGATAGATATTATAGAAGGGATAGATATTATAGAAGGGCTAGAAAATCTATATGCGCTAGAGGGGATAGAAAATATAGATGCGCTAGAAGGGCTAGAGGGGCTAGAAGGGCTAGAGGGCCCCTCTAGCCCCTCTCACTTGCAAAGAGGTCTGCCACGACATAGCAGCTGCCGCCGACAAAAATGAAATCGTCTGGGTCTGAATCCGACAGGGCGGCCTCAACAGCGGAAGAGACGCTGGGGAAGGTGAGCACGTGGTTGCGGGAGGTGTCTTTTGGCAGCAAAGCACAAAAGGCCTCAGCCAACACTTCTGCCGACAGGGCTCGGGCGCAAGAGGGCTGGGTGAAATAGAAGGTGACGGGAGGATTTTCCTCGGAGGAAGTTGCGGCGCAGAAAGCGGGATTGTCCTCGGAGGAAGTTAGGGCGCAGAAAGCGGAATTCGGACGAAGACAGAGCTGCGAGAGCAAGCGGACGGCTGTGGAAAAATCCTTATCGTTGACCATCCCGAAAACTACGCGGAGGTGCTTGCAGCGCTGCTCCAAGAGTTGACAAACAACATATTGTATGCCAGCAACATTGTGACCTGCATCGCAAACAATCGTTGGAGCCTCGCGCAGCTGCTGCCAACGGCCGCGCAAGCCCGTAAGTTCCATGACATGAGATAAGCCCTCGCGAACAGCTGTCGATGTAAGCAGCGGGGCGTAGAACGGCTGCTGCTGCAGTTCGGAAAGGGCACAGAGGATGGTTCGCAAGTTGGCCTGCTGGTAGCTGCCGCTGAGCTGGAAAAGGGGTATGTCGTCGGGCAACGGTTCCTCGTCGGCAAAACGCAGGGAGGGAACGGTTGCACCGGAGCTACCATCGGAGTTGCCGGAAAAGACATCACTCGCCTCGGAATCGGAAGGAGAAGGAACTCCGTTGGCGTCCCGGAAGGCACGGAGGAAGACGTCCCGTACGGCATCGTGACCGTTGGTCTCGCCCACGACAACGGGAACACCTTTCTTTATAACACCGGCCTTCTCCGCGGCAATGGCGGGAAGGGTGGAACCGAGGAACTGCTGGTGGTCCAAGCTGATATTGGTGATAACAGACAGGTCCGGACGGATGATGTTTGTGCAATCCAAGCGTCCGCCAAGTCCCACCTCCACTACCGCCACATCTATCTCCTGCTCGGCGAAATAGAGGAAGGCCAGAGCCGTGGTCAGTTCGAAGAAGGAGGGATGCAACGGCTCGAAGAAACCGCGCTCCCGTTCCACGAAATCCACCACACGTTGCTCAGGAATCATCTCGCCATTCACCCGAATCCGTTCGCGGAAATCCACGAGATGGGGAGATGTGTAGAGACCCACACGCAACCCCGACGACTGCAACACGGCAGCCAGGGAGCTGGAGACGCTGCCCTTGCCGTTGGTACCTGCCACATGAATGGTGTGGTAGCGACGGTGGGGGTGTCCGAAATGAGCGTCAAGCTCACGCGTAGTGGCCAGCCCCTCCTTATAGGCGCCAGCCCCGATGTTCTGGAACAACGGGGCTGCATGGTATAAATAATCGATGGTCTGGGAATAGTTCATCAGTCAAACATTTGCTTGAAACGATTGAATATTCGTTGCTTCACGGTCTGATTCGGACGGAAGTTGTCGCTCTTCTTCATCTTTTCGATGGCCTCGCGCTCATCGCGGGACAGCGTCTCGGGGATATACACGGAGACATTGACGATGAGGTCTCCCTTGTCGCTGCCGTAGCTGTAGCCTTGCAGGGCGGGCAGTCCCTTGCCTCGCAAGCGCAGGACCTTTCCCGGCTGCGTGCCGGGCTCTATCTTCATCATCACCTTGCCTTCCAGCGTAGGCACTTCCACGGAACCGCCCAAGATGGCCGTGGGGACATCTATCAAGAGGTTATAGATGAGGTCGTTGTCCTGGCGAACGAAATCCTTGTCTTGTTCCACCTCTATGAAGACCTGTATATCTCCGGGGACGCCATTGCGGATGGCTGCATCACCCTTGCCGGGGACGTTGAGCACCATTCCGTCCTGTACGCCTGCAGGTATCTTCACTTCCACGACCTCGTCGCCCGAGACGACGCCCGTGCCACCACACAGATGACACTTGTTCTTGATGATGGAGCCCTCGCCCTGACAGTCGGGACAGACGCTCTGGGTTTGCATCATTCCAAACACCGAACGTTGGGAGCGGAGGACATAACCTGTTCCGTGGCAGGTCTGACACGTAGTGGTGTCGCCGCTGCCATTCTCGGTGCCGCTGCCGTGGCAGTGGTTGCAGGTGACCTTCTTGCGTACCTTGAATTTCTTGGTGACACCCGTGGCACACTCCTTCAGCGTCAGTCGGACCTTCAGACGAAGGTCGCCGCCCTTGTGCTGGGGCTTGCGGCCGCCAGAACGTCCGCCGCCGAAACCGAAGCCTCCGCCAAAGCCACCGAAGGCCGAACTGCCGAAGAGGTCGCCGAAGATATCTCCCAGGTTGGAGAAGATATCGTCCATGGACATATTCTG
>JAILFY010000090.1 GCA_024697285.1 Bacteroidaceae bacterium
GAAGATGTATATACGTGTTGGGGAAGATGTATATACGTGTTGGAGAGGATGTATATATCTTATGGATGAAGTGCCAGCGGCAAAGACAGCGAGAGGTATAAGAGGAGGGAGCGGGGAAGGAGCCCCCCTATCTCCCCCGAGAGGGAGGACTGAGCTGCGCGGAGAGGGAGGCGGATTGCCGCGGACGAACCGCGGCACACTCGACCCATAGTTGTTGAGGGGAAGGAGGAATTGGGGGACGGGGTGGAATCAATGGACCTTTCGCAACTGTTTCATGTAGTATGTAGTTTATTTTGAACATCATTTTCCACGAACAACCCAATAACCATCCAAACTTGAACGTCTGACCACATTTCCATGTAGTATGTAGTTTATTTAGAACAACATTTTCCACGGACCTACAATTCAGGAGGGCGGCAAGGGGAAAGCTACCGATATGAAAAAAAGGAGGAAAGTACAGAACCTGCATCGTGGCCTGTATATCTTCGATAAGCACAAAGGCCTCATCAAATTAGAGAATCAGGTTTCTCCTGCCTCAGTTTCTTTCTGTAGGTTCCAGGCGAGCAGCCGACATGGCGGGAGAAGAGACGGGAGAAATAATAGGGGTCGTCGATGCCGACTTTATAGCACAACTGATTAACCTGGATGTCTGTGGTTTCGAGCATGTTGCAGGCATATTCTATTTTCAGGCGGTTGAAAAAGATGATTGGACTCTTTCCGGTCTTGCGTCTGAAGATGGCTGAGAAGTGCGACACGGAGTAGCCAGCGTAGGCGGCCATGTCGCTGAGCGATAGCCGCTGGCCAATATTCTCTTTCAGGAAGTGGACGGTTGCCTCTACAATGGCCTCCTCATCGGTAGTCTTTGGCTTGGGAACCTCAGCCTGGCGGTACTGCTGCAGATAGCGCATGGAGGCCAGATAATAGTGAAGAAGCGAAGACACGAACCGCAGGGCATGGAGACCGCTGTCGCGGTGCAAGGTGGTGAAGATCTCCTCGAAGATGCTGTTGCGGTGGCCTATGCGCGACTGCAGGTTGGGCAGCACGACCTGCGGATTCTGTGCGCCCTGAGCATAGATAGCAGCGTGCTCACCCTGGAAGTGAAGCCAGTAGATAGTCCACGGTTCGCTATCGCTACTGCCGTATGCATGGGGCTTGCCGGCAGGCAATATGCAGAACTCATTGGCTTTCACCTCATACGTCTTGGCAGCAGGCGAATCCTTTTTGCCTATGCGATACCACCCACTGCCACTGACGCAGTAGATGAGCACATGCTGGGCAATGGGTTTCGTGCGATCCCGATAGTGATACTGCGCCGCAGGGTAGTAGCCGATGTCCGTCACATAGAGACTGGAGGCCAGTGGGTCCTGCATCTCCATCTCCACGACCTTGGGTGGCAGCACTATCGACCGCTCCCCCTGGAATCCGTCTTTCCTTTTCTTCATACTATCCATATAACGTAAGATAGTTCATTTTATTTCATCAAATAGTACATCTTTCAACATAAAATAATACCTATCTTTGCGCTGTCATTGATACATTTACCTTATTAATATGAGCTACTATAGCAAAAAATTCCTGTATTTCATCTGCGCTGTGTCGGCTATGGGCGGACTGCTCTTCGGCTACGACTGGGTGGTGATAGGCGGTGCGAAACCATTCTACGAACTCTATTTCGGCATTGCTGACTCGCCGCTGCTGCAGGGTGTAGCCATGACGACGGCCCTTGTGGGTTGCTTAGTGGGAGCGATGGTGGCGGGTGCCGCTGCCGACAAGTATGGGCGCAAGCCGTTGTTGACGGTGTCGGCGGTGCTGTTCACGGTGTCGGCTATCACCACGGGGCTGTTCAATGACTTCACCTTATTTAATATAGCTCGCTTCATCGGCGGCGTTGGTATCGGCGTGGCATCGGCCTTGGCCCCTATGTACATTGCCGAGGTCAGTCCGGCGGATATTCGCGGACGTATGGTGAGCCTGAACCAGATGACCATTGTGCTGGGAATCCTCGGGGCACAGATTGTGAACATGCTGTTGGCCCGCGACACTGCGGTAGCCGAGAGCCAGGCGTGGAATGTGGAGTGGGGCTGGCGCTGGATGTTCTGGGCCGAGACGCTGCCCGCTGCGCTGTTCCTGGTGATGAGTTTCTTCATACCAGAGAGCCCGGTATATCTGAAACTGAAAAGCCTCACCCCTACCCTCCCTCCGGCTGGAGAGGGGAGTGGATACTCACAAGGTCGGAAAACGGAGGCCGGACTGAGAGAACTGTTTGAGCATAAATACGGAAAGGTGCTGCTGCTCGGACTGGTTGTGGCCGTGTTCCAGCAGTGGTGTGGAACGAACGTCATCTTCAACTATGCACAGGAAATATTCGTCGGGGCAGGCTTCGATGTCGATGGGATGTTCATCAACATCGTCATTACGGGTATTGCCAATGTGGTGTTCACCTTCGTGGCCCTCTATACCATTGAGAAGTGGGGCCGCAGAACGCTGATGCTCATTGGCGCCGGCGGATTAGGACTCATTTACCTGACGCTCGGCACCTGCTACTTCCTGGGCATGACGGGCGTGGCCATGGTGGCGCTCGTCGTGGCGGCTATCTCAGTCTATGCCATGACCCTTGGCCCCGTCACGTGGACGCTGCTGGCAGAGATCTTCCCCAACCGCATCCGTGGCATCGCTATGGCCACATGCACCTTCGCCCTCTGGGTAGGCTGCTGCACGCTCACCTTCTCCTTTCCCTCGATGAATGCGGCCTTAGGCAGCAGCGGCACGTTCTGGGTGTACAGTGCCATCTGTGCGTGCGCCTTCATCTTCCTCTGGAATCGTTGTCCGGAGACCAAGTGCAAGAGTTTGGAGGAATTGGAAAAGGAATTAGTTAAAGAATAAAGGATATGGTAAAAGCTTGGAAAGAAACGGTGACCATCCCGACGTACGAGGTCGGGAAACCTGAGAAGAACCCGATGTTCCTGGAGAAGCGCGTCTATCAGGGCTCGAGCGGCGTGGTCTATCCCTATCCCGTCATCGAGACGATGAGCGACGAGAAGGTGGACAAGGAGTACAAGGCTGTATGGTTGGAAAACGACTACATCAAGGTGATGATACTGCCCGAACTGGGAGGCCGTGTGCAGATGGCCTACGACAAGATCCGCAAGCGTCATTTTGTGTATTACAACCATGTGATAAAGCCTGCGCTGGTAGGACTTGCCGGCCCGTGGATAAGTGGTGGCATTGAGTTCAACTGGCCCCAGCACCACCGCCCCACCACCTTCATGCCTGCTGACTGCACCATCGAAGAAGGCGAGGACGGCAGCGTGACCGTGTGGGTGAGCGAGATGGAGAAGATGTTCCACCAGAAGGGCATGGCAGGCTTCACGCTCCGTCCCGGCTGCGCCTATCTGGAAATCAAGGGCGTGCTCTACAACCGCACCGACGTGCCGCAGACCTTCCTCTGGTGGGCCAACCCGGCGGTGGAGGTGAACGATGCATATCAGAGCGTGTTCCCGCCCGACATCAACGCCGTATTCGACCATGGCAAGCGCGCCGTGTCGTCGTTCCCTATCGCCACCGGCACTTATTATAAGATGGACTACTCCGCTGGAGTTGACATTTCCAACTACAAGAACATTGCCGTGCCTACAAGCTATATGGGCGTGAACAGCCGCTTCAACTTCGAGGGCGGCTATGAGAACGACACCCAGGCTGGCATGCTTCACGTGGCCAGCCATCATTTCTCGCCCGGCAAGAAGCAGTGGACATGGGGCAATGGTGACTTCGGCCGTGCCTGGGACCGCAACCTCACCGACGAGACAACGCCGGAGGAGGCAGAGAAGTGGCATATCGACCGCAAGGGCTTCCGGCCCTACATCGAGCTGATGGCCGGCGTATATACCGAGAACCAGCCCGACTTCACCTGGCTCATGCCCTACGAAGAGAAGCAGTTCACGCAGTATTTCATGCCCTATCGTGAACTGGGCGTTGTGAAAGAGGCCTCGAAGGACCTCATTATGAATATCAACGAGGCTGACAAGGGGCAAGTGGAGTTCAAACTCTTTGCCACCTCGAAGCAGCAAGTGCGCATAGTGCTGGCGACAGACGAGGGTGATGTTCTCTACGACGAGCAGCATGCCGTGACGCCAGAAGAGGTGCTGACACAGGTTGTGGACACCAAGGGCGCCGGGTTTGACACCTTGAACCTGAAGGTGATGAAGACACTCTACGGCACGGAGCGCACCGTAATGCACTGGCATACAGAGAGCGATGAGATACGTCCGATTCCAGACAGTGCCGAGGCAGCGCTACCCGCCGAACAGGTGAAGACCAACGAACAGCTTTTCCTCACGGGGCAGCACTTGGAGCAATACCGCCATGCCACATGGAGCCCGGTAGATTATTATGAAGAGGCGCTGCGCCGCGACCCCAACGACGTGCGCTGCCTGAATGCCCTTGGCCTCTGGTACATCCGCAAGGGATGCTTTCCACGCGCCGAGGACTATCTGCGCAAGGCTGTGAAACTCATAACCAAACGTAATCCCAACCCCTACGACAGTGAACCCATCTACAACCTCGCACTCGCCCTGAAATACCAAGGACAGCCCGACGAGGCCTACGAACGTTTCTGGAAGGCTACCTGGAGCAAGGCTTGGGCAGATGCCGGCTACTTTGAGGCAGCCAAGAT
>JAILFY010000130.1 GCA_024697285.1 Bacteroidaceae bacterium
TACTTTTTAGTTTCGATACATTCACTCGCAGGGAGTCGCGCTTGATGGCTTCAGAGAGGATATAGATACCCCTATAGTCGCCATTCAACGTCAGCTCCACCATCCGTGTTCGCGGCGCCCAATGTCCCATGGCGCGCCAGAGGTGGAAAGCCATCGGGTCGCGCACCGCCGAGACATCATTATAGGGCGCCAGCAGCACCCAGTCGGAGTGTTCCGGCATACCTAGAAGCTGAGCGCGGGTGTCTATCCCATATTCATCACGCAGCTCGATGGTATATTTCTTCTGGTTGAACGAGAGTGAACTGTTGCCACGCAGTTTGATACCTATGGGACCTTCGTAGTCGCCGGCTTTCATAAAAGCCGGTTCCTTCTCCTGCGCATTCAGTTCCGCCTCTGTCTCGATGCTTATGGACCACACCTTATCCGCCCCCACTGACTCGTTCTGCGCCTGCAAGGGAAGAGCCACAAACAGAAGAAGCAACACAAAAATTGCTGTACACGTCAGAACTCTGTGAAGATGACAGACCTTTAAATATATACCCAAATACATTTTTTCATCAAATAGCGCCACCCTTCCTCGCGCAGCCATATATATTATTTGTTGTTCCGTAGGTTGCAGCGTCCCCCGCCCCCTGCCTTCCGTTCCGCAGGTTGCAACGTCGCTGCAACTCCTCCCCTCCCCTCTCAGTCATACCTGCAATCTAAGCTCTGAACGACGGTGGCCGAGGCGCCAGTGGTTCCGGTGTGCTGGAAATGGATGCCACCGAAGGAGTTGGGATGGGAGATGGTGGCGATGAGGGACTGGGAGCTGTCGCCGTTGGCGATGAGGGCGGAGAGGGTGTTGCCTTTGGCCGACAAGGTCACGCGGCAGCCCCTCCTGAAGAGGACGCACTTCGCGGGCTCGGTGATGGGGCTTATCTCGCCATTTACATATTCCACCAGATATACATCCACCGCCTTGTCGTACTCCGGCGTGCGAATAAATCGGAGGCCGTAGCCCGTGAGGGTGTGGGTGTCGAACTTAACACAGATATCGAGGTACTGCCCCGTGGCGCTGCCGAAGCCCTGTCCGGCCGACTTGCAGGGCGCGAGCTCCGCGGTCAGCGTCTGGTTGCCGTAGTCCTCGTCGTCCAGCCCCGTGTACATCAATCGTGCCCCGCGGACATTCTGTATCAGTCCATAGCATCCCTCTGCCCCGTCCACGCCTTCGCCATAGCACCAAGCCGGACGGTCGGCAGTCACACTCCACCCGTAGGCTCGCGTGTCCGACGGCTTGTAAGCATCCAGCGTCCATCGCCCCGGAGCTATCGTCTGCTGGGGAATCAGCGCGAGCATCGGCGTCCCCACCGGCATCGGCACATCGGGTGTGGGCGGCAGCACCAGCGGTCTTCCGTTGAGCGTGCAGTCCTCCATCAGGCACACGTGTCGGGGATTCGGATTCTTGGTCCATGCGATCTTCAGGTCCGGGTCGTCGCTGGTCCACCGGCAGCGTCGCAAGGTCACCCGGTCCGACACCTTTGTCAGGTACTGCGTGCCGTGCACCTTGCTGTGGATGTCGCAGTCCTCCAGCACCGCCCCCTGCGGTGAGGTGGCGTAGAAAGGCTTGCTGGAGAAGAAGGTGAAGCGGCAGTGGCTGTATGTGCCTGTGCCGCAGAGGGCGTCGTCGGTACATTCGAAGTAGCAGTCCTCGAAGTCCACATGTCGCGCTCCCACAAACGGGCAGAGGTTCAGCCGCGAGATGAATCTGCAGTTGCGGGCACGGTAGCGGTCGCCACGGCAGATTATCAGCTGAGCCTGAACTATGGGGTCGGCCCTCCGCTTGCGGTTCAGTTTGGGGTTGCGCGGATAGACGAGGTCCACATTGCAGTAGTTGCCGAAGGTGATGTTCTCCGCCACCACGTCGCTGCCCGTGATATGCAACATCGTGAAGTTACCCGCCGCCCCGTGGGTCTGACCGCGGTTGCAGGCCAGCACCACGTCTTCGGGACGTTCGCTCATCCCCACCAGTCGCGTGCGGTTGAGCCTCACCTTCAGTCCGTAGGGCGTGTTGTCGCCTTCCTCCGGCTGGCGCACCGCCTCGTCGTCAGGGTCATCAATCCAATAAACTCCCGGCTCTATCTGAACCACGGTCCACAGCGAGTCGTCGGCGTAGCGTTCGGCCTGCCTCAGCGCCTCGTTGACCGTGGCAAAGACGCCGCGTGTGCTGTCCGTCGTCGCCTGTTGGCTTACCGTCAGCACATGTTCTTCTGCCCGTAGGGCCAGCGCCAAGGTCAGGAGCACAGCAACAAGTATTCTCGTCTTCATGGTCATTATATCTGAAAGAAAAATTGCGAGGTAGCAGGTTCCCTTCCGTCCCCCGTAGGTTGCAGCGCCCTACCCCCTACTTTCCCAGCAGGAAGCGGTCTATGAACGATTCCACGAGCGGGTACTGGCTCTCGGGCAGCACACAATGGGGGTGTCCTCCAACGATGCTGCAATCGAAGCGATCGGCGATACCAAAACGCTCCCACACCTTGCGGGCCGCCTCTGCCGATGGCTTCATCGCCTCGTCAGCCAACCATTTCCAATCGGGATTACCCAAGAGCAGCAAAGCGCGCGGACAAATCATCGCACACACCTCGTGCTGGTCGAAGGGCAGTTGGTATACCTTGTCGCCCTTGAAGTCGTCGCGCATGGATTCCAGGAACCAGTGGTAGTCCGTGTGGTCCAGGTCCTCCACCTCGCTCAGCGTGTGGCTCACGCGCCAGGCCGCCGCCCCGCCGCCACCGGGTTCCTGCGAGATAGTCAGCGCCACCCGCTCGTCGAAGGCACTGCAGTAGAGCGCCATCTTACCCGCATAGGAGCAGCCCGTGACACCGACGTGCGACATGTCGATGCGCGTCCGTTCCGGTCCCAGCAACTGCAGTCCGTCGAGCAGCCGGCTCAGTCCCCAGGCCCATTCTATGTAGGCGCCGTTGGCCTGCAGCTGCGGATAAAGGCGATCGAAAGCGAACTGACCGCGCACCCGGTCCTTGCGCCAGATGTGAGAGTAGTCGTTGACCTGACTCTCGTGGAAGATCATCGTGGCGATGGGTTTCCCGTCGAAGAGCTGATGGGGCAACGAGATGCCGCTGGTACCGATCATCAGGGCATAAGGCGGCTGACCCACCTTGGGATAGTGAATGGTGGAACGAAGAGTCAGTGTGCGGCCCTCAACGGTCACCGTCACGATGAGCGTGTCGGCGTCCATATACGCCACGACCTCTCCTGGAGCCATAGCGGGTTTCCGGCCCAACTCGTAGTGCTGGACAAGCTGACTTATCTCGCCACGCCGCCGCGACCAGTCGGCGAAGTCCTTCACTCCCTCCAGTGCATCGGGCAGTTCGCGAAGCACCGGCAGCTCGGAGGCTGGCCGCATGAAAAGTGTGGGCGCATCGGCTGCCGTGTTCTCCACCTCGTAGACGAATGGCGGCGGTGTTCCCGCTACCCCCTGAGCATGGAGGGAAACGAAAGAGGCGAGGGATAATAAAAGAATGAGATGTTTCATCGTGTAAATATTCCCACTATTTCACCTTCAAACGAAGGATGTTGAGAGAAAAAGGAGCGATGCGGTAGTCGAGGGAAGTAGAGCCCTCGTCTATGGGGATGGAATAATCCACAGGCGCGACGTTCAGTTGCTGGCGCATCGTATTCTCGTCGCTGCCCTTGGGAGAAGCCAGGACGATGGCTCGGCCCTGTCCGGCGGCGGCACATCCCAGATTCAGCTTTGCCACCTGGCTTGCGCTGGTGGGATTCACGAGCTTCACGATGAGTTCCCTCGACTGCTCGTCGAAGGTAGCATTGGCATAGAGGCTCTGGCGCTGGGGCAGCGAGAATTCATGAACGAGCTCGCCGTCGAGCAGGCAGCGGACGTCCGTCCCCTTCACCTGCACTTCCACGTTGTACCAACGTCCCTCTTCCAGTCGGCCCCGTGTGGCAGCGAGGGTGTTCTTGGCTCCGTCCGCCATGTGTTCTATGGCATGCTGTGAATTGCCCCATCCTCCGAGGTTCCACCAGAGGAGATTCTCCTCGTCCTCGGCACCGAAGCAGATGATGAAGCCCTCGTTGCCCTCCATGCGACGCGCCTGCAGACGGATGGTATAGTCGTCGCCAAGAGAGGCGGTAGAGAGAAGGACGGAGCCCTCAGCCCTGGGGTTGAGTTGCATCAGCACTCCATCCTTCAGAGTCCACTGACTCTGAGAACGGTGATAGCCATTGCTCTCGCCCCCGAAACCCTGCCAGAGGGAGGCATCGAGGGAGGTGGGAGAACTGAAGTCGTCCTTCAGCAGGACATTGCCGAAAGAGTCCTTGACTTCCAGGGCACGGAACTCAGCCTTGGTGCCCCAAGTGGAGAAGCCCATGCGGTGGCCTATGGAAGGAGGGAGGGTGTTGCCACTGACCTCCACAGGAACAATACGCGAACCAATATTATTAGCCATGATCTTCTGGACCTGATACGACGGAGTGCCGAAACTCTGGCTAGAGTTGAAGCGAATCATGTCCGGACGCCAGGCGGGGTTGTGCTCGTTGACGAAGATGGGAGCGTAGCTGCCCATGATGACGAGGTCGGAGTTGCGCTCCAGGCCCTGCATATAGATGGCCTCGCCAAGGGCTGCAGTGAGATGGCCGTTGACGCCATAGCCCTGAGTGACGGCATATTCGCCGATATAAATCTTAGGACCCTGGCGGTCGTAGCTGTCGTATTTATTGAAGTTCTTCTCGAACCACGATGGCGAACGATAATAGTGTTCGTCGAGGATATCCACGGGATGTTCCGAACGCCACGAGGGCTCATCGGTTCCCCAGGATTCCACGTTACCGATGACCTCCACTTCGGGATATTTCTCCTTGATGGCACGGTAGAACTGGATGTAGCGTTCGAAATAATGTTCGCTCTGATCCTGATTGGTGTCGAAATAGAAGTTGGCATTCTCGTTGCCGACCTCCAGCAACCTCAGTCCGAAAGGTTCGGGGTGACCATTCTGAGCGCGCAGGGCGCCCCATTTGGAGGTGACAGGACCATTGGCATACTCTATGGCGTCAAGGGCTTCCTGAATGTATTCATCCAGCTGGTCGTAGGGTTGAAGCCAACCATGGCCGAGGCCTACATTAACGACAAACAAGGGTTCTGCTCCCAGGTCCTCGGAGAGTTGCAACATCTCGTGGTAACCAAAGCCGTCGGTGATGTTGTAGCCCCAGTTGACGCTGAGGTGTCCGGGCCGTTGTTCGATGGGACCGATGGTGTTTTTCCACTCGAAGCGGTTGTGGAGGTTGTTGCGGGGCGTCGTCTGTCCCTCGACATAGCATCCTCCGGGGAAACGCATGAATTTGGGGTGAAGCGCTTCCAGCATCTCGGCCAGGTCGATGCGACAACCATTCTGGCGCCCCTTGTAGGTGGGCGGGAAGAGGCTTACAACGTCCAGAAGGAGCGTGCCGGGTTGGGAGAAGGTGAGTGTGAGTCGGCCTTCGGGGTCACTGCCGGTAGCCAGTACGGAGATATCTTTCAACTGGGTCCAGCGCCCTGCTTTCAGTTTCAGGGGGAGATTGGTCTGACCGAGGTTTCGACCATCCGGAGCGCTCAATGTGATGATGAGATCTCCCTTGTAGGAAGTCTCGGATTTCACCCATGCAGAGAAGGTGTAGGAGGTCTGCTGGCGGAAGTTCATACCCCAGTAGCCATCGTTCTGAATACCACTGCCGGACTCCTTGAGCTGGAGTTGCAGGGCGTGGGCCTGACGGTCGTTGAGGAGTCCGGAGGTGGTCAGCGTGGCTTCAGCACTGCCGAGAGCTCTCCAATGAACGGGGCGCTCGTCGTTGTCCTCGAAGGAACGGTTCTGCACCAGCTCCGCGTAGAGCCCGCCGTCGCCGGCGTGGTTTATTTCCTCGAAGAAGATACCATAGAGCCGCGGACTGACTTGCGGGCCCAGATGAGAGGCATCGATGTTCACAACAGGTTGGGCCTGACTGGCAAGAGCGAAGAGCCAGGCCGAGAGAGATAAGAAGAATGTAGACTTGATTTTCATATTATGAATGTGTTGTTGAAACAGTTACCACCATAGCATTTACTATTTACCATCTAGATTTATGGTTTTGAGATTTAGCAGGAGGAGTGGGGAATACCTTAATATATATAATATGTCTGGCAGGGAAAGAAAAGAACGGAGGGGAAAGGCGGAGAAGAGGGAAAGAAAGGAAAGGAGGGAAAGGAAGGGGACACCTTAATTAATATATAACAGGCATCGGACTTAACAGATAACAGGCATCGGGCTTAACTGATAACAGGCATCGGGCTTAACTGATAACAGGCATCGGGGTTAACAGATAACAGGCATCGAGATTATCAGATAACAGACATCGGGATTAATAGATAACATCCATTGTGGAGAGGGCTCGAAAGGCTCCTGTGGAGTCCTCTACCACCACGGCCGAAATCTCTCGCCCTACTTCCAGCGTGGCGTCGCGAATCGTCTGGTCGTCCATTTCAATCCAAGTGGTGTCTGCGGCATCTGACGAGACGAGTTGAATGAGGTTCATGGATGTGCCCGTACCGACGAAGCCGGTGACCATTCGTGTTTCTAGCACGACTTCACTGAAAGAATCCGAAGGAGTGGTAAGTGAGTCGACGCTCTCAGTAGCTTCTTTTTGGGTACCGGTGGTGCAGGCCGTGGAGAGTAGTGTTGCTGCTGCCAAATATAGCTTTCCTTTCATCTTTTTCGTACTATTTGTGGGATAAGACGTTGCAAAAGTAACAAAAGAAAGCGAACAAACATAATCTGAAGGCACTTTTTTTGGTTTATAAGGCCTTTTTTAGTAACTTTGCACGCATTTTAAAAATAAACTCACGCAAAATGATGGAACAAAATTCAGGTGCATCTCATGCAGGCCTTACGATGGAGGAAAGTGCCCGACAGTGGTGGCTGCAACGTTTCGGGAGCGTCATGCCCGAAGATGTGAAAACCTGGTTGCGAGGCGTCGTCAGAAAGGAAGTGACGAACGCACGTATCAAATCCGGTCGACTGGATGATGCCACTCTGCAGCGCGTTCGCGAGAGCAAAAGGCTGCAACAAGCCAAACTCAGCGATGTGGAGAAGAACCTCACCCTGGTGCGTGTGCAGAAAGAGCAGACACGCCGCTACATCAGCCTCGTGGCGGAAATGGAGCAGCAGCGCAATCGACTCTATGAGCTCAACAAGAAACAGGCCTCGATGCTTGCACAACAGCGCGAGCTGGAGCGGTTCGAGACGTTCGAATCCCTGCAAGGACGGTTCCAGAGGGTGCACATCCTCAGTGAGGAAATCAGCCAGACACGGCAGCGACTGAGTCAGCTGGGAATGAAGATAGACGAGTCCAGGAAAACCGACGAGGAGATGAAGAAAGAGATGCTTGGCAGCCACGAACGGCTCAGCACCGCTTTCGACGCACTGATGCAAGCATCTCTGGACATGTGTGAGGCTCAGCGGCTGGAAACACAGATAGCAGGACAACGAGCTGCAGAAACCAATGCCAAAGCCACCGCTGATACATTCAGACAGCGACTGACACGACTGAAAAGCGAGATGGAAGATGTGCGGCAGCAGAAAGAAGGCATGGAGAAAGAACTCTCGGCACTGAAGCTGAGGCAACAGGCGCTGGAGGCTCATCGACAAATGATTCTGCGGTCCACAGCCATAGAAACGATGCTGGACGAACTGCTGAACGTGGCAGAAAAAAAGAAAAGCCTGACCAACGAACTGGACCAGGCACTGAAGTTGCAGAGCGAACGTGACGAACAGCTGAGCAGACTCTTCATGGAACATCAGAAGCAGACCGCCCAGATACAAGCCCTGAAGGATGAGGTGAACGGACATCGCGCCAATATCGCCGGACAGGACAGCTACAACCTGCAGCGCAGAGCCCTGGAACTGCGCAGCCGCAAACTGATGCTGGAGACAGGATTCTCGCTCTGGAGAAACATTGCCAAGGGATATGAATTGATGGAACTCAAAGAGCAACAGATTACGGCCATGCGACTGAGGTTAGACCACCTGAACAGGAGCATTGACGACCTGGAAAAAGAGGTCCGCAAGATGGAGGATTTGCTGAATCAGAAGAGGTATCACCTGACACTCTCCAAGAGTCAGAACGTGATAGAACTGCGAAGCGACCTGCAGGAAGGGACGCCCTGCACCGTCTGCGGGGCCACACACCATCCGTGGGGAGGAGAAATATCCCACGAACAGAACGTGCTGATATCGACCCTCAAGGACGAGTGCAACACACTCAGTCAGGAACTCCGCAGCAAGAAAGAAGAACTCATGGAGATGAAGCAGGAGTTCACCGCCACCGCTGCCAAGCTGGAAATAGAAAAGGAGAACTACCAGTTCCTGGTCAATCGCCAGAAACAAGACACAGAGGAATGGCAGAACTTCACCAGTCTGGACCGTTCCTTTGCCGACTGCAGCCGCTCCACCAACAGGGAGGCCCGCACCACGATGATGAGTCAGCTCATAGAGAAAACCACATCCGATGCAGAAGATGCAGAGAAAGAGCTCAACAGCTTCACCTACCATCTAGACGCTATCTCGCGCATTGGCAACGACATCCAGCAGCTCCAGCAAACCAATTCCGAATTGATCGTGCGGCTGAATGAGGTGAACACAGCCTGCCAGGTCGTGGCTGGACAGGTGGAGAGGCTGAACCACCGACTGGCTGCAGCCACCAGGGATTTCAGCCAACGCTATGCGGCACTCGACAAAGAAGTGACAATAATAGACTGGTACCGGGAATGGACGAACTCGTCAGAGAGCCTGAAGATGAAGATTCAAGAGATGGCAAGCAGATGGAGCGACCTGGAAGCAGATATAAGGATGCGCGAACAGACCATCAGCGTCTGCTCCGCCCTGTTCAACCTTCTCAAACAGACCATTGCGGAAGTGCAGCTGGACGCCTCTACCGCCGACAGTCAATGTGCCTCGGCCCAAGAACAGGCTTCCAAGGCAGAGAACGCCCTGCAGAAACTACTGCCCAACACAGACGGGAAGACGCAATTCCAGCAGGCGCGCTCGGAATACCAGAAACAGAATGAACGACTGGCGCAGAAGAAAGAAGAATACAAGGAATGGCTGGCTCTGTACTTCGACATCCTGGCACAAAGGAAGTGCCTGGACGAACAGGTTCTGCTCAACGAGGCACAGGTGACGGAAGAGAGGCATGTACTGGATTTGTGGATGCAGAAGTACAATGCAAACAATCCGCCTGTGCAGTTTGCGGAACTCGAAAGAGTGCTTGTGGACGACAGCGACTGGAACGAGGTCCGGAAGACGGTGAGAGAGGTGGCATTGGAAATGGCCATCGTACAAGCTCGTGTGGACAACCTCAGAAACCAAATCATTGCCCTGCAAGCAGAGGGAATAAGACCCAACAAGGAAGACTTCGACAGAAGCTACGAGGACCTTCGACAGCAAGAAGAACAGCTGGATCAGAAACGACGGGATATACTGCTGCAAATTGCCCAGCTGGAACAACGTTTGCACGTGCACGAACTGACATTTGGACTTGAAGAAGAAATATTTGATTGACAAAAATGTGTTTTTCAACCTAAAAAAAACATTTTGTGCTATATTTGCCATGGTTTTTTCATCTTTTTTTGTTATATTTGCAACGAATTTTTGTTAAAAAGTCAGTTGTGAATCGTACTCTTGTTACTACTATTCAATCAAAATCAGAGAACTATGGCTAAGTATAACTACCACGAGAAAAAGGAAAAGCCAGCAGCCTACCGAGCACAAATCCGGCCTGAGGTTATCGACGAAATCTACGAACAGATCCTTCGCAAGATGATTGTAGAGAAAAAGTACCGCGACCCGAACTACACGGCTCAGAAGTTGGCCGAAGACATCAACACCAATTCCCGCTACATCAGTGCGGCAGTCAGTTTGCGCTTCCAGATGAACTATTCCGAGCTGGTGGCGAGCTACCGCATTCGTGATGCCGTGTATCTGTTGCAGGACAAGCGCTACAAGCACCTGACCATGGCAGAGATTGCCAAAGAGTGCGGTTTCGCCAACCGCCAGTCTTTCTACTCCTCCTTCTACCACCATCAGGGCAAGACGCCCAAGCAGTTCCAGGCTGAAGCTTTTGCCCGTCAGGCCATGTCGGCCCGAAAGAAAGACTGACAAAGCGGCAGCCCTCAGCACTGCGGACAGCGCGTTATCCTTCGTGGATTCAATTGCCCGGTGGCTCCCTGTCCGCTCATTCTTCCCTCTTTCCCCTCTTCCCTCTCTCCCCTTCCATAGCCGGTGGCGTGGCCGCCGACAATCCATACTCAGCCCTTCCGTTCACAACCTTTTTATTTAATGAACAAAAACACACCACCTATGATGATTACGGAGTCCGCGGCCACGGCCACGTCTGCAGTGAATGATGACTTCCCATATACCGACGAGCGCTTTGCCGACCTCCAGATGCTGCGCTACCAAGTGCCAGGTTTCGACCAACTGACGTTGCGCCAGAAGAAGCTCGTCTATTTCCTCTCCGAGGCCGCCCTATCAGGCCGCGACATCCTATGGGATCAGAACGGACGCTACAATCTCAGGATCCGCCAGTTGCTGGAGGCCGTATATGTCGACTATCGCGGCGACCGTTCGGCGCCGGACTTTTTGGCGTTCACCACTTATCTCAAGCGCGTCTGGTTTTCCAACGGAATCCATCACCACTATGGCAGCGACAAGTTCCAGCCTGGCTTCTCGCCGGATTTTCTGCGCCAGGCAGTGAGTTCCGTGGACCCGACACTGCTCCCGTTGCCCGACACCTCGGCAGGAGTCCCGCCGACCCCTCAGGCTATCGATGCTCTCTGCGACCTCCTATTTCCAATTATCTTCGACCCTTCGGTGCTGCCCAAGCGTACCAACCAAACCGATGGACAGGACCTCATCCAGACCTCGGCTGCTAACTACTATGGTCCTGATGTGACCCAGGCAGAAGCTGAGGCGTTTTATCTGCGCTTGAAGGAGGCTGCTCCAGATCCTGCACATCCCGTCATGTTCGGAATGAACAGCCGACTGGTAAAGAAGGACGGACTGCTGACGGAACAAGTGTGGCGCAGCGGCGGCCTCTACGGAAAGGCCATAGACCACATCATCTACTGGTTGCAGCAAGCACATGATGTGGCCGAGAACGAACTGCAAGCAAAGGTTATCGAATTGCTCGTGGATTTCTATCGCAGCGGGGACCTTAGTACCTTTGATGAATACACGATACACTGGGTGGAAGAGACGGCTGGACGAGTGGATTTCACCAATGGCTTCACCGAAAGCTACGGCGACCCGCTGGGGCTGAAAGCCAGTTGGGAGGGATTCGCCAACTTCAAGGACTTGGCTGCAACAGCACGTACCGAGACGCTCTCGGCCAACGCCCAATGGTTCGAGGACCACTCTCCCGTGGATCCTCGCTTCAAGAAAGACAACTGCAGGGGCGTCACCGCAAAGGTGATTGTGGCAGCCATGCTCGGAGGAGACCTCTATCCCAGTTCCGCCATTGGCATAAATCTACCTAACAGCAACTGGGTGCGCGCAGAACATGGTTCCAAGAGTGTCACCATCGGAAACCTCACAGATGCTTATAATAAGGCTGCGCGCGGCAATGGCTTCCAGGAAGAGTTCGTGATCGACGACACCACACGCAAACTCATCCGGGACTATGGCGACGTCTGCGATGACCTCCACACGGACTTGCATGAATGCCTGGGCCACGGCTCCGGGCGGTTGCTCCCCGGCGTGGATGCCGATTCCCTGAAAGCCTATGGCAGTGCCATCGAGGAGGCCCGTGCAGACCTATTCGGACTATACTACATCGCAGACCCGAAGTTGGTGGAGCTGGGACTGACACCGGACGCCGAAGCGTATAAGTCTCAGTACTATACCTACTTGATGAATGGGCTGATGACCCAGCTGGTGCGCATAGAGCCGGGACATATTATAGAGGAAGCACACATGCGTAACAGGGCCCTCATCGCCCAATGGGTGCTCGCTCACGCCACGTCTCCACAGGCTACCGGCAACAACAGACAGACCGCGACCTCGTCCACGGGAAACCTGGCTGCCGTGGCGCTGGTCCGGCGCGAGGGCAAGACCTACGTGCAGGTCAACGACTACCCAGCCCTTCGCGCCCTCTTCGGACAGCTCCTGGCCGAAGTGCAGCGAATCCGAAGCGAGGGGGATTTCGAGGCAGCGCGACAGCTCATAGAGACGTACGCCGTAAGCGTGGATGCAGAACTTCACCAGGAAGTGCTCCAGCGCTATCGAGCCTTGAACCTCGCACCCTACAAAGGCTTCATCAACCCGGAATATGTCGTGCAGCGCGACAGCCTGGGCACCATCACCGACATCACCATTCGCTACGGCGAGGCCTATGACCACCAGATGTTGCGCTACAGTCGCGACTACCATTTCCTGCCTCTCGTAAATGACTAAACACCCATTCAGATTCCGATGACCGACCAAACAGCAGAAACCATCCGTGCCATCAAGGCCGAACTGCGTTCCGCCATGAATGGCATCACATCCAGTGCCATTCGTCAGAGCGGGATGGACTACAAACTTGTCTTTGGGGTGGAACTGCCCCGCCTGCGCCAGATAGCAGCCGAATTCATGCCATCGGCCTCTCCCGCCGAGGTCAGCCAGGCCCGCAGTCTGGCCCTCGCCTTGTGGAGCGAGAATATCCGGGAATGCAAGATGCTGGCTATTTTGCTCTTCCCGCCTGCCGACTTCGATGCCGACATGGCAGACCTCTGGATGAGCAACCTTCAACCGCAGCAGGCCGAGCTGGCAAGTCTGCTGGCTATGGAGTTGCTCTGCCGTATGCCGCAGGCTGCAGACAGGTCGTTTCTGTGGATGGCCGACGAACGTCTTCCCTACCAACTCTGCGGCTATCTCACCCTCACCCGACTCCTGATGCAGGGCGCCCAACTCTCGCCAGATGCAGAGGCAGAGTACCTCGACCAAGCCGCAGCCACCATCGCCACCTCCTATCTTCCGCTGCGCAAGGCTGTCGTCAACTCGCTCCTGCGCTTTGCCGAAAGTTCGGAAGAAGCAGAAAGCAAAGTTAGCTGTTTATTAGGACAATTATAGCTGTTTCGCAGTACTGACAGACACTTTTTCATGCTTTTATTTGCATAAATTCCGAACTTGGCGTAACTTTGTCGCCGTATGAGCGAAAATGTGTACACTCAGGAGGGCGTTGCCGTCAGATTCAAGAACTATCTGATGGCCAATGGGCTGCGGCAGACCAAGGAGCGCTTTGCCATCCTCAAGGCAGCCTATGAGCTACCTGGCACATTCACTATCGAGGATTTGCAGCAGTTGCTGGCGGAACAGCGCTTCCATGTCAGCACCGCCACACTCTATTCCACCACCCAGCTCCTGGTGCAGGCTAACCTTCTGCTCCGCCATCCTTTTTCCTCATCAACGACCATCTTCGAGCACATCGCCGACGACAAGCCCCGCTGCTATCAGATATGCAGCAACTGCCATCGCATTACTCGCATCAAGAGCAAGGAAGTAGCCACGAACATCAACAGCTATCATCCTCGCCGGTTCCACGTCACCCATCGTGTGCTCTACGTCTTTGGCACCTGTCCCAAGTGCCTCTCTGCGTTCCGCAAGAATTTGAAACAAATAAATAATCCACATACAGATGAAACAGCAAGGTAAAGTAGATGCCCTCCTGGGCATCGTCTTTGGCGACGAGGGCAAAGGCAAAGTCGTCGACGTCTTCACTCCCCGCTACGATATCGTGGCTCGCTTCGCCGGAGGTCCCAATGCGGGCCACACCATCATTTTCGAAGGCAAGAAATTCGTCCTTCGCAGCATTCCATCGGGTATCTTCGACCCTGGAAAACTGAATATCATCGGCAACGGATGCGTCATCGCTCCCGACCTATTTATGGCCGAGGCCATGGAGCTCGAGAGCGCCGGCTATGAGCTGCGCAACCGCCTCCATATCAGCAAGCGGGCCCACCTTATCCTGCCCACCCACCGAGTGCTCGACCGCGCCTACGAGGCTGCCAAGGGCAAGAACAAGGTAGGTACTACCGGAAAAGGCATTGGTCCCACCTACTCCGACAAGGCCAGTCGCACTGGCTTGCGCGTAGGCGACATCCTGGAGGACTTCCCCACGAAATATGCCGCCCTGAAGGCCCGTCACGAACAGATTCTGCGCGACCTCCACTACACCGATTATGATATCACCGAGGAAGAACAGCGCTGGCTTCAGGGTGTGGAATATATGCGTCAGTTCCAACTCACCGACACCGAGATAGAAATCAACAAGGCACTGCAGGAGGGCAAGAACGTGCTGGCCGAGGGCGCCCAAGGAACGATGCTCGATATCGACCACGGCACCTATCCCTTTGTATCCTCCTCTTCCACCACCACAGGAGGTGTCTGCACAGGCCTTGGTGTTGGTCCCAACAAGATTGGTGAGGTCTATGGTATTTTCAAGGCTTACTCCACCCGTGTCGGCTCAGGCCCCTTCCCCGTAGAACTCTTCGACGAGACGGGCGACCGCATTCGTGAGATTGGACATGAATATGGTGCCGTCACGGGCCGCAACCGTCGTTGCGGATGGGTGGACCTTGTGGCTCTGCGCTACGCCATCATGATCAATGGCGTCACCCAACTCATCATGATGAAGTCCGACGTCCTCGATGGCTTCGAGACCATCCGTGCCTGTGTGGCCTACGAGCGAGACGGACAAGTCATGCACGATATGCCTTTCGAGACCGAAGGCTGCAAGGCCGTCTACCGCGACCTCCCAGGCTGGAAGGAAGACCTCTCCTCGATGACGTCCGAGGAACAGTTCCCACAGGCGTTCCGAGACTATATCCACTTCCTGGAAGAGGAACTGCAGACGCCCATCACCATCCTGTCCGTAGGCCCCGACCGCGCACAGACCATCGTCCGTTGATTCTTTACGGCACCACTCAAATAGCATAAATCAATAAAAGACAGGCAACAAGTGAAAAATGTGTTGCTTTATTGCGCCTTTTGTGTGATTTTGTCTACTTTTGCAGTCTCAAATCCGTAAAATGTATATTTATACACTAAACAAATAAGAAATAACATGGCAAAAATGAATTTTGGCGGTGTCATTGAAGAAGTGATGACCCGCGAAGAGTTTCCTTTGGAGAAGGCACGTGAAGTGCTGAAGAACGAGACCATCGCCGTACTCGGCTATGGCGTTCAGGGACCTGGTCAGGCCCAGAACTTGCGCGACAATGGCTTCAATGTCATCGTGGGTCAGCGCGCTGGCAAAACCTATGACAAGGCTGTTGCCGACGGGTGGGTACCCGGTCAGACACTGTTCTCTCTGGAGGAAGCCGCAGAACGCGGAACCATCGTTTGCCTGCTGCTCTCCGACGCTGCTCAGATGCAGCTCTGGCCCTCCATCAAGCCTCATCTCACGGCTGGCAAGACGCTGTACTTCAGCCATGGTTTTGCTATCACCTGGAACGACCGCACCGGTGTTGTTCCTCCCGCTGACATCGACGTGATCATGGTAGCTCCCAAGGGCAGCGGCACCAGCTTGCGCACCATGTTCCTCGAGGGCCGTGGCCTCAACAGCAGCTACGCCATCTATCAGGACGCTAGCGGACACGCTCTGGAGAAAGTGCTCGCTTTCGGCATCGGCATCGGTAGCGGCTACCTCTTCGAGACCACCTTCCAGCGCGAGGCTACCTCCGACCTCACCGGCGAACGCGGTTCCCTCATGGGAGCTATCCAGGGTCTGCTCCTGGCTCAGTACGAGGTGCTGCGCGAGAACGGTCACACACCTTCCGAAGCCTTCAACGAGACCGTGGAGGAACTGACTCAGTCCCTGATGCCTCTGTTCGCACAGAAGGGGATGGACTGGATGTACGCCAACTGCAGCACGACGGCCCAGCGCGGCGCCCTCGACTGGATGGGTCCCTTCCACGATGCCATCAAGCCCGTGGTGGAGAAACTCTACGCCAGCGTGAAGTGCGGCAACGAGGCTCAGATCTCCATCGACAGCAACAGCAAACCCGGCTACCGCGAGGGGCTGGAGAAGGAACTGGCTGCCCTGCGCGAGAGCGAGATGTGGCGCACAGCTGCCGTCGTCCGTCAGTTGCGTCCCGAGAACAACTAAACGATATGTCGGGCGGAGATGAATCTTCCGATGCATCTCTTCCTTCAAGTCTACCTCTTATGATTCATTTAGAGAGCGATTATAACAATGGCGCGCACGAAGTCGTGTTGCGCCATTTCTTTCAGACCAACGCCGAACGAACCCAGAGCTATGGCGACGATTGTTTCAGCCAGGAAGCGCGGCGGCTGATCCGCGAGGCTTGTGCTGCACCCGATGCCGAGATCTTCTTCCTTGCGGGCGGAACGCAGACCAACGCCACCATTCTCGACTGCCTGCTCCAGCCCTACGAGGGTGTCCTCTGCTGCGACACGGCACATATCAACGTCCATGAGTCTGGTGCCGTGGAGTTCACGGGACATAAGGTGCTTGCGCTGCCTGCACGTGAGGGCAAGCTGGCTGCCGGCGATCTGCGTGCCTGGCTCGAAGGCTATTTTGCCGACGGAACCGCAGAGCACATGGTTCGTCCGGGAGCCGTGTACATCACCTTTCCCACGGAACTGGGCACCCTTTATTCGGCTGCTGAACTACGGGATATTCATTCCGTCTGCACCGACTACCAGCTCCCGCTTTATGTGGATGGAGCGCGCATGGCCTATGGTTTGGCTGCCAGCACTGATGTCACTCTGCCTTTCCTGGCTCAGATTGCTGATGTCTTTTATCTGGGAGGAACCAAGTGCGGCGCGCTCTGCGGCGAGGCCGTCGTCTTCCCGCACGGCGCTGCGCCGGCCCACATGCTCAGCCGCATCAAGCAGCACGGCGCTTTGTTGGCCAAGAGTCGTGTCGTAGGCGTGCAGTTCCAGGCCCTGTTCTCTCCCGCAGAGGATTCTCTCGTTGCCGACGGAGCTGAGGAGGAGCGCGTTGCCGAGTGTAGCCCGCTGTATCTCTCCATCGGTTGCCATGCCGTGAATCTTGCCATGCGTTTGCGCCGCCTCTTCGTCGACCATCTGGGCTATTGTCCCTTCATCGATTCGCCAACGAACCAGCAGTTCTTCGTTATCCCCAACGACGACCTCGAGGGCCTGCGCCGGCACATCGGTTTCGAAGCCTGGTGTCCCGTGGACGCCACCCACACCGCCTGTCGTTTCGTCACCAGCTGGGCTACAACGGAAGAGGAGATAGCTACTCTGGAGCAACTGCTCTCGTAGGTTCTCCATCTCCCCCATTGTTTTCTGGAACAAGAAACGAGAGCAGTTGCCTTGCCTTCCGGAAATATCAGGAGTCCTGCAGGGCTCCTTTTTTCGTGCTCTTCTTCAGCCCATCGTATTCCCGCGTTCCATAGGTTGCAGCGCCACTGCAACTACACAGTCCCCTTGCTCCCCCGCCCCCCAACAATGCCCCCCCCTGCAATCTACCACCTCTTCGGGATGCACTCGGCAGAAGAAGCGCCTCGCGTGCGTGCGCGTACCTTTATATATTTGGACTTTGCTTCATAAAGAAATGGTTAAAAAAAGTTATGAAACGCATAATTATTAGTACTATGTATTGCAAGGTACTAATATTTGGCCTACCTTTGTGGCGCTTAAGCTTAGGTAGTCATGGAGCGGGGGACGCCCTGCTATGTGCTACCGGTAGAGAGAAACGGAACTGGTTCGCTGCCAACGCGAAGCGGCCAACCATTCTTCATGTAACATTCAACCCGTATCGGGCATTGGGATTCAAATAGGTATACAGTTCGACCTAATGACCGAATTAGATTTAACTACGCAAGAAAACAGTGGACGTAAACAATGCCAAATCACAGATGCGCAAAGGGATGCTGGAATATTGCATCCTGTTGCTGCTGAAGCGCGGTCCGGCCTACGCCTCCGATATCATTCAGCAACTCAAGGAAGCTGAGCTGCTGGTGGTCGAGGGCACGCTCTATCCGCTGCTCACCCGCCTGAAGAAGGACGGTCTGCTCTCCTACCAGTGGCAAGAGAGCACGCAAGGGCCTCCACGCAAGTACTATGAACTTACTGCCAGCGGCCTGCAGTTCCTCAGTGAACTGGATACCGCTTGGAACGAGATTGCCAACACGGTATCTTATCTTAAAAACAACCCATTATCGAGTCAGGATCTATGAAAAAGAATATTACCATTAATCTTTGCGGACGCCTCTTTGCTATCGATGAGGACGCCTATGAGTTGCTCTCCACCTATCTGAAGTCGCTCCGTACGTTCTTTCGTCAGCGCGAGGGCGACGAGGAGATAGCAGACGACATCGAAGCGCGCGTGGCAGAGCTCTTCGACGAGCAGAAACAGAAAGGGGCGGAAGCCATCAATATAGAATACGTGCAGGAGGTGATACATCGCATTGGACAACCAGATGAGATGGAGGAAGAAGAGAGCACGGCCCCCTCTAACTCCCTCAAGGGGGAGGACTCTGATTCCTCTGAAGCACAAGCTGGAACGAATCCCCTCCCCGTAGGGGGAGGACGGGAGGGGGCTAAGCGTCTCTATCGCAATCCCGCAGACAAGAAACTGATGGGCGTGCTGTCGGGCTTTGCTGCCTACTTCGGCGGCGACGTGCTGTGGTGGCGGCTGGGTTATGCTGCTATTGTACTGCTGTCCTTTGCCGGTTCGTCGTACAATTTTCTTTGGTTCATGCCTCACAGGTATCTTTATTTCCGCATCTGGTTT
>JAILFY010000146.1 GCA_024697285.1 Bacteroidaceae bacterium
CATCCAGCTTCACGGCCTTGTGCTGTCCCTTCACCTTATATATCTCCACTCCGCTGGCGATCTCCCACGTCCACTGCTGCGGCGCATAGCGCGACTCATCGATGAGTGTGAAGGGTTCGCCCACGAGGGCTACATTATTACCGATGCTGAACGCCGCCTGGGGTTTCACTCCCACCACGCTCACCTGCTTCGTCTTGGAGACGCTGCCGAGGTTGTTAGTGGCAGTGAGGGTGACATCGTAGGTGCCCGTGGCAAGGAAGGTGGCGGCTCCGTTGATGGTCTTGACGACCGGTATCTCTGCTCCCTCGATTTCCCACTCGTAGGAAGCCATCTCTACGGGGCTGGAGGTATTGAGGAAGGTGATATGTTGTCCGGCTGCGATATCTCCTTCGGGAATGCTGAAGTCCACTTCGGGCAATGCGGCAGGCAGCACTTCCACCTCCACGCTCTTCGTAGCCTCAGCGCCAAAGAGACTCTGGGCCTTGAGGGTAATGGTCTGCGTGCCGGGTTCCGAGAAGACGAATGAGGGTGCATTCACGTCGGTCAGCTGCGGGGTGGCAGTGCCTGTTGCCGTCCAGGTACGATGAACGACGCTGGGACTGCAGAGGTCCTTGACCCGAACAGGAATG
Organism: Bacteroidaceae bacterium; assembly: GCA_024697285.1. GTDB lineage: Bacteria > Bacteroidota > Bacteroidia > Bacteroidales > Bacteroidaceae > Physcousia. Next base: position 630 of record JAILFY010000146.1, read on the forward strand.
CCTTGGATGACCTTGCCTTCGATAGCGAAGTCCGCACGAGGTTCCGGACGCAGGAAGCTGTAGTCCTCGCCAAGTGTTTTCTCTTGTACCTCTATCTTGTCGGGATTGTTGACCAGCGCGTCGTGCTGTCCCTTGCCGTCGATGAGATAGACATTGCCTTCGCTGTCCGTTCGCGTGGTCATCTGGTAGCAATGTGTGAGGCCGGGATAAGTATACGGATTGGCGATCATGTCGTCGTACATTTCCTGTATCTCCTCTTGGGTGCGGGAGTAATCCCAGAAGCGGATTTCATCCACCCATCCGTACCAGTCGGCAGCGTAGAACTCCTTGTAGTTGGTCGTAGTGCCTTCCGTCATTCCGAAGATGAGGTCGCAGGCTTTGTCGATACCCGCATGGTTGTAGCCGCTGGTCCAGTTTATCCACAGCTCTCCGTTGACATACACCTTCGTGACCAACCCTTCGCTGACGATGGCGATATGATAACTCGTGCGGGGCTTGAGGACGCTCTTCGAGGTGGCGCGGTCGCCTCCGTCGTGCCCCACCTCAATCTTCTTGTCGCTGTTGACCTTGAAGAAGAAAGAGGCCGTGGACTCTCCGTTCATCGCCTTGACACCGAAGCTGTCCGGGGAACGGAAGACCAGGGCTCCCATCCAGAACTCCAACGTGAAGTTCTTCATGGACTGTCGGCAGACGTTGGGAATGGTCAGCTGGGAACCGAAGGACATGTTGAGAACCTTGTTCACGGGCGTCTGCAGCACCTCCACGGGAGGCGCCACAGCCTTCGTGGCCTTGCTCTCCAGGTCGTTGCCGTCGACGGCATACAGGGCGCGAACGGTGTAGCAGCCCATCTCGGGACAGGAAACTTGCAAGGTCGTGGCACCCACGGATGTGAAGAGTTCTTCGTCCTTGTAGATATTATATCCCTTCAGGGGATAGCTGGTTCCGGCAGGTTTCTCCCACGCGAGCAGGTCCGCCTGGAAGTTCGGGTTGCGCGGTTCCGGCACGTACTGAGCGTAAGCGATGCCGCTGACCATGGTTTTCTTGCCAGCGCTGCGGATTTGCAGGGGCTCTCCCACGAGGAGGGGCGTCTCGGTGCCTTGGCGGTCGATGACGTAATCGATGAGTGTCACCTCGTGGAGTTTTCCCTTTCCCTCGCCCCAGGGTTGTGTTTCTATCCAGAAGAAGTATTTCAGGGGTCGGCTGAGGTCGAAGTCCTGGGTGAGTTCCGTGAGGTCATAGCCGAACTCCATAGGTTCGTAGTGCAGTTCTCCGTCGGCCCATCGTCCGAGCATCGGGATGGCAGGAGCGGGTTGGGTCTTGCTGCGGTTGCCGTCGCCACAGTATTCGAAATGGGTCATGCGGAGCGATTTCTCGGGTTCTGCCGCCTCGAGGTCCTGAGCGACACCCGCAAAGAGGGCGACCTCCGAGCGGTGGCTGTATTCCATGTTGATGCGGAGCGTGCGCAGCGGGCGGTAGTTCCTCATCACATCGAAATATCCAGGGGTGAAGCTGTTCTCCTTGGGCCAGCCCTTCACGGAGTTGCTCTTCTCGTAGGGACAATAGATGAAACCCTTGTTGGCATAGCCGTCGCCCCAGGAGTTGCAGATAATCCAGGCTCCCACTTCGTTCTCACCCTTGCTGTTGCTGGTCTCGCCAATGACGCCATTGCCGTCGAGGTCAAATTCGAGGCGGTCGTCATATCCCACGATGGTCATGGCGTGGTTGTAGGTCTCGTTCCAGTCGGTGACGTATTTCATTCCCGTCACGCCCGCTGCGTCGTTGGCCTCGGTCTTGGGGATAATTCCTTCGAAGGGTCCTGCTGCGACACCTATTCCGCAGATGCCTCCCGAGGCATAGCTGTCGTCGCCACAACGGTTCCAGAGGTAGTTCTTCACGAGTTCGCGTCCTTCTTCGGTGCCACAATTATATGGGAAGCTGTTTTCCCGGAGGATGCGGTTGTGCATCGTGTTGAACCAGCGGTCATAGCCTTGCATCCATCCGCAGTCGTCGTCGGCGTCGCTCTGTCCGGAATTACCGAAGATGCGGCTGTAGGTGGTGCCGCCGTAGTCGGTGCAGCTGGCGATACCCACGTTGTGCCCCAGGCGCTCATAGCCCGTTCCCTCTGGTCCATTGGCATTCAGCAGCCAGGGGAAGTGAGTGGCGTAGCGACGATCGTCGGAGTCGGCTGCCGTGAAGCGGGAGGTGTTGATTTGATTGGTGAACTGGTAGTAGATGCTACATGCCGCACCACAGGAGCCGCCACTCTGGTTGATGATGGGCGGGAAGGAGGGGTTCAGCGCATTGTTGACGTGGTCCGGGCGTCGTATTCCTTGTTCCTTCTGCCGTTGGATGCGGGCAGCCATTGCCCAGTACGTCTTCATATTGATGTTCGTGGGTGTGGGAGAAGGTAAGTCAGGGTATTTTTCCCTGTCCCATGTGCCGGGCTGGGCAGAGACCATGGTGGTCGCTGCCAAGGCGAGGAGTGTGAGCAGTGATTTCAAGATTTGCATGGGGAGAGAAGTTTAAGGGGAGGTTCGGTAAAAGGTATAGTTAGGGGATAGGTATTTTTTCGGAGGGGAAGCCGCGGCAAAACCGCGGCACACAAACTCGGGGCGGGTGGCGAGCAGGGGAGCGGCGAAGGGGGCAGCGAGAAGGGGCGAGGCGGACCTAAGCGGAGGCGAACGGCGAGGCGGACTGCCGCGGGTGATTATTCCTTGAAGCGTTTCAGACCACTTTCAAGCCAGCTGACGAAGGCGGGTACGTCTTCTTTGTAGCTGTAGGAGCCTGCCAGGGGCTGGGCGTCGTGGTTGAGGAGGACGTAGAAGGGTTGGGTCTGGGCGCCGAACTTGGTGCGCTGGAGGTAGCTCCAGCGGTCGCCAATGGTGCGCAGCTTGCGGGTGGTGCCATCGTCTTCCACGACCTCTTCGGTCTGCGGCAGCGGCGTCTTGTCGTCCACATAGAGACTGACGAGCACATAGTCCTCGGTCATCAGCTGGCGCACGCGTGCGTCGGGCCACACGGCAGCTTCCATCTTACGGCAGTTCACGCACCCGAAGCCAGTGAAGTCCAGCATGACGGGTTTGCCGAGCTTGCGGGCAGCAGCCATTCCTTCTTCGAAGTCCGTGTAGGTGGCTTCCACTGTGTTCTGGTTGAGGTTGAAGTCCTGCGTCCACATGGGAGGAGCGAAGGCACTCACGGCCTTACAGGGAGCGCCCCAGAGGCCGGGGACCATATAAAGGGCGAAGGCCAGCACGCAGAGGGCGGAGAGGAAACGCGTCACTCCGATCTTGGGACGCGACATCACGTTGCCGTCCTCGTCGTATTCATCCTCGTCGTGGGGCAGACGAATCCACCCGAGGAGATAGAAGCCCATGAGGGCGAAGATCAGTATCCAGATGCAGAGGAAGGTCTCGCGGTCCAGCAGACGCCATCCGTAGGC
>JAILFY010000182.1 GCA_024697285.1 Bacteroidaceae bacterium
CAATGAGGCCGGCGACCAACAATGGACGTGCCTGATCGCCCCCTTGTTCGCCCGACACCAATACCTGTGTGGTAGCTGTGGCTTCGGGGAAGGGATATTTGCCGTGCATGTCTTTGACGAAGTATTTACGGAAAGGAATCAAGAACAAGATACCCAGAATGCCACCGAGCAGGGAACTGAGGAAGATGTTGAGGAAGGAGGCACTCATCTCTGGATATTTGGCCTGCAGAATGTAGATTGCGGGCAAGGTGAAGATGGCTCCGGCCACGACGGCACCTGAACAAGCACCGATGCTCTGGATGATGACGTTCTCGCCCAAGGCACTCTTGCGGCGGGCGGCGGTGCTCACGCCCACGGCGATGATGGCAATGGGGATGGCGGCTTCGAAGACCTGTCCCACCTTCAGTCCGAGGTAGGCTGCGGCGGCAGAGAAGAGGATGGCCATGAGGATACCCCAGGTGACACTCCACGCATTCACTTCGGGATATTGCCTGGAGGGTTTCATGAGGGGTTCGTACTGTTCGCCTTCGCGGAGTTCGCGGAAGGCATTTTCGGGTAATGAGGGCATAGCTTTCTACTTATTTTATATGATGGGATAATCAGAGGCTGGGGAGGCGGGAGGTCTGCTTGCGGAGATGCTGAGGCCGGGACTCGGGCCACTGCACTTCGTCAGACAAGCTTATAGCCGCTGCAAAGATAAGTATTATTTTTCGATAAAGCGTCATTCTGGGGTATTTTTACATCTATCTGACCTTTTTTGAGGATGTGTTTTGCACTTTCGGAAGTTCTTGTTATCTTTGCACCGCAAACACATGACATGATGTATCACTTATAGTGGCTACCTACTAAAAAACGATATAAAGCTATGAGAACTGCATTTGCTCTTCTATTCTTCGGTTTGGCCTCGTTCTTGCAGGCTCAACCTCCTCTTTCACCAAGTTCAGAACGATTAGGCCGAGGCCTCGTTGTCAAACCCGGCATTTCTGGCGGGGAGTTTGTCAGTTGGCGCTTCCTGGCTACCGACGACCTGCGACGCACCACCTTTGACATCCTTCGCGATGGCGAGGTCATCAAAGCGGATATGAGCAAGGAGACATCTTTCAGGGACGCCCGGGGAAAATACACAAGTCAATATCAGATAATTACCAAGGTGGATGGCGTGGCCGTGGACACTACGGCTGCCGTGACCCCATGGCGCGATGCCTTCTATCGGTTGCATCTCGACCGTCCGGCCGATGGCAGTGATTACACTTATTCCCCAGGCGATTGCTCGGTGGGGGATGTCGACGGCGATGGAGAATATGAAATCTTTGTGAAGTGGGACCCGTCCAATCAGAAGGACAACTCACAGGAAGGAAAGACTGGCAATGTCTATCTGGACTGCTACAAGGTAGACTGGACACAAGGCGGACAGGGCTGCACTCCTCAACGTCTGTGGCGTATCGACTTGGGCGTGAACATCCGTGCCGGGGCCCACTATACACAATACATGGTTTATGACTTCGATGGCGACGGTCGTGCCGAGATGATGTGCAAAACGGCACCAGGAAGTCTGGACGGACAAGGAGCTTACGTCAGTGAGGCGGCCACCTTGGCGAAGATCAAAACCGTAAACAACAGTCGCGACTGGCGCAATGGCAACGGACGCATCGACGGTGGCTATGAGTTCCTTACTGTGTTCGAGGGCCTCACGGGCAAAGCCATACATACCGTTTTCTATAAGCCCAACCGCAATGCCACCACGGTAGGTAGTGATGCAGCTGGTACCTTCAACTGGGACGACCGTTCGGGACGTACGGACAAGGCCGGATATGGTAACCGCGGCGAGCGTTATCTGGCCTGTGTGGCTCACCTCGACGGTATGGACAAACCAGCCTGTGGCGTCTTCTCTCGCGGCTACTACACCTATGCCTATGTATGGGCGGTAGGCTTCGATGGAGAGCAACTGACCGACAAGTGGTATCATGCATCGGACACCCGTACGAACTACAAGCTGACAGATAGCAAGGGGGCTACGCGCACGTACTCTGGAGCTGCAGCCACCAGCGGTGGTGGCAGTCGCACCCTTTATGGCAATGGTAATCACAACCTCTCGGTGGGCGACGTCGATGGCGATGGTTGCGATGAGATCGTGTGGGGTTCCTCCGCCTTGGACCACGATGGCAAACTGCTTTATGCCACTGGTTTGGGTCACGGCGATGCCATCCATCTGGCAGACCATGACCCCACGAACCCCGGACTCGAGGTCTTCCAGATTCACGAGGCGTCGCCCTACGGGTGGGATCTTCATGATGCGGCTACGGGTAAGATCCTCTACAGCGCCACGGGCGGCAAGGACAACGGACGAGGCATTGCTGCACAGCTGTCTCCCGACCATCGGTGTTCCTTCTTCTGCTCTTCCAACGATGGCCAACTCCGCAGTGCCACCACGGGCAATGTGGTCAGCAGTGGCGGTACGTCCATGAATTTCCGTATCTTCTGGGACGGCGACCTGCAGGAAGAACTGTTCGACGGCGGCCAGATCACCAAGTGGAATTCCAGCGGCGTCAGTCGGCTCTATGTACAAGGCAAGAATCCTTACGATTACGAGAACTCCAGCACCATCAACGGTACCAAGTCAACCCCTTGTCTGCAGGCTGACCTCTTCGGCGACTGGCGCGAGGAGGTTGTGCTGATGAACAGCAGCGACAGAGCTACTCTCAATATCTTCACGACCAACGAGACCACCACCTATCGAGTGCCCACCCTCATGCACGACCATGTCTATAGGATGGGTGTGTGCTGGCAAAATACCGCTTACAACCAGCCGCCACATCTTGGGTACTTCCTGCCCGACAGCTACCGGCCTTCGGTGGAACTGGCAGATACGGCCCAGGCACAACAGACCGTGGTGCTCGGCGACAGCATTGCTCCCGTGCTTCTGTACTACAATATGGGCACTGCCGTCCTCGACTCCACGACCACTCCTTCGGCCAAACAGAAAGGGATGGCCGATGGATTCGAGTTGGAGCGCAGTAGTTTGCTGAAGACACTGACGCTCACTGGTGCCCCAACCGAAGTGGGTGATTACGTGTTCCTCTTCCGCATCAGCGGCAATAAGATGCATCCCGACAAAGTATATTGCCCGGTAGTTGTGCACGTGGTATCTTCTACGGGTGTCGGTGCGCCAAGCGCAGCAGTGGCCCCATCAGATTCTTTTGTGGATATTTCGGGTCGTCCGCTTAAAGGTCAGCCCTTACGCAGAGGAGTCTATATTAATAATGGTCATAAGATAGCCATCAAATAGATTTGACAA
>JAILFY010000184.1 GCA_024697285.1 Bacteroidaceae bacterium
CCAACGATAATCGAGCAGCACTGGCCTCTGTGGCCAGTGCTGCTGTTTTTGAGCCTTCTGGTTTGCAACGCTTCAAATGACCCATTTGGGCATTAATGCATACTTTTGACATTTTATAAACGATTGATAACGAACCTTCTAATCTCCGCCATGTGGCAAGATGTCGATTTTTTGCACCTCTTATGTGCACTTTTTTGCACATTTTCGATATCCAAAAGGGCATTTGCCTCTACCCATACGCTTTAGCCTCTACCCCGCAATACACTTTATTTCAATTAAATAAATGGCCTGGGTAGAGGGTAGAGGCACTTTCACAAAAAAATATTGCAGTTTTGTACATCTACCCGGTACGACCATACCTTTTCGCCTACACGTATATAGACATCTCCACATACGTCTATACATGTTTGCCAATATCTCCAGTCCTGTTTTCCCAGTAGCTTTCAGCGAAAAGTGCCAAGAGTTTCAGCAAAATCTGCCAAGAGTTTTAGCAAAAACTTCCAAGAGTTTCAGCGAAAACTGCCAAGAGTTTCAGCGAAAACTGCCAAGAGTTTCAACGAAAAATGCCAAGAGTTTCAGCAAAAAGTGCCTGAATCCTGAATACTTCTTCATTCTTCACTCTTCATTCTTCACTCTTCATTCTTCACTCTTCACTCTTCATTCTTCACTCTTCATTCTTCACTCTTCCCCTCGCCACCTCCTCGGAACGCACAAGCTGGTGTCCACGGAACTGCGCCACGACAAGGTGGAGTTCTGTAGGGCCGCAGCATACTCAGCAGCAGCGACTTGCCGAAGCGGCGCGGGCGGACGAGGAAAAGGTAACTGCTGGTGCGTTCCAGAGCGGGGATGTACTCTGTCTTGTCCACGTAGTAATAGTTTTCGCGGACGATACGCTCGAAGTCGGCGATGCCAAGCGGCAGTTGCTTGATGGGTTGAGTGGCAGTCATAGCTTGCTTCACCATTTCTATTTGTCGGCAAAGATAGCATGTTTTTCTCCGACTGGCTAAGGAAAACAGCGTTTTTTGTTGCGCATTCTGGAATACATTATTCAAGTTCCGCAAATGGTATTTAACGGCCTTAAAGGCCAATGAGCGACCAGCCCAGGGTGATGCCCTGGGCTGACTGCTTGCTGCCCTTTCAGCTGCTTGTTCATACTTGCGGAACTTGAATACATGAGTCCACTTTAAAAAGTGGCTTTTAGGTTAAACATTTGCTCTGAGATAGACAATCTGAGCTTCAATACAGACCAGGCAGTTTTTTCTACGACGAGCATGAAGTATTCGCAAAAGACCTTCTTCGTGTCTGAAACAGCCTTTATGAGGCTTGAAATCCAGTTCCCAGTCTTGCCAATAAGGCTTGATGCTGGTTCTGGAAGTGGTCTTTGACTTGTTGTTGTCTGGAATAGCACCAGTCTGCGCAGATTCATCCACATGCAGCGATGGAAAGCCTGGAGGCGATGTCTGAACAGGCCTCTGTATCGTGTCTTTCCGTTGCGTGTGTGGAAGCTGTACTGGAACATGGCAGCTTCGATGTTGTTCCTCTTGTGCTGCTCTTCTGGAGGAAGGCTCTCGATCTTGCGCCTGAGCTCCGATCGTCTGACCTCCTCCTCGTTGAAGTAGCGCCAAGGGTGCGTAGGCTTGACATGCGCGAGGTTTACTCTCCAGTGTTTACCATCTCTCTTGTTCTCTCCTACATAAATAGCATCGAATATCTCGCCAGTCTCTGTATCTGTGACTTTAAGGTTGTCTGTGCCAGGCTCTCGCTCAAGCAGGTATCTGCATCCTCCCTGCAGCTTGCCCGTGAGCAGTTCCATTCCCATGTGGAGCCGTGCAAACTCACGGTTCTCAGGACTCTGGTATGCGCCGTCGGCATATACGTTCTCCACTATATGGCCTGTCACTCGCTCCGTATTGGATATGGCATCCTGCAGGAAGTGACAATCAGCAAAAGTCGCAGGTCCTGTCTGTACTGAGGTGATAATACTGGGCTTGTCCTCTTCAACGGTCTCCGTGATATTGGTTACGTAGCCCGAGACCTTCTGGCCTCCCTTGTCACGGTAGGTGGCATCGGGGTCATCTGGACTCTGGAGACTGTCACTGGAAACCTTGTGCTTGTCCTTGAGTTCAACCTTGCCCTTCTCTACCACATACTGGTCGTGGAAGACGCGATGGAGGAGGTCGTAGCCGGGAGCATCCTCCTTCAGACGCTTAAGCACGGCATATATGTACAGCCCTATCCTGACGAGCCGCTGCGCCATCTCATCCTTGTTTGAGCGGTAGACGGTCTTGCCGGAATCTTCGCCGAGCCATACTTCTGCCCCCTTGCGCAGCTTGGGGTTGAGCATCATCATGATGCCGTCCAGTCGGAGCACCTTGCAGAGAGTACGATGGATCAGCTCGTATCTTGAGTACTGGGCAATGTTGCTGCCAATGAGCTTGCTGTCCATGCGCACCGAACTGCCGGATATCTTGAAGAGCTTGATCTGCTCTCCCGTCACTTGCTCGAAGCAGCGCTCCATCAGATTGATGCCCGTTCTTTGTTCATACTCCGTCAGACGACGGCCGAACAGATAGTAGGTGTCCAGCGAAGGAAGCTTGTCGTCAAGCATCTCCAGACCTAGGGCCTTACGTGCCAAAAGGTCAAACTCGCACTTCTCGAACAGGTCTTCGTCACTACAGCCGAAGCCTTCCTTGAGGATACTCATCGCGACGAGGATGCGAACGGAGGCATTGGGCGCGCCCATCGTGGTCGATTCAAACAGGGGCCTGAAGGATTCCTCGTCAATACGGGAGGTAACCAACTGGAAGAACTGGTTGTGCCAGGCCTTCTCATCGGTGTACTTCTTCTGGGCTCGCCGGGGCAGGATATTGCCAGGAGCCGTAAAGAGGTCGAGCTGCGGAGTCGTTTCTGTCTTGCGGAACATGATTATATGCCTGATTGGCACTACAAAGATACGATTTCTATTCCAGAATAACTAATAATCAAACCACTATTTGAGAGAGATAAACAAGTATTAACAATAAAACGTCCGACTTTTTAAAGTGGACTCAGCTTTATTGATGAAACTGACAGCAAATGGTCTGACGTGGGTCGCATTCTCAACAATTCTCCTTAGCGTGTGCGTGAAAACGTGAAGGGAGTGGGGTGGGGAAGTAGCGGTCGCCTTCGGGAAGAAAAACGGCGTTTTCTTTGGTTACGTAGCTTTTTTTGCTTACCTTTGCCGTCGAAAAGAATAAAGAACTAAGATTTAAGCGCTTAAATGTTATGATAATCGCAGTAGATTTCGACGGTACCATCGTGCACGACCGTTATCCCGGAATCGGCCAAGAGATGCCTTTTGCCACGCAGACGCTACGAATGCTCATCGAGGAACGCCACCGTCTGATACTGTGGACAGTGCGTGAGGGCAAACTGCTGGACGAGGCTGTGGAGTGGTGCCGCCAGCATGGGGTTGAGTTTTATGCCGTGAACCGCGAATTCCCAGAGGAGAACGTGGAGCGGAACCAGACCTACAGTCGTAAGATCAAGGCCGATATGTGGATAGACGACCGCAACGTGGGCGGCCTGCCGGACTGGGGTGCCATCTACCAGATTATCCACGAGCACAAGACTTATGAAGAGGTGTTGACGGGAGAGAGCAGCTCGTCGCACCGCAAAAGCCGCCATCACAAGAAAAAGTGGTGGTAGTTCTGATGTCCTGAATCATAGCAAAAAGCAGCGGGATGGCTTGCCGCTGGCGCACGGTTCCGACCTGTTGCGCGGGAGGAAAGTCCGGGCCACTCAGGGCGCTCCGCTACCTAACGGATAGAAGCTCGTAAGGGCTTGCACGTGTAGAAGAAAAGAACCGCCGTCCCTCGGGGTGGTAAGGGTGAGAAGGTGGGGTAAGAGCCCACCAGGCGTATGGCGACATGCGTGCTGTGCACACCGGAGGTGGAAAGTTCGCGTAAACCGGCAAAGCGCCGACTGCGTCCGTTCGCGGGCGTAAGGGCGAGAGAGGGCTGCCCGTCCGAGCCGGAGGGTAGAACGATAGAGGCGGCGCGTGAGCGTCGTCGTAGATAAATGGCAAGCACCGTCCTTGCGGCGGTACAGAACCCGGCTTACAGTCCCGCTGCTTTTTTATTAAAAGTTGTGAGGTGAAATTAAAGTAGCTACTGTTATGAACTTGAACAAGGTGATAGGCTTCTTTCGCGAGGGTCTGCTCTGGACCATCGATGTCAGTCAGCTCGGCCGTCTGCAGCGGTGGGGGCTCCATTTGCTGCGTCGTCTGGTAATGGCCGTGGAGCTGTTTGTGAGTCGAAACCTCAGCAGTCACGCTTCGGCACTGACCTATGCCAGCATCCTTGGTGCTGTGCCCATCCTGGCCATCATCTTCGCCATCGCCCGCGGCTTCGGCTTCGAGCGCCTCATCGAGGAAAAACTGACGACCAGCGTGCGCTTCACACCCGAGATGACGTCCGCCCTCATGGATTTCGTCAATTCCTACCTGGAGCGGGCACGCGGCGGTGTCTTCATCGGCGTCGGCCTGGTTATGCTGTTTTATACCTTGATCAATCTGACGTCCGATATAGAGACGGCCTTCAACACCATCTGGAAGGTGAAGACCTCCCGCAACATCTACCGCCGTGCCGTGGATTACATCAGCGTCTTCTTCCTGCTGCCTATTATCATTGTCATCACGTCCGGTCTGCAGATCTTCCTGGCAGGCATCGGCCACTTCTTGCCCTCCTTCACCTTCTTGAACCATGGTATCGAGCTCCTTGTTCAGAGTACGCCGTTCGTGCTGGCAGGCTTGGGCTTTGCCCTCCTTTATAAGATGATGCCCAACACCGAGGTACACTGGCGGGCAGCCCTGGTGCCAGGGCTGTTGGCGGGATCCGTTTTCCAGCTCCTGCAGTGGTTCTACATCCATTCCCAGATGTGGATCTCGGGCTATAACGCCATCTACGGTTCGTTCGCTGCCGTTCCTCTTTTCATGCTGTGGCTGCAGCTCTCGTGGACCATCTGCCTTTTTGGCGCCCAACTCTCTTATGCCAATCAGATGGAGGCCGATTTCGCTTTCGAGAAACGTGCTCCGCACCTGAACCGCCAGGCCCACGACCGTGTGGCCGTTCAGGTGCTGTCAGAGTTGCAGACGGCGTTCCTGCATTCGCAGACGCTCACGGCGCAGGACATCGCCAACCATACACACGTCCCTCTGTCGCTGGTCAACAGCATTCTCGATGAGATGACGTCCGACCCGCGTCGCCCGCTGGCACGTGAAGTGGTGCACGGGCGTGGTACTACTTCTCATTATCTGCTGGCAGGACAGCTGCAGGAGAATCTCGAGGACACCGTGGCGACTTATTTCCGTCAGTTGGGTGACGACCTGGACGAGGTGGGGTAAAGAAATGTAAAAATGTCAGTCTGCCGTTTTAAGCCCTGTTAAGGTGACAGCAGGCGGTGTTAAAAGGTTGCAAAAAAGACGGACAAATCGTCAGTCCGTTAAACTTTTGCACTACTTTTGCGGTCGGAAATAACAAAAGCAGACCCGGATACGTGGAAATTCCGGAAAACAGATAATCGCAAAAGTAAATGATAACAATGACACAGAAGACAAAGAATTGGCTCGGCGCCGCAGCGCTGGTGCTGAGCAGCAGCGTCCTCACAGGCGCCATCATGACCAACCGCGTGTCCGTCGCTACGACGGCCAACGCAGCAGACGCTCCACTTGCCATGACCACTCCCACCGCCGCACCTGCCGTAGGATATGTGGATCTCACAGGTGCCGCCGAGAGCTCGGTGAACAGCGTCGTATATATTAAGGTGACACAAAACGCCAAGCGGCAGACCGTCACCATTCGCGACCCCTTTGAGGAGTTCTTCGGCGACTTCTTCGGTTATGGTAACCGTGGTCGCGGACAGGGACGCCAGCAGGAGATAGAGACACAGCCCAAGCGTCAGGGTGCCGGCAGCGGTGTCATCATCTCGTCCGACGGATATATCGTTACCAACAACCACGTCGTGGAGGGTGCCGACGAAATCCTCGTCAAGCTCAATGACAACACGGAATACAAGGGACGCGTCATCGGTTTGGATGCCACCACCGACCTTGCCCTTATTAAGGTGGAAGCCAAGGGCTTGCCAGCTATTAAGATTGGCGACAGCGACGCCTTGAAGATTGGTGAATGGGTGCTTGCCGTGGGCAATCCCTTCAACCTCACTTCCACGGTGACCGCCGGTATCGTTTCTGCCAAGGCCCGTTCGCTTGGTGCCAACGGTGTGGAGAGTTTCATTCAGACCGATGCCGCCATCAATGCCGGTAACTCTGGTGGCGCTTTGGTTAACGAACGCGGCGAGCTCGTAGGTATCAATGCGATGCTCTACAGCCAGACAGGAAGCTACAGTGGCTATGGCTTTGCCATCCCCACCACGATCATGAACAAGGTGGTTGCCGATCTCAAGGAGTTCGGAACCGTACAGCGTGCTATGCTCGGTGTGCGCGGCAGCGATGTCACCACCTATATCGATGCCGAAAAGGAGAAAGGCAACGACGTAGATCTCGGCACGACAAAGGGTATCTATATAGCTGAGGTAGAGGAGAAGACGAGCGCTGCCGACCTTGGTCTGCAGAAGGGTGATGTCATCACCGCCATCGACGGCAAGGAGGTGACGAAGTTCGCAGAACTGCAGGAGGCTATGGCTCAGCATCGTCCCGGCGACAAGGTCAACCTCACCTATCTGCGCAATAAGAAGAAGCACACCGGCACGGTGGTCTTGCGCAACGCTCAGGGCAGCACCGAACTGATGGAAGAAGTGGATATCGACCTCTTCGGTGCACAGCTCAAGCCCCTCAGCGATGAAGCCAAACGCGAACTGGCTCTCGGCTATGGCCTTGAGGTGACGGCCATCAAGAAGGGTAAGATGATGGATGAAGGCGTCACCAAGGGCGTTATCATCCTGCAGGTCAACGACCGCCCGATGCGCACCGTCGAGGATTTCGAAGAGGCTGTCCGGGCTGCGAACCAGACCAGCGACCGCACCTTATGGATCCGTGCCGTGACACCGAGCGGACGCAAACAAAGCTTCGTCATCGACCTCAACAGCGACAAGAAGGGTAAAAAGTAAGCCCTAAGAGAAAGAAAAATACATATTTATTTGCGCGCAAGGATATTTTTACATATCTTTGCGCGCTTAAATATTGAATCAAAAGTATGAGACAATTAAAGATTACCAAGAGTATCACGAACCGCGAGAGCGCATCGTTGGATAAATATCTTCAGGAGATAGGCCGCGAAGACCTCATTACCGTTGAGGAAGAAGTGGAACTGGCGCAGCGTATCCGCAAAGGCGACCGTGACGCACTTGAGAAGCTCACTCGTGCCAACCTTCGCTTCGTGGTCAGTGTGGCCAAGCAGTATCAGAATCAGGGACTTTCTCTGCCCGACCTTATCAATGAGGGCAACCTGGGCCTCATCAAGGCTGCCGAGAAGTTCGACGAGACGCGTGGCTTCAAATTTATCTCATACGCCGTATGGTGGATCCGACAGAGCATTCTGCAGGCGCTGGCAGAGCAGAGCCGCATCGTCCGCCTGCCGCTGAACCAAGTGGGCTCGCTCAATAAGATCAGCAAAGCCCTGTCTAAGTTCGAGCAAGAAAACGAGCGCCGCCCCAGCCCCGACGAGTTGGCAGAAGAGTTGGATATCCCCGTGGATAAGATTTCCGATACGCTGAAGGTCAGCGGTCGTCATATCTCTGTCGATGCGCCCTTTGTGGAAGGCGAGGACAACACGCTGCTGGACGTCATCGTCAACGATGACAGCCCGATGGCCGACCGTGGACTCGTCAATGAGAGCCTCAGTCGCGAGATAGACCGTGCCCTCTCCACACTGAGCGAGCGCGAAAAGCAGATCGTTGAAATGTTCTTTGGCATCAATCATCAGGAAATGACGCTGGAGGAGATCGGCGACAAGTTCAACCTCACCCGTGAGCGTGTCCGTCAGATCAAAGAGAAGGCCATTCGCCGGCTGCGCAACAATGCGAAGAGCAAACTTCTTAAATCCTATCTCGGGTAAGACACGCTATGAAGACAATTCAGAAACGATTCATCCTCCTGCTGATGGCACTCGTATGCAGCTTTGCCGTGATGGCGGGCGATAAGAAACCTGTGCCGCGTCGTATCTATATGTTCGGATTTGCTACTTCGTTCACCGACTCAGTAGTATGTCAGACAGTAGTACAGCAACTGGACAGCGCTTGGCTCGACGAGCATAAGTTCCTCATGGACCGCGCCCTCTACAGTTTGCAGCTACAGTACTTCATGGAGCACGAGGAACACGTGAAGAATCCTGTATGCACAGTCTTCTTCGGGCAAAATGCCAAGCGGGTTCAGCGTTTGTGGAACAAGATGCAGCGCCGCTATAAGAAAGAAGGCGAAATGAAGTTCAGCGTTTTGCCTAAAGAACGTTTCTTCTTTATTGAGGAGAAGTGGAAGGATCCCTCCGAGTACGAAACAGAATAGAACCAGAACCCATGAAGACAGAACACTATCAAGTGGCGTTGCACCGCCTCGATATACGCTTCCCGGAACAACTGGACGGCCCTACCGTATTACCCTCTTTCCGTCCTTTCGTCACAGATGATGAGGGCGAGCCCCTCCTGACGATGGACGTGGAGATCGGGGCTGCGCCGGACTTCGGACAGTGGGAGGAAATCGGGCAGTTCGACTGCGGAGGTGCTAACCACGGTGTGTACCGCGATCCACAAGGCGGCTATGCCTTTGAAATCAGCCTGCCGGACTGCGACGGTGGTGCGCTTAGCTGCTGCATGACGGCCAATGCCGACTTCACACACTGCCGTGCCGTCCTCACGGGACAGACGCTTCGCCAACATCAGTTCGGCTTGAACAATGCCATGATGATGGCTTATGCCTTCGCTGCGGCGGAAATGGATACCCTGCTGGTTCACGCTTCCGTCATCCGAAATGAAGGCTATGGCTACCTGTTCACGGCTCCTTCAGGAACAGGAAAGAGCACGCATACCCATCTTTGGTATCAGTATATTCCAGGCTCGGATTTGATGAACGATGACAACCCCGTCGTCCGCATCGTTGATGGAGAGACACGTATCTATGGCTCGCCATGGAGTGGAAAGACACCATGTTACAGGAACATTTGGGCTCCTGTGGGTGCCATCACACGCATCGAACAGAAACCGGAAAACACCATTCGCCGCATGGCTCCTGTGGAGGCTTTTGCCATGCTGCTGCCAGCTGTCAGTTCTATGAAGTGGGACAAGCGTGTGTATGAAGGCATCTGCCATTGTATCTCGCGTCTGCTTCGCACCACACCCATCTATCTGCTCGGATGCCGCCCCGATGAGGAGGCAGCCCATGTCAGTCATGATGCCATTGCTGTGCGCAAATCTTCCCAGGAATGAGTCTGAAAGCCATTATCAAGCGCGTGGCGTATGCTCTTGGCACGCCTTTCCGTCGTGCTCAGCAGCGGAAATATGCCGATGCCGATCGTGGCATCGCACGTGTGGAACTGCCCAATGACAAGCTGCTGCCTCTTGTACGTAAGTATGTCGCCGGTGGCGAGAAGGCTATCATTTCTGTCAAGGGATATAGCATGAGGCCCTTCCTGGAGCACCTGCGAGACAAGGTGGAACTGGCTCCATGGAAAGAACTTCATGTGGGCGATGCCATTCTTGCCGAGATAGCACATGGTCATTTCGTCTTGCATCGCATTATCGACATCGACGGACAGCGGATTACTCTGATGGGCGATGGCAATCTCCGTGGTACCGAACATTGCACGCAGTCCGATGTCTGTGGCATCGTCACCCGCTACATACGTCCCAATGGGCATGTCATAGAGGCCAGCGACCCGCGTCTCTGTCGGCGTATTCGTCTGTGGAAACGACTGCTTCCTATTCGGCGTATTCTCCTTTTTATCTATAAACAAACAATTTAGCAATATGCACATCAAGAAAGGTTTTGAACTCATGGATGTCTGCGGAGAAGCCGTAGTCGTCGCTCATGGCAAGGAAAATATAGACTTCTCGAAAGTCATCAGTCTCAACGAAAGTGCCGCCTACCTCTGGCATAAAGTAGAGGGGCAGGACTTCGATGCTCCCATGTTGGCTCGTCTGCTAACAGAAGAATATGAGGTGGACGAGGCTACAGCCTTGCGTGATGTGGAGAAGATGATGAATGACTGGCGCGA
>JAILFY010000186.1 GCA_024697285.1 Bacteroidaceae bacterium
AAAGTGATACGCCTCTGAGACGGAGGGGCAGGGACTGAAGGAAGGCGGCCGTGGCTTCGATGTTCTCTGGGTCGGTGTTAATACCTTCGATGAAAGGGATGCGTATCTGCACCTCGGAGCCGAGGTCGGCCAGGAGGTGGATGTTCTGGAGGATGAGGTCGTTGGAGACACCGGTGTAGCGGCGGTGTTTCTCCGCGTCCATGACCTTGAGGTCCACGAGGAAAAGGTCCGTCTCGGCGGCCACGGCGCGGACGATGTCGGGGGAGGCGTGGAGGGTGGTGTCCACGCAGCGATGGATGCCGCGCTGGCCGAGGGCGCGGAGGAGCGGAAGGAGGCCGTCGGGCTGCTCTTCCGTGAGGGAGAGGGACCTCAGTGGCTCGCCGCCGCTGATGGTGACGCCGCCGCCGCTGTCCTGCATGATGTCGCGCTCCTTCTCTATTTCAGAGAGGAGCTCGGAGAGGGAGTAGGCGCGGCCGCACATCTCCAGGGCGAGGGTGGGGCAGGCAAGGGCGAGGGAGGAGAGTACGGAGGGGGAGGAAGAGGTGGTGGGCTGCAGCGACGCTGCAGCAAACGGAACGGAGGGGGAGGAGGGGAGAGCGGAAGAGGAGGGGGAGTGCTGGTGCTTGATGAAGTCCAGCTGGCGGGGGTGGATACCGCAGCTGTTGCAGGCGATGCATTTCTTCTGCTTGAAGAGGAGCTCGGGCTGGGGCAGCCACGACTCGGGGTTGTGGCACCAGATACAACGCAGGGGGCAACCCTTCAAGAAAACGGTGGTCCGGATACCCGGACCGTCGTTAATAGCATATCGTTTGATGTCGAAGACAATCATTGTTTCTGGGGAGAGGAGGTTTGCAGCTCTCTCTATACCTCTTCGTTCTCGGTGCGGGCGATGATCTCGTTCTGCAGTTGCTCCGTCATGTCGTTGAAGTAGTCGGAATAGCCAGCCACGCGCACGAGGAGGTCGCGATACTGATCGGGATGCTGCTGGGCATCGAGCAACGTGGCGGTGTCCACGATATTAAATTGGATGTGGTGGCCGCCGAACTTGAAGTAGGTGCGGATGAGTTTTCCGAGCTTGCGCATATCCTCTTCACGCTTGAGCAGGGCGGGCACGAAACGCACGTTCAGCAGGGTGCCGCCACTCTTGGTCTGGTCGAGCTTGCCCAGGGATTTGATGACGGCGGTGGGGCCGTGGCTGTCGCTGCCGTGGGCCGGCGAGGTGCCGTCGCTGATGGCGAAATGAGC
Source organism: Bacteroidaceae bacterium (assembly GCA_024697285.1). Taxonomy (GTDB): domain Bacteria; phylum Bacteroidota; class Bacteroidia; order Bacteroidales; family Bacteroidaceae; genus Physcousia. Next base: position 1,246 of record JAILFY010000186.1, read on the forward strand.
AAAACGACCATTGGGCGTGGCGCCGCAGACGCTGCCGAAGTAGTTGTGGCAGGTGGTGCTGAGCATGTTCAGGTGAGTCTGGCCGCCGCGGGTGTTGGGACGTCCCTCGATGGCTTTCACCAAGTCGTCGTAGACGCGTACGGCGATGGTGTCGGCGTACTGGTCGTCGTTGCCGAAGAACGGGGTGTGGTTGCGGATATACTGTCGCATGACTTCCAGCTGCGAGTTGGCCGCTGGTTGCGAGTCGGTGGCGCCCCAGTTGTCCTTGCAGGCCTGCAGGATTTGGTCCATCGTGTAGCGCTTGTCCTCGAAGACATGTTTCTTGAGGGTGGTGAAGCAGTCGGTGATGGTGCCGAGTCCGGTGCACTGGATATAGGTGGTGTTGTAGCGTGCGCCGCCGCTGTAGTAGTCCTTGCCCTTCTCGATGCAGTCGTCGATGTAGAGGCTGAGGAAGGTGGCGGGGGCGTAGAGTGAGAACATGCGTTCGATGTAGTTGTTGACGCTGAGCTTGAGGTTCACGAAATACTCCATCTGGCGGTGCCAGGCGTCGTAGAGCTGCTCGAAGGTGGTGAAGCTGCGTGGGTCGCCCGTCTCGAGGCCGAGGCGCTTGCCGGTCTCGGGGTCGATGCCGTTGTTGAGCGTTATCTCCAGGATTTTGGGCGTGTTGAGGTAACCGGTGAGGAGATAAGCTTCCTTGCCGAAGGCTCCCACCTCGATGCATCCAGAACAGCCTCCCTCGCGGGCGTCCTCCAGTGTCTTGCCAGCACGCGTCATCTCCCGGACGTAGGTGTCGGGGTTGAAGACAGAGGGGTAGCCGTGGCCCTGGCGGATAACTTTGATGCCAGCGAGCAGGAAGTCGTCCGGGGTGTTCTCGGCGATATGGATGCTGAGTCCGGGCTGCAGCTCGTGGAGCTCTTCCTGAATCTCCAGTATCATGTAGGAGATCTCGTTGGCGGCGCTGTTGCCGTTGCGGTCCACGCCACCGATATTGATGTTCGTGAAGTCGTTGTAGGTACCGCTCTCGAGGGCCGTGACGCCCACCTTGGGCGGTGCGGGCTGGTTGTTGAACTTGATCCAGAGGCAGGAGATGAGTTCCTTGGCCTGGTCGCGGGTGAGCGTGCCAGCCTCCATCTCTTTCTGATAGAAGGGGAAGAGGTGCTGGTCGATATGTCCAGGGTTCATGCTGTCCCAGCCATTCAGCTCCGTGACGGTGCCCAGGTGTACGAACCAGTACATCTGTATGGCTTCCCAGAGGTCGCGGGGAGCGTGGGCGGGCACCCAATGGCAGACGTCTGCAATCTTGAGGAGTTCCGCTTTGCGCTGCGGGTCGGTCTCCTTCTCTGCCATCTCTTCGGCCAGCTCGGCATGGCGTTCGGCAAAGAGGATGGCGGCGTCGCAGGAGATGAGCATGGCTTCCAGTTCCTGCTGTTTGTCGGTGGCCTCGGGGTCATAGATATAGTCGAGGCTGTCGAGGCGCTTCTGGATGCGGGCCTTCACGTCGAGCAGTCCCTCGTGGTACATCTTCCCGTCCATGGCGGTGTGTCCTGCGGCGCGCTGTTCCATGAATTCGGTGAAGACGCCAGCGTGGTAGGCCTCTTCCCACTCCTTGCTGACGTGGTTGAAGATGCGCTCGCGCTGCGTCTTGCCGGCCCAGTAGGGGATGACCTCGCGCTCGTAGGTGTCGATGTCCTCCTGGGAGATGGTATAGGGCTGCAACTCGCGTTCGTTGAGGGTATGGAGGTCCTCCACGCTGTGGCAGGTCAGTTCGGGGAAGGTGGGCACGGCCTTGGGTACCGGTCCGCGTTCGCCCACGATGAGTTCGTCCTTGCCGATATAGATGGTCTTCTTCTTGCAGATCTCGTAGAAGTTCTGGGCGCGCAGCACGGCGATGGGCATCGTGCCGTAGTTCTTCTTGTAGAACTCCGTCTCGATGAGTGCGCGCTCTATGGAGAGGGTGGTGGGGGTGGCGAAGTTCTCTGCGCGGAGCCGCTTGATGCGGTCGTTCATACCTCCAAGGTTATTGGGATTATTGATGCTGAAGTTCATTGTTCTTTATGTTGTTTCTTTTTGCGTTGCAAAAATACTTCCTTTCCGCGAACCCACCAAGCGTTTTGCATTTTTTCGTATGAAAAAGCGATGCTTATCCCTCATTTCTACTCCTAAGCCTCAAAAAAAAGGAGGTGCTCGCCCCCCGAAAAAACTGAGGCCAGACGAAGCGTGCACGCAAGGTCTGGCCTGAAAAATTGATGAGGGACTCGACGAATCACTCCGCGGGAGCCCACTTGCAGCGAACGGGAGAGACGATAGCGCCTTCCTTCTTCAGTTCTGCAAATGCTTTGTCCACTTCCTTGCGGTCGGCACCGAGAGCCTTCGTCACGTCGCCAGCGGAAACGGGTTTCCCGGCTTCGCGCATGGCCTGTAACACTTTTTCTTTCATAGCTTTGAGATTGATTAGAAGGTGATGGTTTTGACTAACTGCATCATCTGGTAGAAAGAAGCAGTAGCGTCCTTCAGATAATACATGACACCATTCTCGCCGTTCTCGCCGAGGGCGGGTTTCAGCACAGGCATTTTTTCGACCAGAGCCTTGCCTACTTCGGGGCGGTTGTCCATGACGAGTTTGCACTCGATGCGCAGGGTCTGACCCTTGAAGGCACAAATCTCGGCCTTGGGGTTGGCCTCAATCTGGCGTGTGGCGTTGGTTTTTCCAAATGCCATGATGTAAATCTTTCCGTCATAGAAAAGCATGGCGCCGTAGGGGCGAACGCGGGGTTGATTGCCCTCCATCGTTGCGAGGTAGAACGTCTTGGCGTTCTCCAGGAACTCGTAAACAGTCTTGATGTCGTCCATAATTAATTGAGGGATTAAATTTGTGTGAATAACCAGTTCTGCTGTCCAATCTTCTCGATGAGCTCCACAGCTCCCTGACTCCAGTAGAGGTCTTCCTCCTCGTCGGCCAGATAGCCTTTCATGATGTCGTAGGTGGTGGGATCACCTGTGAGTGTCTCCATGCATTTGTAGAGCAGGTCCACTCCAGCTTTCTGGATGTCCAGGTCAGCTTTGATGTAGGCGATAGGGTCGCAGCAGAGTTCGCGGCTCTTGGCGCCCTCGAACTTCACTTCGCCACCGAGGTCCAGGATGCGTTCGTTGAACTTCTCCACCCATCCCATCTCTTCGCTGAAGTGGTCTACATATTTCTGTCCCAGCTTGTTGAGGCCCTGGGATTTGAAGATCTGGCCTTGCAGTTTGTGAACCAGTGCGCCTTCTGTCAGTCCTGTAGCGAAGAACTGAAGGGCTTCGATAGATTTCTTTGTGTCCATTGTCTTGTAGTTTTGTTAATATTGGAATTTTTGTGATGATTTCTTTCCTTTGGGGCTGCAGAGGTTTGTTTGTTTCCCATTGCGGCTGCAAAGGTACGACAATTTTTGCATGCTGTTTCCATTCAGAATGGCACAAAAATTGTCTGAAACGATACAAAGTCGAATTATTTGATTACCTTTGCCCCCGCAATGTACAGTTTGAAGGAAGCTTGGATTATCATGCACGGCCAAAACCCCTACGAGGATTGGGACGGCAAAATGTACTGCGGCACTACCGATGCTGCCGTAACTCTTCGTGCCAATCGCACCCAGGGTTTTATGGCCGCCTACACTTTCACGTTGGTGCTGGGTGGTTGGCTGAGGATTCTCTATAATGGTCGTGAACTGACGCTCGCTCCGGGCGACCTCTATATCTATTCCCCCGGCTTGTTTGTCTCCATTGTAGAAGTCTCGCCCGACTATCGGGGTATCTGTTTGCTGGCAGACATGCACACTACGATAGAAATTCCGGCCGTGAGAGATCTTATCCGCATTGCCAATGCTCCTCTGTTGCAAATGCGCCAACCGGTGCAGCGGCTGGCAGAGGCCGACGCGCAGAAGTTGGAGGATCTGATGCACGAAATCATCGAGTACATCGGTTCCAACCATATCTATAAGAAAGAGATTCTGAAAATGTTGTATGCAGTGTTCCTGCTGAACGTGCAAGACATTCAGAACAAGAAGCCTGCCGAGCGCACCATTTCGCAGCGGGCGGAGGACGTCTTCATCGGTTTTATCCGCATCGTCACCGAGCAGTTCATCGAGCATCGTAATATCGAATACTACGCCTCGCAACTCAATATCTCGCCGGTGTATCTCTCGCGCATCGTTCGTCAGGTTTCGGGCAGCACTGTTGTTGATTATATCAACCAGATGTTGCTGATGGAAGCTGTCTACCTCTTACGGACAACCCAGTTGAGTGTGGCGCAGGTGGCGGACCGTCTGCAGTTTGCTGACGCTGCTTCCTTCAGCAAGTTCTTCTCACGCTTGAAAGGTGTGCCGCCGAAGGCCTTCCGCGAGGGTGCATAGGACACCTTTCTCAGAGTCCCTTGGCCTCATACACCTCTTCGATACTCATCGGTTTCTTGATAGTGCCGAGCAGTTTCACCTGTCCATCAGGCAATACTGCGTAGTTGAGTTCGTTGCGCAGTCCCGTGAAGTCGCGCCAGGGGCCGAGCTTGTCGTAGCAGATGAATTCGAGGAACCGATGTTCTGCCTGCCACTTGTCGATGAGTTCTGGAATGAAATAGATGCCGGGCTCCACGGTGAATACAAAACCGGGCTCCAGGGGACGTGCCAGACGCAGGCTCTTGAAACCGAACTGCGTGGATTTCTTGTCGCCATCGACGTAGCCCACATATTGTTCGCCCAAGTTTTCCATGTTATGTACGTCCAGTCCCACCATGTGCCCCAGTCCGCAGGGGAAGAAGAGGGCATAGGCCCCCATACGGGCGGCCTCTTCGGCGTCGCCTTTCATCAGTCCGAGGCTTTTCATCCCCTCGCAGATCTTTGTGGCAGCTGCCAGGTGAGCCTCGAGGAAGGGAACGCCCACGGCCAGCGTGTCCACTGCTGCGTAGAAACTCTCGAGATGTATTTCGTAGATGGTTTTCTGACGTTCCGTGAAGCGCTTGCCCACTGGCATGGAAGACGAGAGGTCGCCGGCGTAGTGGGAACGAGTCTCGGCGCCCGCGTCGAGCAGAAAGATGTCGCCCTCCTTCAGGTCGTGGATGAAGCCGTGGTTGTGGAGCACTTGCCCCTGCACGGTGGCTATGGTGGGGAAGGCGAGGGCGTTGCCGTGGCGGCAGGCCACTTCTTCCACGGCGGCTGCCACTTGCGATTCATGGATGCCGGGCCGTACGGTGCGGTAGGCCGCCAGGTGCATCTCTGTGCTGAGGTCCACGCTCTCCTCTATGAGGCGGATCTCCTCCATGTCTTTGTGGTTGCGTTGGGCCACGATAGCTTTGATGAACGGCACGCTGGCTCCTGCCGCTTGGGCTGCGGGTTCCACGCCCAATAGTTCCCATAACCACACGTGGTGGTCGCCGCGGTAGGGAGGCAAGAAATGCACCGCCTGATGTTTGCGGCGGGCGCCGTCGATGTATGTCTTCAGTTCGCTCATGGGACGCGTGTCCGTTATTCCATAAGCGCTGGCTCGTTCGTGCAGGGTTGGCATTGTTCCTGTCCAGACAATGTCGTCGATGGTCAGTTCGTTGCCGAAGACGATGACGCGGTTCTCGTCCACGTCTATGATTGCGGCCAAGTCGGGATTGTCAAGCCCTATAAAATATAAAAAGGTGGAGTCTTGACGGAATTTGTAGGTGTTATCGGCATAGTTCATGCCTACTTCTGCGTTTCCGAGGAAAAGTAAGAGGCCACTTCCCATGTCCTGCTGCAGGCGAGCGCGGCGACGTTGGTAGGTTTCGAGCTGGATGTGCATGTGTTTATAAAGGTTTGAAGTTATCAAAAGGATAGGTGTTTCGGCCGCAAAGATACCTTTTTTTTCTGAAAAACAAGAAAAAAGAGGAAAAATAATAGTAGAAATGCAGGAAAGAACGAAAGAACCGTGCGGTTCTTTCGTTCTTTCCTTTGATTGCGGGGCGGGAGAGAGGGGGGTCGGTCCGGACAAACCGGACCGCACTCGACCCACACAAGGCAGGGGGGATTTAGAGGGGCAGGGGGGGATTTAGAGGGGCGGCGGGGAGGGATTTAGAAGGGCGGGGAGGGAGAGGGGGAGTTTTTTTCCCTTTAGTCCTCCTCCATATCGAAGTCAAAATCCCCAATAAATATGGGGGTGTCGGAGGCGGAGGCGGCGTATTCGTCCAGGGCGCGGCGCTCCTTCTTCGTGGGGCGACCCGTGCCGCGGGCTCGTCCGACGAAGCCGCTGATGCGATTCATCTCCAGGAGCTCGTACTGCTCGGGCGAGGTGACGTTCTCCAGTATCTGAGGGATGAGTTTGGCACCCACGCGGTTCTCTATGGCTTGCAGGACGCGGAAGCTGTAGGTCACGGGTGGCTTTCGGACATCTATGACGTCGCCCACCTTTATGGTTCGTGAGGGTTTCATCTGAGTCCCGCCGATGCTTATCTGCCCTTTCTTGCAGGCGGCTGCTGCCATGGAACGGGTCTTGAATATCCGGGCGGCCCAGAGCCACTTGTCCAGGCGCGCCAGGCTTCCCTGCGGTCCTTTGGTCTGGGTGTTCTTGTCATTTGACGTCATGCTTCACCCTCCTTTTTCTGGTTCTCCTTGGGCGTGCTTGCGAGGGGCGTGCCCCTTCTGTTGCACTCGTTCATAGCGAGTTGAATGCCGGCCAGACAGAACGTTTTGATGGCTCCCGTTGTCACCTTCGTTCGCTCGGGGATAAGCTCTTCCTGTTCGGGAGGGAAGGTGCCGAGGACGTAGTCCACCTGCTGTCCCGGAAAGTAATCCTGTCCGATGCCGAAGCGCAGACGAGCATACTGCTGGGTGCCCAGCACTTGGGCAATGTGCTTCAGTCCGTTGTGGCCAGCGTCGCTGCCGGAGGGCTTCATCCGTAGTTGTCCGAAGGGGAGGCTGATATCATCCACGCAGATGAGAAGATGCTCCAAGGCGATTTTCTCTTGTTGCATCCAGTAGCGTACGGCATTGCCACTGAGGTTCATGTAGGTGCTGGGTTTCAGCAAGATGAGTTGTCGGCCCTTGACACTGATGCGGGTGATGAAGCCGTAGCGACGGTCCTCCCACACGGCCTCTTTCTCGGCTGCCAGGGCGTCTACCATTCGAAAACCTATGTTATGGCGGGTGCCCACGTATTCAGGACCAATATTACCCAGTCCCACGATAAGAAATTTCTCCATAGGCGGCTCAGAAGAAGTTGGCTGCGCGGGAGTGCCACGCAGCCAACTTGTTAACTTCTTGATGAAATCGTTGATTGTCAAGTTCTGGATTCTTCTTTCACGAGCCAGTGCGCTGCCGCGAGCCGTCCGTTGTCTCTTGCTCTCGGTGGCGTGGACTCATGGATGTGAGATTATGCTTCGGCTTCGTCGCCAGCAGCAGCGCTGCGAGCGTTACGGGTCATCTTGACCTGGCAAACGACGACGCTGGGGTTGGTCACGAGCTCGAGGCCTTCGAAGCTCAGTTCGCCTACCTTGATGGTCTTACCGAGCTGCAGGTGAGTGACGTCGATGTCCAGACGCTCGGGGATAACCGTGTGCACGGCTTTCACCTTCAGTTTTCTCACGCTGGCAGAGAGCTTACCACCAGCCTTGACACCTTCTGCGAGGCCATTGAGCTTGATGGGCACTTCCATGATGATGGGCTTCTCGTCGGTGATCTGATAGAAGTCCACGTGCAGGACGTTGTCCTTCACGGGGTGGAACTGAGCCTCCTTGAGGATGGCGATGCACTGGTTGCCGTCGACGTCCAGCTTCACGGTGTAGATGTCGGGGGTGTAGAGGAGCTTGCGCAGCTCGCCTTCGGTGACGCTGAAAGCGAAGGCCTTGGGCAGACCATTCTCATCCTTGAGTTCACCATAGAGGTTGCAGGGAACAAGTCCCTGCTTGCGCAGTAACTTGGCGGCCTTCTTGCCACCGGCTTCGCGGGCTGTGCCCTTGATTTCAATTGTTTTCATTTGGATAACGTTTTTGTGTTACTCTAAATTAAGTTGTTTGCTTAATTCGCCATCACACGGGCCGCCACGAAGGACGGGGATGTGCTCAAAAGCGGGTGCAAAGGTATATAAATTTGTTGAAAGACGAAAGTTACTTGCTGAAAGTTTTTGTTTTTTGCCTCGATTTGATGCTTTTTCTCTCCTTTTTCTATATGAATTGTCATCTTTTGTGTATCTTTGCCCACTGATTTTTGGATATAGCCACCGACAGCGGAAGTACGTCGTGCAACGACCTCCCCCGCCGGAACTCCACCTTGCAAGTCTTATAATATAACCCAACTAAAAGATATGAGACACCTGAGAACACTTATCGCCCTGTGCTGCTCGGCCGCTTCTGCAGTCCTGACCGCACAAACGGACATCACCTCCCAATATCTGGTCAATAGCTCTTTCGAGGACGACGCCAGTGCCTGCACCGCTGCCGCGAGCAGGAGCGACACGTCTGATGGCCTCCGCGGCTGGGACGTGGCCACGCTGACGGGGTGGACCACCACGCGGCCCGACAAACAGTTGCTTATCAGTGCTGACTGCTTCACGGACAACAATTTCGGCAAGACGACGATTGCCGACGGACAGTACGCCCTCTTCCAGCGAATGGGGTGGAACGACGGAGCGAGCACCATCCAGCAGACGACGCAGCAGGCTCTGCCAGCCGGTACATATATTATTAAGGTGAAGACGAAAGCCTTCTACGCCCACAGCGCCACCTCCTCCGCCACCCTTCAGGTCAGCGCCTCCGGCACCGCCCTGGCTGCCACCACCTTCGCCTTCGACCAGGGCTCGGTCGGTTGTATGGCTTCCTCGGAGTGGAACGAGCAGTCGGTGCGCTTCCAGCTGACGTCCCCCTCCAAGGTCGGACTGCAGCTCGCCATCACCTGGGTGAGCGGCGGCAGCCAGATTGCCGTGGACGACGTGCGGCTCATCAGCGTTCCCGACGACTACGTGGAGCCCAGCATCGTGGGCGGCCGCGAGACCGATGTCGCCTCGCCCACCGAGGGCGTCATCACCCACGAGTTCGTGGATGAGGCCACTATGATGCAGGATTTGCTGCAGATGCTGGCCGACCACCTCGTGTATATGAAGAGCCGCTACACCCCCTGTTCCTCCGCCACCACGAAAGGCGAGGCTTGCGGCTACTTCAAGGACACCGAGGGCTCCAACAACGACGAGAAAGTGGTGCGCCCCAACGCCGACTTCTCCATGGTTTGTGCCTTCCTCTACCGCTACGCACAAGGCAAAGTCACCCTCCCCGAGGGTATCACCTGGGACGAGGTGAAGGACATGGCCCTGAAGAGTCTCATCTGGGGCTACAGCAGTCACAAAGCCAATAAGTTCAAGGTGACGACGCGCAACGCCTACTGGGGCAGTGTCTCCACCTCCGATTTCACGTGGGAGAGCTCTCTCTGGGCCATGTCGCTATGCTATGCTGCACACTTCCTGGACGCCGAACTGACCGACGCGCAGCACACCTATATATATAATATGGTGAAAGCGGAGTGCAACTACGAGCTCGGACGTTCCATCCCCACCGGTTATGCTGGCGACACCAAAGCTGAGGAGAATGGCTGGGAAGCAGATATCCTGGCCTGCGCACTGGGACTCTATCCCGACGATGCCTTGGCACCGAAGTGGTACAACCGCCTGCGCGAGTTTGCCATCAACAGCTATTCGCAGGTGGACGACGCCTCGAACACCACTGTCGTGGACCCCGACTACGACCAGAAGACCGTTGCCGACCTCTATCGCGGCCAGAACCTCTATGACGACTACACCCTTCAGAACCACAACCTCTTCCACACCTCCTATCAGAATGTGGTGATGCAGGAGCTGGGCGAGGCCCATCTGGCGATGCTCCTTTTCCAAGGTGAACAGCTGAAGTGGAAGACCAATGCACTGATGCACAACCAGCAGCAGGTTATGGACGAGGTGCTCAACCGCCTGGCGCTGGCCGACGGCGAGTTAGCTATGCCTAACGGCAACGACTGGAGCCTGTTCCTCTTCGACCAGATCACCTCTTACTCCACCGCCGCTTGTTTTCTGCGCGATCCTCATGCCTTGCTGCTCGAGAATATGGCCTATAAGTTCATCAAGGCCCGTCAGCAGACGACCACCGACGGCTCGTGGCTGTTGCGCTCCGATGTGGGCAGCCGTCGTATGGGCGTGGAGGCCCACCGCGTGATGATGACCTATCTGATGCACGCCGCCGCCTCCACGGCCGACCTGAAGCCCACCACGTGGGACGACTTCAGCCGGGAATATCAGTACGCACACCTCTTCAAGAGCCAGAACATCGTGCGCGCCAGCAGTGCGGACCGCTTCGTCACTTTCTCCTGGAGCGACGGTCTGAAGAGCTACACCGGTTACTTCACCGACACCACGCCCGACCGCAATAAGATCATCTGCCCCTTCCGGGCCAACAACACCGGTAATATTCTCGGCTGGTATCAGGTCAGCGGCAAAGGCACTAACGCCACGCCCGTTGTCAAGGGTATCTATGATCTCAACGACAACGCCTTCACCATGAACGGGCGTCTGAACACCAACGACGCCACGCTGGAAAACAGCTTCGTGCTCGCCGCCACTCGCGGCAACGCCATCGTCTATCTGAACCACGTGAGGGGACTGCAGAACGGGACCATCACCGGACGCCGTGGCGGACTCTTGGCAATCACCACCGACGAGTTCACTCGCCCCTTGCGCACTCTTTACTTTCCCGACGGACGTATTCAGTCCGACGGAAAGAAACTGGTGCAACTGGAGAGCACGTGGGCGAACATCGACAACAGCATCGGTGTCGTCGCCCTCGGTGGTACCGGGCTGATGGCCTTCGGCGAGCAAGCCAACAACAACAGCATCCTCTGCTCGAAGTTCTATCCCCTCTATTCCTCCCAGAGCCAGGCGTTCCAGAAAGATCAAGTTGTGGACCGCACCGCCGTCGTCTACTACAGCCAGGTCGATAGCGCCCAGACGGCCACGCTGGCCGCCCAGAGCCTGTCGCTTCTGGACCAACTGCCCGAGGGCTGGAATGGTGTCGTCGTCAGCGACCCGGACGGCGAGCGCAACCTCGTCGTTGCCAACCTCGCCGGAGGCAGCAGGAACAAAGCCGAACTGAAGGGCCTCACCTTCGAGAATCTGGGAGCTCCCGTGCTGCGCTCGGAGACCTTTGTCACCGACGACAAGGGCACTGCCACCATCGCCCTCGACGAGAGTCACACGCTGATGCAACCCCTGACGATGTTCATTCAGGGCTCCGGAGTCGCTGCCAAGGCCTTCAACGACAACGACGACGCACAGATATATGTCCGCAATTTTGCGGGAGCGACGCAGAGCGTGACCATCAGCTATGTCAGTGAGGGCCAGACCTATACGCAGCAGCTGCAGATAGAGAGTCAGGCCACCACTATCGTACGCTTCGACGACGGACAATTCTATGCCTATAAGGAGGAAACCCCGTCCGCTCAGTGGGTGGACCTAACGGCTCAGCTCCTCGTAAACCCTAGTTTCGAGGAGGACGACACTTGGGGCACTACGGGTAGTATCACCTTGAACGGCACCACCTACAACCCCTGCTACACGCAGAAGGTGCAGGCCGCCAACAGCAGTTTCCCACAGGTGCTGCCCGTGCAGGGGTGGACAGCGGACTCCCAGCTCGCGCCCGCCTCTAAATTCGCCCTCCTCTATTCTATGCCCTACAGCTTCAATCAGTATTGCGTGTCGCCCTCCAGCTTGGGCAACAGCGCATCCATCATGGCCCAGCCGGCGGCGCTCGCCGACAGCGTGGGCAGCCGTTGTCTCAGCATCCTGAATTCCTGGACCATCGGCTCCAACGCCATCCGTCAGTCCGTGAAGCTTCCCGCTGGCGGTCACTATGCTTTGACTTTCGATGTGCGCTACGACTGCGCCAACGAGAGTCGGCGCACAGCGCCTAATGTCATCACCACCACGGGAGGCAATGTCAACACATCCCTCTGTGGCGTGAGCCTTCAGGGGGAGCCGTTCTATGCCCCTTTTCCGTCGGCCCAGGCTACCTGGGAGTCGCAACGCGTGGAGTTCGACTGCGCCGCTCCGTCCACTCCGGGTGAGAGTCCGGTCGTGGAGGTGACCATGGGCCTTGCCACGTCAGCCAATCAGGGTGCCGCCAACCAGACACGTCTCTATATAGATAATGTGCGGCTGTGGATGCTTCAGGACCAGGAAGATGGCGTCTCCTCCCCCGCCGTGCAGGCCTCCTCAGACGTCCGCGGGCAGGCGCCCGTCTTCGACCTGAATGGTCGGCAAGTGCGCTCCCATTCCGCTCGTCGTGGCGTCTATGTCCAGGGCGGCAGGAAGATTCTCCGATAAAGCCTCCGAGGCCGCCCGCCTCCGTCCTTTTCCCTCAACCACTAAATTCATGTTCTGACTATGAGCCGCACTGGTC
>JAILFY010000189.1 GCA_024697285.1 Bacteroidaceae bacterium
TACTACCACTGGACGCAGTGGGCCTTCCAGCAGATGTTCAAGAGCTTCTACTGCTACAAATGCCAGAGCGCTCAGCCTATCGAGAAGCTGGTGGAACACTTCGAGAAAGAAGGCACGGCCAACCTGGACGTGGCACAGACCGAGGAACTGAACTTCAGCCCCGCCGAGTGGAAAGCCATGGACGAGGTGCAGCAGCAACAGGTACTGATGAACTACCGCATCGCCTATCTGGGCGAGACGATGGTCAACTGGTGTCCGCAGCTGGGTACCGTGCTGGCCAACGATGAAGTCGTCGATGGCGTGTCGGAGCGCGGAGGTTTCCCCGTAGTCCAGAAGAAGATGAAGCAATGGTGTCTGCGAGTCTCCGCCTATGCACAGCGACTGCTCGACGGACTCGAGACCATCGACTGGACCGACTCCCTGAAGGAAACGCAGCGCAACTGGATTGGTCGCAGCGAGGGCGCCGAGATAGAGTTCAAGGTGAAAGACACCGACAAGAGTTTCACCATCTTCACCACCCGTGCCGACACGATGTTCGGTGTGACTTTCATGGTGCTGGCTCCCGAGAGCGAGTTGGTAGGACAACTGACGACAGCAGAGCAGAAGGCTGCCGTAGATGAATACCTGGCCTACGTGAAGAAACGTACCGAACGCGACCGCATCAGCGACCGCAAGGTGACAGGTGTCTTCTCCGGAAGCTATGCCATCAACCCCTTCACGGGTGAGGCCAACCCCATCTGGATATCCGAGTACGTGCTGGCAGGCTACGGCACAGGTGCCATCATGGCAGTGCCCGCCCACGACAGTCGTGACTACGCCTTCGCCAAGCACTTTGGTTTGCCCATCGTGCCGCTCGTGGAAGGTTGCGACGTCAGCGAAGAGAGCTTCGATGCCAAGGAAGGTATCGTCTGCAACTCTCCCAAGGCCGGCGTCACTCCTTATATCGATTTCTCCCTCAATGGTCTGACCATCAAGGAGGCCATTGCTGCCACCAAGACCTACGTGAAGGAGCATCACCTGGGCCGCGTGAAGGTGAACTTCCGCCTCCGCGACGCCATCTTCTCTCGTCAGCGCTACTGGGGCGAGCCCTTCCCCGTATATTATAAAAAAGGTATGCCCCAGATGCTGCCCGAGGAATGTCTGCCCCTGCAACTGCCAGAAGTGGATAAGTTCCTGCCCACCGAAACGGGCGAACCTCCATTGGGCAACGCCAAGAAGTGGGCCTGGGACGAAGCCAACCGTTGCGTCACCGATTGCTCGGCCATCGACAACAAGACCATCTTCCCCCTGGAACTGAATACCATGCCAGGCTTTGCAGGCAGTTCCGCTTATTACCTCAGGTACATGGACCCCCAGAACGATCAGGCGCTGGTCAGCTCCGCCAACGATGCCTACTGGCAGAATGTGGACCTCTACGTAGGCGGCTCGGAGCACGCCACGGGTCACCTCATCTACAGCCGTTTCTGGAACAAGTTCCTCTTCGACCTGGGCGTCAGCTGCAAGGAAGAGCCCTTCCAGAAGCTGGTCAACCAAGGTATGATCCAAGGCCGCTCGAACTTCGTCTATCGCATCAAGGACACGAATACCTTCGTCAGCCTCGGACTGAAAGACCAGTACGACACCACTCCTCTGCACGTGGATGTGAACATCGTCTCCGGCGATGTCCTGGACCTCGAAGCCTTCAAGGCTTGGCGCCCGGAGTATGCCACTGCAGAGTTCATCCTCGAGGATGGCAAGTACGTCTGCGGATGGGCTGTGGAGAAGATGTCCAAATCCATGTACAACGTGGTGAATCCCGACATGATAGTGGAGAAGTTCGGTGCGGACACGCTGCGTCTCTACGAGATGTTCCTGGGTCCCGTGGAACAGGCCAAGCCCTGGGACACCAATGGCATCGACGGCAGCCACCGCTTCCTGAAGAAGTTCTGGAACCTCTTCTGGAACAAGGAGGACTTCGCCGTGACCGACGAGGAGCCCACGAAAGCAGAACTGAAAGCGCTGCATAAGCTCATCAAGAAGGTGACGGAAGATATCGAAGTCTTCTCCTACAACACTTCCATCCCTGCCTTTATGATTGCCACCAACGAACTGACGCAGTTGAAGTGCACCAAGCGCGCCGTGCTGGAACCCATGGTGGTGCTTATCGCTCCATTTGCTCCACATATCGCCGAGGAACTGTGGGAACAGCTGGGCCACACGACATCCGTCTGCGATGCACAATGGCCTCAGCTCAACGAGCAGTATCTGGTAGAAGACAGCGTGAAGATGATGGTGGCCTTCAACGGCAAGACACGCTTTGGTATCGAGTTCCCTGCCGACGCAGACAACGCTACCATCGAGGCTGCTGTTCGTGCCCACGAGCTCACCCCCAAATACCTTGAGGACAAACAGATTGTGAAAATCATCATCGTGCCTAAACGCATGATTAACATCGTCATGAAATAATCGTCATGAGTATCTCTCCATCAACTAATCTGGCCAAGCACGCAAAGTTGAGTCATATTCTTGACGAAGTGAAGGATTACTTCTTCATCACCCTTGGCTGTGCCATCTATTGCGTAGGCTTCTGCCTGTTTATGTTGCCCTATGAGTTCACTCCTGGCGGCATGACGGGTGTCTCTGCCATCATCTTCTATGCCACGGGCTTCCCCGCCCAGTACAGCTATTTCATCATCAATGCCGCATTGTTGGCCATCGGTCTGAAGATTCTGGGCTTCAAGTTTTTCACCAAGACGATCTATGCCACATTCGCCATCACCTTCTTCCTGGGTCTCATTCAGGAACTGATTCGCCTGCCAGACGGCACCCTCCCCAAGGTAGCTGGCGACCAGAGTTTTATGGCAGCCGTGCTCGGTGCGTGCATAGAAGGAGCCGCCCTGGCCCTCGTGTTCCTGAACAACGGTTCCACGGGAGGCACCGATATCATTGCCGCCTGCGTCAACAAATACAAGAACTTCTCCATGGGCAGAATACTGATGTGGCTGGACTTCATCATCGTATCCTGCAGTTTCTTCGTCTTCCAAGACTGGAACAAGGTGGTGACGGGTTACGTCATCCTCATCATCTCCATGATACTGCTGGACTACACGATGACTTCTGCCACACAGAGCGTGCAGTTCACCATCATCTCCGAGAAGCACGAGGAGATAGCCCAGAAGATTGGTGAGGAAGTTCAGCGAGGTGTGACAGAGCTCTACGGCGAGGGCTGGTACTCCAAAGAAGAGCGACGTGTGCTCATCGTGATGGCGCGCCGGCGAGAGAGCCAACAGATCTTCCGGCTTATCAAACGAATAGACAACAATGCCTTCGTCACGATGACCAAAGTAGTGGGCGTGTATGGCGAAGGCTTCGATCTTATCAAGACGTAGGACCCCCGGCCCACGTGTTCCGCAAAGAAAGTAACCACAGAATATGAGAATTGTTTTTGCCACCAATAATGCCCATAAGTTGCAGGAAGTGCGCCAGATTCTGGGCGAACGCTTCGACGTCGTGGGCCTGACAGACATAGGATGCCACGAGGACATTCCCGAGACCGCAGACACCCTGGAGGGCAACGCCCTGCAGAAAGCCCGCTACGTCAAGGAGCACTATGGCCTCGACTGCTTCGCCGACGACACCGGACTGGAAGTGCAGGCTCTCGGAGGAGCGCCGGGTGTGCACACGGCCCGCTACGCAGAACTCTTCGGAGAAGGAGACTCCCACGACAGCAACGCCAACATGCAGCTGCTTTTGCATAATTTAGCAAATAAGACGGACCGCCACGCAAGATTTCGCACCGTCATCGCGTTAATATATCAAGGAGAGGAACATCTCTTCGAAGGTATCGTGGAAGGAAGCATCCTGCACGAGCGCCACGGCAACGAAGGTTTCGGCTACGACCCCGTCTTCGAGCCCGAGGGCCGCGGCTGCAGTTTCGCAGAGATGTCGGCCGAAGACAAAAACGCCATCAGCCACCGCGGACGCGCCACACAGAAGCTTACGGAGTTCCTGTGCAACACTTGAAGTCATGAAAAGAACGATTATCAGCCTGCTCACCATCTGCCTCGTCTGTCTCGCCATGGGCCAGACCATAGGCTCATGGCAGATCTATCCTGCCTACACCGTATGCACCAGGAACATCCCCGCAGACGGCAGAATATATGGACTTATGGAGAGCAAACTGATGGTCTATGACCCTGCGGACGAAACAGTAAGTACCTTCGACTGGCACCGCCAGCTCAACGACATATCGATAGCCTACATCCACTTCAGCGCCTCGGCCCATCGGCTCATCCTCATCTACGACAACGGGAATATCGACTTGCTCTCCACGCAGAACGACGACGATGTCATCAACCTGGCCCAACTGAAGAACAGCACCCTGCAAAACAAACAGGTGCAGAACGTGCAGGTCAGTGGCGACATGGCTTACGTCTGCACCGGATTCGGCTTGTTGTGCATAGACCTGGCAGAAGGCATCATCACCGACACCTACGACCTGGGTCTCTCCGTGACATCCTGCGCCAGCACCGACGACGCCCTCTATCTGGGGACCACCACGGGAGTGTGGAAAGGCGACCTGTCGCTGAACCTGAAAGAGAAGAGCAACTGGCAACAGATACATGCCACCTTGATGGCTCTGCGCATGGAATACTTCGACGGACGCCTGTGGGCGCAGCAGAACAGCAGCATCTACATCTCTGATGCAAACATCAGTTCCTTCTCGCTGCTTCAGAAGATGCGTGCCACGTTCATGAACCTCTCTGACAACAGCATCATTCTGGGCAACGCCACACAGACTTATATCTACACCAGCGCCACCGAGTGCACCGACTACACAGGCACCTTCGCCTGGAACGACCTGCGCAAGGACGGTTCCACCTTCTGGGCCAGCGACGGCGATTCCGGTCTTCAGGCCTATGAGCTCGACGCATCGGGCGCCTTCCAACTGAAGACCAGCAAGCTCCAGTACAACAGTCCCCTTCACGACTACAGCCTCTACTTCTTCCAGCACCCCGAAGGCATCTACGTGGCCGGCGGCAACCGCAACTACTCCACCACAAGTCGAGATGGAACCGCCATGCTGATGGCTGCAGATGGCACCTGGACCAACTTCGATGCCTCTTCGGCCCAACAAGCCTTCCCCCAAGAACGCTTTCTCGACGTTACCAGCATCGCCAAGGACCCGTCCGACGACACACATTATTATATAGGTACTGCTCGCAGCGGCATCTTTGAGTTCCAAGACCAACAGTGCACAGGACATATCGGTCTGGAGAACAGTCCCCTGCAATCCATTCTTCCCAACTCGTCCGCCCCCCATTATTACGTTGTCGCCGACGGCATTCAGTTCGACGACTCCGACAACCTATGGGTACTGAATCCCACCGCAGGAAAGGCGGACACCACCATCCGCGTTCGACTGAAGGACGGCACGTGGACAGGCATCCCTTGTCCTGAAATCCAGGAAGCATCTACCACCGACAAGATTTTCTTCGACAGCCGCGGATGGGCATGGATCAACAGCCGCCGCATGAGCCAACGAGGCATCTTCCTCCTGGACTACAATGGCACTGTTGCATATTCCAACGACGACAAGCGACAGCTACGCACCTCCATCACCAACCAGGACGGCACGAACTACAATCCCGATGAGTTCTACTGCATCACGGAGAACAGTTCCGGACAGCTGTGGATAGGCACCAATCTGGGTCCCTTCCTCATCTCCGACCCTACGCGCTTCAGGCAGACCGACTTCACCTTCGAGCAAATCAAGGTCTCGCGCAACGATGGCAGCGGCCTTGCCGACTACCTGCTCAACGGCGTTCCCATCCTCAGCATCACCATCGACGGCGGCGAACGCCTGTGGTTCGGCTCCCAGGGCAGCGGCGCCTACCTCATCAGCAGCGACTGCCAGGAGGAGATTCATCACTTCACCACGGCCAACTCCCCCCTCATCTCCGATAATGTCTTCGACATCGCCATCGACCACTCCACCGGCTGCGTCTATTTCGCCACCGACAAAGGCATCTGCAGCTACATGTCCGACGCCACACAAGCTGCCGATGAACTCCGCGAATCCGATGTCATTGCCTATCCCAACCCCGTCTCGCCGGACTACAACGGTCCCATCGCCATAAAAGGACTTACCATGGGTGCGGAGGTGAAGATTGTTTCCAGCTCCGGCCGACTGATAGCCAGCGGTTACTCCAATGGCGGCACCTTCACCTGGGATGGCCGCAACAAGCAAGGACGAAGGGTAGCCTCCGGTATCTATCACGTCATCTCCAGCACCTCCGACGGCGAGACAGCCATCGTCAGCCGCATCGCTTTTATCCACTGACACCTTTCCGCCTCCCCCGCACTTCCTGCGTCGTCCGCTTTCCTCCCCCGCAACTTCTTGAGTCGTGCTGCAGCGTTCCTCGGTTCAGAACGTTGCTTCTGGCGTTTGCTGCACCCCCTCGCCTCCCCCCCCCGAAAGAAGGGAACAATCTAAAGAAAACTTAAAATATACCGTCGGCTGATTCGTCATTCAATAATTATGTCTATCTTTGCCACACAGATAAACCGAATAAAACCCTTTAAAACCCACAAGAATTATGAAACTGAACACAATCCTTCTTCTAGTGGCATTCAGCCTGATTCCAGCAGGACTGATCGCCAAGCCCAAGAAAGAAATGGCTCTGCAGCTGTACTCCATCCGGGAAGTGATAGGCACGCCAGAGAAGTACGCCCAGAAGCACGAAGAAGTCTTCCGCCAGCTGGCTGCCTGGGGCTACACCGCCGTGGAAGCCGCCAGCTACGACAGCGCCAAAGGCACCTTCTACGGAGTCTCCCCTCAGCAGTTCCGGGCAGATTGTGAGGCCGCAGGACTGGAGTGTCTGAGCAGCCACACCACGCGCGACCTCAGCAAAGAGGAACTCCAGAACCACGACTTCACAGAAGCCATGCGCTGGTGGGACAAGACCATCGCCAACCACAAAGCCGCCGGCATGACCTACATCGTGACACCCTTCGGCCCTGTGCCAAGGACCAAGCAAGAGGCTCAGACGCTCTGTGACTACTACAACGCCATCGGACGCAAGTGCGCCGAAGCAGGACTGAAGTACGGCTACCACACCCACTCCCACGAGTACCAGAAAGTGGAAGACATCCGCTGGATAGACTACATGATGCAGCACACCGACCCCAACTACCTTTTCTGGCAGATGGACACCTACTGGTGTGTGATGGGACAGCAGTCGCCCGTGGCCTACATCAAGAAATATCCGGGCCGCTTCGCCATGCTGCACATCAAGGACCTCTATGAACTCGGACAGAGCGGCATGCTCGGCTTCGATGCTATCTTCAACAACGCCGACACGGCCGGACTGGATTACTACGTGGTGGAAATGGAAGGCACCGACGGCACCATAGACATCATGGAAGGAGTCCACCGCTGCGCAGAGTACTTGCTGCGCTCCAAATTCGTGCGCAAGAGCTATCGCTGACGCACGCTCCGCCCCCCTGCAACGCCGGAGGGCGCGCCCACTGCCAAGTGAAGAAAGGGCAATCCTTTCGATTGGAAACACAAACTCAACACAGTTACCTTAATATTATTAACATTTATTCAACGCAAGTATGAAAGACCTCCAAATGTACATCAACGGTCAGTTCTGCGAAAGCTCGAACGGCAAATGGATCGACGTCTTGAATCCGTCGACAGAAGAAGTTATCAGTCGCCAACCAGAAGGCACAATAGAAGATGTCAACAGAGCGCTGGACGCCGCTCGTGCGGCTCAGAAGACATGGGGCAATACTCCCGCCATAGAGCGTGCCCAGTATCTGCTGAAGATCGCCGATGGCATCAAGAAGCGCGAGAACGAATTCACGGAAATCATCATGCGCGAACAGGGCAAGACCCGCACCTGGGCCTCCATAGAAGTGGGCGCCACCATCTCCTATTTCGAATACATGGCCTCCTTCGCCCGCCACATAGAAGGCGAGATCATCCCCAGCGACCGCCCCAACGAAACCATCTTCCTGACCAAGAAACCCATTGGCGTGGTGGCCGGCATCCTGCCCTGGAACTTCCCGTTCTTCCTGATTGCCCGCAAGGCCGGTGCAGCCCTCATTGCCGGATGCACCATCGTCATCAAGCCCTCGCAGCTGACGCCAGAGAACTGCACGGAGTTCGCCAAAGTGGTGGCCGAGAGCGGTCTGCCCGCTGGTGTCATCAACATCGTCACGGGCAAGGGTTCCGTGATTGGCCACGAAATGGCCTCTTCTCCCAAGATTGACATCGTGAGCGTGACGGGTTCCGTGGCCGCCGGCGAGAGCATCATGGCAGCAGCCTCCAAGAACATCACCAAGGTGTCCCTGGAACTGGGCGGCAAGGCTCCCGCCATCGTATGCAAAGATGCCGACCTGGAGCGCGCAGCACAATGGATAGTGGAAAGCCGAATAGGCAACAACGGACAGATATGCAACAACGCCGAACGCGTGTATGTCCAGAAAGAGGTCAAGGCCGCCTTCACAGAGATTCTGCTGAAGAAGATGCAGGCCGTGAAGGTCGGAGACCCCTGCCAGGACGAGAGCGTTGATATGGGCCCACTGGTGGAACAGCGTGCCCTGGAAAGCGTCACGGCTAAGGTGCAGCACGCTATCGACCAAGGAGCCAAGCTGCTATGCGGAGGTCATCGCGTGGGCCAGAAGGGTTACTTCTATGCTGCCACGTTGCTCGACGACTGCCGTCAGGACATGGACATTATCCACGAAGAGACCTTCGGCCCCGTGATTCCGCTGGTGGAGTTCGACACCATCGACAACGCCATCGCCATGGCCAACGACTGCGAATATGGTCTGGCCAGCAGCATCTTCACCAACGACCTGAACCTGGCCACCAAAGCCTGCCGCGAGCTGGAGTTTGGCGAGACCTACATCAACCGCGAGCACTTTGAGGCCATACAAGGCTTCCACGCCGGTATCAAGAAGAGCGGCATCGGCGGCGCCGACGGCAAACATGGTGTGGATGAATATCTCGTCACCCACGTGACGTACCTCGACACCTGGGAATAACCAGTTCTCCGCAGCTCACTCTGCCTAACGGGCAACGGACATCAACCCTTTTCCCCACGCAGAGAAAGACATCCCCCCTTTCCACCCGAAAGGAAACTCACGAACCCCGCAAGCAGTTGGACAACAGCTTGCGGGGTTCGTCATACTTCAGCCGCTATGAGCTCCCGCCTGAAACAAGCTTACGCTCTCGAATCATTCCTACTCCACGTGCACTCCTCGCTCATGACAACCAGCCCATGCTCTCGCAACCTTCTCTACCCCACGTGCACTCCATAATTGTTCTTCACCTCGCTCATGACGAAAACACTCTCCAGCGAGGCCAGGTTTTCGATGTCCCCCAACTCGTTCAGCACAAATTCCTGGTATTGCTTCATGTTGGCCGCCCTTACTTTCAGCAGATAGTCGTACTGCCCCGAGATATTGTAGCATTCTATCACCTTGGGAATCCTCTGAATACGTCGGGCAAAAGCATCGGCCAACTCGTGGTTTATCTGCTTCAGCTTCACCTTGCAGAAAACCAGCAATCCCTGGTTTAGCTTGTCGGGATCCAGCACGGCGACATACTTCCTTATATATCCATTCCGTTCCAGACGCCTCTGTCTCTCGAATACGGGTGTAGGTGTCAGATTCACCGCATCGGCCAGCTCCTTCGTCGTCAGTTTGGCGTTTTTCTGCAGAATACGCAGTATCTGAAGGTCAATATCGTCGAGTATAATCGCTTTTTGTTCCATGTTCTTTGCTCTGGTAATAAATAATTCTGCTGCAAAGGTATGCATAAAAAGAATAAATATCTTTCTGAGCGCTGTTTTTTCATCATTCTCAGAAAGAAAACACATCATTTAAACATTCTTTAGTGGTTTTCTCCTAAATTCAATGGATATTTGGTCATTATTTCTGAACCACGTACCTTTGCAGCCAGAAAATCATTCGAACATTGAAAACATTATTATTCATCCAGTCAAAAGAAAGGAGACAACATCATGAACGCAAAAAGAAACTATCGCTTCGAGACCCTGCAGTTGCACGTAGGACAAGAACAGGCCGACCCGTCCACCGACGCCCGCGCCGTTCCCATCTATCAGACCACCTCGTATGTGTTCCACAACTCCCAGCATGCCGCCGACCGCTTCGGTCTGCGCGATGCAGGCAACATCTACGGTCGTCTGACCAATTCCACGCAAGCCGTTTTTGAAGACCGGGTGGCGGCGCTGGAAGGCGGAGTAGCCGGATTGGCCGTGGCCTCGGGTGCCGCTGCCATCACCTACGCCCTGCAGAACATCGTTCGCGCTGGCGACCACATCGTGGCAGCCAACAATCTCTACGGCGGCTCCTACAACCTGATCACCCACACCCTGAGCACCCAGGGCATCAGCAACAGTATTGTGGACGTCCGCGACCTGCAGGCTGTGGCGGCAGCCATCCGCCCTAACACCAAGGTGCTGTATGCCGAGACCTTTGGCAATCCCAATTCTGATATCACGAACATCGAAGGCCTGGCAGAGGTGGCCCATCGCCATCACATTCCTCTGATCATCGACAACACTTTCGGTACACCTTATTTAATAAGGCCTATTGAGCATGGAGCCGACATCGTGGTACACTCTGCCACGAAGTTCATTGGCGGCCACGGCTCGTCGCTGGGCGGAGTCATTGTGGATGGCGGACGTTTCGACTGGAAAGCGCAGCCCGACAAGTTCCCCTCGCTGGCCAAACCCGACCCGTCCTACCATGGTGCGGTCTTTGCAGATGTTGCCGGAGCAGCCGCCTTCGCAACAAGAATCCGTGCGGTGATACTCAGAGATACGGGTGCCACCCTTTCTCCCTTCAATGCCTTCATCCTCCTGCAGGGACTGGAGACATTGAGCCTGCGAGTGGAACGCCATGTGGAGAACGCACTGCAGGTCGTTGCCTTCCTGAAGAATCATCCCAAGGTGGCGGCCGTTCATCATCCCAGTCTGCCGGAACATCCGGACCACGCCCTCTACACAAAATATTTCCCGAAGGGTGCAGCCAGCATCTTCACCTTCGATATCAAAGGAGGCCAAGAGGAAGCCTGGCGATTCATCGACTCCCTGGAAATCTTCTCGCTGCTGGCTAATGTGGCTGATGTCAAGAGTCTGGTGATTCACCCTTACACCACCACCCACTCCCAACTCTCGGCCGAAGAGTTGGCCGCACAGCATATCACTCCCTCCACCGTCCGCCTCTCCATCGGCACGGAACATATCGACGATATCCTGGAAGACCTGCAGCAGGCTTTCGACAAGATTTAAACAACCTCATAAAATAAAACATTATGTCACAGATTGCAAAACAGCTGACCGAGCTCATCGGCAACACCCCTCTTCTTGAGCTCAACAACTACTCACAAGCCAGAGGAATTACAAATCCCTTGATTGCAAAGGTGGAATATTTCAACCCTGGCGGCAGCGTGAAAGACCGCATTGCCCTGGCGATGATAGAAGATGCAGAAAAGAAAGGCATCCTGCTACCCGGCGGAACCATCATCGAACCCACGAGCGGAAACACCGGCATAGGGCTGGCCCTGGTCAGCGCCGCGAAAGGCTATCACCTCATCCTCACCATGCCAGAAACGATGAGCATCGAGCGCAGGAAACTCGCTCAGGCCTATGGGGCAGAAATCCGACTGACTCCGGGCAAGGAAGGAATGCCCGGAGCCATTCGTGCGGCACAAGAGCTACGCGAGGCCACGCCCGGAGCCGTCATCCTGCAGCAGTTCCAGAACAATGCCAACCCCACAAAACACTATGCCACCACTGGTCCCGAGATATGGGCTCAGACGGATGGTCAGGTAGATATCTTCGTGGCTGGAGTGGGCACCGGCGGCACGGTTTCCGGCGTGGGCAAGTACCTGAAAGAGCGGAAGCCCGGCGCCAGAATCATCGCAGTGGAACCCAAGTCGAGTCCCGTTCTCAATGGTGGTAGCAGCGGCCCTCATAAGATTCAGGGCATCGGCGCAGGCTTTGTGCCAGAGACATACGATGCCAGTGTCGTCGATGAGGTGTTCGATGTGGACAACGATGACGCCATCCGCACCAGCCGGCAAGTGGCACAGCAAGAAGGGTTGCTGGTAGGCATATCTGCTGGGGCCGCCCTCTTTGCGGCAACGGAGATTGCTAAGCGGCAGGAGAATAAAGGCAAGAACATCGTTGTGCTGCTGCCCGACACCGGCGAGCGCTACTTATCCACCGTCCTCTATGCCTTCGAGGACTATCCCCTCGAGTAGTCCTCCGTTTCCGGGGCTTCATACAAAGTAGCATCCGATGATTATATCCGGTGTGGATGGAAAGCCTCGTGCCAGCCCGAATCAAGACCCACCTCAAGCAGTCCCCCCGGCCCTCCCATGAAGACCCACCTCTCCCTAATGGCTGGGGTCTGGGAGTGGGGCTTTATCGGGCTGGCACGGGGCTTTCTCTCCTGCCTTTAGTCATGGCTGGAGCAGAATCACCTCCAATTAACGCAGTAAACATACAGGGAGGCTTGTCGGAAACATGAAAGCATTCCAACTTCTGTGTTTCAAGGACTTGGGATCAGGTCTTCCTTGTTTGTTTACCGGACAGCAATAATTGTAGAGTTTGACCAAAGAATCTTCCTGAGCTCCAGCGATAGCGGCATACTCGTTATATGCTTTTGCTCGTATCTGACTTCTTCTTGAGATGTCTTGTACACATGATGATGCACGCCACCCACAACGAAACAAGCAACCAGATATTACCTTTTATTTACAGAGGCTTAGATTAGATGAGATACGGCAATACCTGTGAGAATGGCAATGGTGAAGCTTGCGAGTGTTCCGATCAACACATATTCGGTAGTACGGATTTCTTTTGCCTTATTCAATTGACCAAAACGGAATATAGACTTTGCTGCAAGTAAGAAACCTACTCCTTCCATACTGCCGATAAGAACAAATGTGAGTATCAGGATTCGTTCTATGTAACCAATCCACTGACCCGCATTCGGCAGACTCTGAGTGTTTGGTGACGCAGGAGTCCACTTATCGAGAAACAAACTCAGCAGAATGGATGATGGCTTTAGCATCAGGATGTATGCCAAGCCTATAAGCCATACATTTGCTGAGAAAGAGCATAGCATACAAGAGAGTTCCACATCTTTGCCGTAGAGGAAGAACCAGAGTAATCCAATTACGATGATATGAGCAAGCTGATCCGCAAGGAATATCGTAAGAGAATCCTTATGGAGTTTGCACTTTATCATATCTATGAAGAAGTGGCTCACGAGAATGACCACAGGAATTAGCCAACAAGACCAATCTGCAACAAACAGATAAGCTACAATTGCATGAATCATACTGTGAAGCATCTGGTAGCCAAGACCTTTGCTTCCAGACTTACGCTTACCAGTATTGATGGCATCTGTCTGAAAAATAAAGTCTGAACACAGATGGGCACAAAGAAGTTTTATCAAGACAATGAATGCTTCCATATTAGTGCTTGATGAATTGTGATATTTGTAGTTTGTTATATTCTATATAGTCCAGGATTAACTGGATTCTGGCAGAAGTCCAATGTGAGTTGAAGTTCTGTTTTGTCAATCCTAAGTCTGCCGCCATTTCTTTCTGTGTCTTAGGAAACAACAATGAGTGATATGCTACTATCGCCTGTTTGACTGTCCAAGAAGAAACGACATCATCCGCAAAGCGTGTGACGAGTTCCATGGCATTGTTCAATTCTGACCAAGGTGTGGTTATGGTCAGTTTTTTCTTGCCCATAGCGTCAAAAGTCCTGCCCGACAATCTGAATGCCTCGCCATCGCTGGTTACTATATTGTCGCTTTCGAAGGAAACCTCACCGATTCCAACAGAAATTCTGGCATCCCAAATATCCTTCTTCGCGGGTGTAGAAGCCCTGAGTTTTGCTCTGAGTGCAACAGCTACAGCCAGCGAGAGCTCTGGATTGTCCACTACGACCTGAAAGCTGTCGCCTCTGTACATCTCTATCTTTACAGGACTCTGTGGCAAAAAGTCTGTGACACACGCATTTAATGCATCTACAACTCTCTGCCGCCATTCGACTGCAATATTGGTGGAGTTGATTAAATCTCCTGTCAATACACCTTTTATCATAGGATATTCATTATTTGACGATGCAAAGGTACACATTTTCTTGATTGAGTCAAGCTATTTTGGTTGATTTTGTAAAATCAAACTAATTTATTTGATTATTTAACATATTATGATAGTTCTACCTTGCATAAAGTAAGTCTTAAGATGCCAAATCAAGCTATTTCGCTTGATTTCTAAAAATCAACTGCAATAAGTTGATTTGTAGGGACAGAAACAAATAAGGGAGAACATCGAGCTTCCCTTACAATGTGATTTCCAGAGCAATCTTTGTTCCACTCTTGAAGGCATTCTTCCGCCTCCCAGGCTTATCGAATCCTCACTTCTCCGTCTTAGAGTTTACAGAAAAAAAGCGTAAAAGCCTCATCATTTTCAGAAAACCCGCATAAACAGAGGGCTCATCGGGTGAGGCTTGTGGTGATAGATGGGTGACAAATATGAGGCTTTTTGAGCAAAATGAGGAGGTTGTCAACGTCAATTAACATATTTTTTTCACCTATCTGCACTCCAACCTTTAACCAAATCTTCAGAAACTATTATTGCTGTCCGGTAACAATCAAAATAGTTCCAACAACCCATCTGAAGTGCCGATAAACAGCCTTTTCAGATTCTTTTTTCAAAGAGTAAGCCCCCTTAGTCAAAGAGTGTTGGTTCTTCGGGTGGCGATTCCGCGTTTTCAAGCAGCCTCAACCACTCTTTCTCGGGCTCTTCGAAGAAAGTGTAGCAGTTGAGCATAATTCTGACATTGTAGCTAACCCGGAGACGCCTCAAGGCCGTTTTATGCGTCTCTGCAAGACCATGAGCAAGAGGTTTGCGGCTGTCCGGGGACAGTCTTCCCTGTAGGTCGTATACAAATCTCGGTAGGTCGCCTCAAAGATGCCCTCCGGCCGACGGGCATTCTTATTTTTTATGAACATATAATTTTCACCGGATACCAACACTGCTATTTTTATTTTTTTTAACAAAAAAAGAGCGCACCCGTCACCAGCTCCCCTTACCTACGCAGTCTCTGCCATCAGCATTTTTCTTTATAGCATTACTTGCAGAATAGTCAACAGAATACTTATGTCAACTTTCGCAAGCTCGCGGTTTCAAGTTTCAGGTTTCAAGTTTCAGGTGCGAGCAAGCTCGCGGTTTAAAGGTTTAAGGTGCAGCCTTCGGTTGCGGTTTAAGGGATTTAAGACCCGTGTAAGTTCGATAACCTGATAATAAAGATTCATGACAGATATAAAACACTTTGCAGACAGGAATTTACCTACCTGCGAAACTTCAGATACTTATAAAGATACGAAGCCATTTCTTGAAATCTTCTGAACCTGCTGATGCAATCCTCTGAACCTGCTGATGCAATCTTC
>JAILFY010000201.1 GCA_024697285.1 Bacteroidaceae bacterium
CTCAGTTCGGCCTAATGACCGATTTGGGTTTAACACAGACGTTGGAATGCTTTCATGTTTTCGAGTAACTTTCTTATGTTTATACGTTAATTGGGAAAGCCCCCCAGCCTACAATCAGCCACCATCTGGGGCTTCCTCGGCATTGATCATGAACAATCTTATACGAATAAGATATATATATCTTTTGAGCTGAAGATATATACATCCTGAAATCTAATCTACATTGCGTTTTTCAACACGAAACTTCATCTTCGCCAACACGTACGTACATCTTTGCCAACACGTACGTACATCTTTGCCAACACGAAGCGTCATCTTTGCCAACACGTATATACATCTTTGTCAACACGTATATACGTATAAAATGCAACGGTGTGATTACACCCAGTTTTATTACACTCTCTCAAATACATACACTCCCTCCATCACAGGCCGGGTGAGGGGTGGGTCTGTAATATGGTTCAGTTCAGATTCATTCCATAAAATTCCTCATACTTCCTTGCCACGCTGAAATGATCGTGGTGTCTGCGAATATATTCCATGCTGTCGAGCTGTAGCTGACGGATATCCTCTTGCCCACTTAACAGACGGGTGGCAATCTGTTCGTACACATCCTCTTCCGTGGGTTGCACATTGATGATAGGCCGCAACTGGTGTTCCCCCAGCAACTCATATTGCTCCGGCTCTCCCCCTCCCACTACTATCAGTCCCTTCGCCATCGCCATCAGCGCATTCATGGCAGGAGTGTAGCTGTAGAGTTGGTCGAGCAGTACGTGACTGCTGTTCATTCGCTCTTGGTACACATTGAATGGCAGGTTCTCTGCTTTCACCACTTCCATGCTTTCGGGATAATCTTTCTTCAGGCGCTGCAGGGCAGAGAGCATGATGTCTGTACCTTTATAATAGGAGCGGTTGCTCTGGACGCCTATGAAGAAGTGCAGGGGTTCTGCAGTAGTTGCGGAGTAGAGCGTGACGGGGCTCACGGACGAGCGGTCGATGGGGAACGGGATAAAACGGGTCTTCTCGGGATAGTAGGGGCGGTAGCAGCACTCATACTCATAGAGGCCCGTGATGATGCCGTCGCAGTCCTCAGCAATACGTTGGTTCAGAATGCCTTTGGGACCATGCAACCAGTCTTTTATCATGGTCTGCATAAACGGATAGTTGCGCAGTTGGGAACCAAAGTTGAAATCTGAATAGCGAAAGGTCTTGCAATCTGAGCCCACCTTAACCCAATAATAGTCAATACCGAAGGCTCCCAGGAAGACTCGTCCGTTGTGCTTCCTCAGATAGCGATAGAAGGGCCACAGGCGTTCGGCCTTCAAGTCGATGAAAACGGGGTTGATGAGTTGCACCACATCATATCCTCGCAGGGTCGGCCAAACGCGTGCCAGGTCGAAGAGATAGCGTATAGACCCTCCGGTGCGTTCCAGTCTGGAACTGGAATCCATGGCCCGCCTGCGCAGGTCGATATCGCGGGGATAGTTCTTCCAGCGGTCGCCATCGGACACCACAGTGACCTCATGCCCAAGGGCTCTGAGCCCCTGGGCAAGTGTCCAGTGGACATTGCTGTATTCACCTACGAGGAGTATCTTCACTTGATAACTATTTTACGTCCTCCAACGAGATAGATACGAGAGGATTGCAAGGGTCTTCCGGAGTGGATTAGCCTTTCCGTCACTCGCCGTCCTGTGAGGTCGAAGATGGATGGGTTATTGGATGTATCTACGATAGATCGGACGTTATCGGCGGTGCCAGGAGTGCTCTCCAGCGTAAGGGCGAAGTGGTCAGCACTCCACCAAGCTGTGGCGCTGCAGCTTACTGCGAGCGAGAGGCTGAGGGTGTCGCCCTGGTGCACGGTCACGGGGTCCGTCTGCACCCTCTCCCACCCTTGATGGTAGGTGGCACTGGCAGCAGAGGTGGCTCCGTGGCCCACGAAGGACTGCTGAACAGAAGCTTCCGCCGTGGCAGCCGAGAGGGTCATGGTGGCCACATCTTGTCCGCGCAGCACTGCTGCAAAGGTGTAGGTGCCTTCCGGCAGTCCCACTACCTCCTGCGTCAGCGTTGACTCGTAGGCGCCACTCTTCCATATATTCCAATAGGTGTTGGAAGCCACGGCGTCGTAAGCCTCGCCATCCGTCTTGTAGTCTACATTCTTGGTGGTCCACCCGTAGCTCGTGCTGCGGTTGCAGTCGGGATTGACGATGAAGCAGCTGGCGTCGCGCGGAGTAGCAGATGGGTCGCTGGAGGTGGTCTTCAGCGATGGCATGAGTGCATAGAGGGCCTGGTCGTTCTTCGCTCTGAGGCGGTTGACGTCCGCATCGGGGATGTCTCCTATTCGTTGCAGGAGGAAGTTGTCGGCACCGGCCCAGCGGGCTGTCATCTTACCAAGATTCCGAATGCCCACACGGAGGTAGCCGTCTCGGACGACGATGGTGTCGATGCTCACGGTGGGCAATTGACTGATATCGGTGGTGGAGGACGTCAATGAGTGGCTGGGGTCGGAGGCAGCGTCGCTGAGTACGGGGGCGAAATAGAACTGCTCTCCGGTGCGGGCGTAGAGGCCCACGGCCCCGTTGACAGTGTCGCCCTCCACTCCGTCGGCTGTGTTGAAGACGTTGGCAGTGAGTTTATAAAGACCGTCGGCCAGCTCTGTCAGTTCCTGGTAGTAGTCAAAATGGATGTTGGCAGCCGTGTAGTCCCACACCTCCAGATAGGTGTCGCCGGTGGACTTGCAGTAGCCATTAGCGGCGTCGCGCGAGCAGGTCCATCCGTCCACGCTCTCCTTGGAATCTACTTCAATTCGTGGGTTCTGGATATATCCCGAGTCGGTGGTGGAACTGCTGATGGTCTTTCCGGCCAGGGTGGTGATGGTGACTCGGAACTGGTCCGTCTCTATATCTGCGTCCCCGGCTTCTATTCCAGTGAGGGTCAATGTCTTGTTGTCGAAGAGCGAACGGTCCGTTACCTCATAGAAAGGAGTCCAACTGCCGTCGGCGGTCAGGCGTTCCACAACCATCTGGTCGGTCATGTCGGTGTTGGGGTTGGTGATGACGAAGGTGATCTGACTGTCGCCTTGAGGTTTGGCCACCAGCGAGGGTGTCTTCGTGGATGGGTTCCACCAGGCAGGGGTCTTGGTGTAGGAGGCGTTGTAGGCGAAGGTGGCGCGGTGGTCGCGGTATACTTGTCCGGCGGGCGTCAGACCTTTGTTGGGATTGCAGTCGTAGTAGACATAGTTCTGCCACTGGTCGAAGCTGTAGATGGCGTAGCGTTCTATCCACGGACATTCGTCGATTTTCTGCAGCAGTACCTGCAGGTAGTCGCGGGCTTGGTCGTAGGATGTGGGTTTGTTGCTGTTCCAGGAGGCGCTGATTTCCAGCTCGGTAATCCACAACGGACGCTTGGTGTTGTTCCACACGCTCTTGCACTGGGTGTTGCAGTACCAGTTGGCATAACTGGTGGAGTTCATGCTGCCGAGGTCCCAATAGGAGTGGGTGATGGTGAAGTCGCAGCGCGACTGGTTGTTGTTCTCATCCACATACTTGCAGAACTCGGTGAGGTAGCTCAGGTCGGTGGGTTGGGGCGAACCGATACGTCCACCTCCGGCCTGGAAGTCGGGGGTCAGCTGGTAGGCTCGCCATGCACTGATGGTGCCGCCGCAGCTGCAGTCGGAACTCTCGTGCTGCTCGCTGTGCTCTGGCTCGTTGATGGACATTGCGGCGGTGGCGGTCTTGTTGTTGACCTCGCTGGCGCTGGGCCAGTAGAGGTGTTGCCGGCAGGGTACATACTCCATGTCGGCAGTGGAGCTGTAGCCGGCGCTCCACGACCAGAACCAGGTGGCGCGCACGCCCGAGGCGCCGGAGCTGCCGCCGGTGTTGCCCCAGCCTTTCTTGGAGAGGTACTGCCATTGCTTGAGGTTTACGGAACTGACGCGCTTGGCCAACGAGGAGGGCAACGTCACCTCCAGGTCGGCGTGGTCGGCCACATAGACGCGGCTGTGGCCGCTGCCCTTAGTGCCAGAGGCGAGTGTGACCATATAGCCGCGACGCAAGGTGAAGCTCGTCATCGTGTTGTTGTGGGTGCCCAGAGTGGTGCTGTTGCCTACCTTCAGGCTGTAGCCGCCGTCGGTGCTCGAACAGGTCATGATGGCTTCGGGCAACGGAATAATGGCACAACCATTGAGGAAGATGGCAACGCGACAGTTGGAGTTGTTCACGGCGCGCTTGCCGTTGATGGTGATGTACTTGAGATAACTGGTGGCGGCAGAGGGCGCTATGTTGTCGAGGATGAGCCAAGTGCGGTCGCTGCCGAGGTTAATGGTGGAGGAACCCTGGATGGGGGTTGTGTTGGCGGTGACGTGGATATCTATGGCGTCGGACCGGTCGATGGCGCGGTCTCTCACGAGGGCGTAGTCTACTTCCGTCACTCCCTGGGCATTGGTGTAGTCGTCGGAGACGTAGGCCGCACGGGCGTCGTCCCAGCTATCGCCAACTACGGGGATGGCGGTGAACTGCGAGTGGCTGCCATAGGGCTTGTCGTAGAACACGCCCACGTAGTCTTTTCCTTTGTTGGCACCATCTACTCCGAGGTATTTCCCGCTCTTGCGGCTCTTGAGATAGACGTAGGTGCCCTCGTCCACGGCCCACTGAAAACGGCTCTCGTCCTTCGCCTCGTCCTCGAAAACCATGGACCACGTGTCCGAGGTGCTGGCGGCGAGGTAGCGTCCGCTGCTCTTCTGGCGCAACAGCACATAGCCGTCGTTGCCGGACTCCTCGGCCACGAAGATGTAGTTATCTGTCTGTGAGTCTACGCCGTAGGCCGAGAGCGAGGGTGCCGTACCTTCTGCATTGCTCCCGAGAAGTTTCTCGTAGATGTTGAGCCAGAGATAGTATTCAGTGTCGGGTGTGAGTGTCTTTGCACTCAGCGCATTACACGCCCAGACTACACCCGCAATAATCATAATTACAATCCTTTTCATGTCGTGAGTTATCTGTTAAT
>JAILFY010000235.1 GCA_024697285.1 Bacteroidaceae bacterium
GCCTGTTATTTACTGTGCTCCCGTCTGAAGGTGACGGGAGTGACACCGGCATTCTGCTTGAAATACTTTCCAAAGAAAGAGGTGTTGGAGAAGTTCATCATGTTGGAAATCTGCTTGATGCTCTTGTCGGAGTATTGCAGCAGACGTTCGATTTCTTTCATCGTCACTACGCGGATGATGTCGCTGGGAGTACGATTGAGCACCGAGCGTACCAGTGTGGAGAGGTATTTGGAGGTGATGTTCATTCTGTCGGCATAGTATTCCACTCTGCGCTCGCGGCCGTTGTTCTCGTTTACGAGTTGCACGAAATGTTTCACGATTTGTTCGCCGTGAATGGAACTGGGTGCTTCCACATCCACACCATGCATGAGAATACCCACGGTCTCCATGATGAATGCATTTATCAGCGAGCGGATAATACTATGGTAGAAAGGTTGCTCGGTGTTCTGTATGCGCTGGATGATCAGGTTGTAGTATCCGAAAATCATCTCCTTCTCTGTGTCCGTCATTTTGGCCACGGGATTGTCCTTGAAGTGCAGTGAACTTCTCAGAAACTTTGTCTGTTGTTCCTGGGACGTGGTGATCTCGTTGGACTTGATGATAAGTATCTTGCAGTTGAACGATGGCGACAGCATATAGTCTGAGAGCACACTGCCGGGAACGGCCACGAACACTTCATCCTTGTGGATAATCACAGGCTTGCCATCGTAGACTATCTGCGCTTTGCCATTGGTGCACAATGCGATGAAGATGTACTCGGAATAGTATGGTTCGTTTTCCGGCAACTGGCCTAAACCATCCAGAATCACCACACCTCCATCTTCAGGCATGATGTAATTTTGACTATCTAAAAGATCCAGATGTCTCATTCCATTTTTCTTTTCTGTTTCGTTTTTCTGTTGCAAAGGTAGGGTATTTATTTTGAACAGACGTTTTCGATATGTTATAATTTATGTTCTGTACGTTAGGAATTGCAGCGAAGGGACATAAATGAGGAAGAATAGAACATCGGAATATGGTGAGAATATCCTTACTTTGTATCCGAAATCACGAATTAAGTTATCCTTTTTATTAATTATCCTATCACAAATTATCAATTATGGAAAATGTTTTAACGGTAATCTTTAACGTAGAGAGCGAGGGCTATCAGGCCTTCACAGAGGTTCAGCAGAATCTTGTAAAGGAGTTGTTTTTCGTGCCGCAGATGGCTTTGGTGAAGTATGAGCAGGGCCGTCTGCAGACGCTGGACAGCTACGAGTCACCCGTTCTGGAGAATGGGAGTGTATTCGGTGGAGGTCTTTTCGGCAGCTTGCTGGGTATCATCGGTGGCCCTGTGGGGATGATGCTTTGTGGAACCACGGGTGCTGTCATGGGAATGGCATCCAGCTATGCAAGCAATGAAGCCACTTCTTCTCTCCTGGAAAACGTATGCAGCAAACTCGACGAGGGCACTGTGGCCATCGTGGCACTTACGCAAGAAGAGAATGAGGTTTGTCTCGACAGCATCCTGCAGAAGTTCGATACCATCATCATTCGCCGCTCTGCCCTGCAGGTGGCAGAAGAGGTGGCTGAGGTCAAACAGATGGAAGAGGATATGCAGGCACAGCTTCGCGCACAGCTTCGCGCCGAGAAGAAACAGGAGTTCAAGGATAAGATGAAAAAGAAGCAGGAAGAGCTCAAGGCAGATTTCGAGGCTTTCAAGGCAAAGTTCCGCAAGTGATGTCGGATTGACAGAGAAGCGATTTCAGAGAGATTGCCGCGGGAACGCGGCAATCTCTGTTTTTAGCCCCGCCCTGGCGGGAGGGAGAGGGGGAGGCCCCCTCTCCCCCCCTCCCCTCAGGGGGGAGGAGGACGGGGGACGGGCTGGCGCGGAGAAGGAGGGAGGGCAGGCGCAAAAATGCGCCTCACAGAACAGGAAAGGGGGGATAGGGAGGGACCTTAAATAAGGGGGGCCTTAGATAGGGAGGGGCCTTAAATAAGGAGGGGGCCTTAGATAAGGAGGGGGCCTTAGATAGGGGGGGGCCTTAGATAGGGAGGGGGAGTTATTTTTGGCAAAGTGTTACGAACTCTTCGGGCTGGAGTTCTACGACTTTCCCTTCTCGGGCAATCACGAGGGATGAATTGAACAACTTGGAGCGTTCAACCAGTCTCTTCTGTGCGAGCAGAATACCCTTGTCTATTTTCTGCTGCATCTCCAGTATTTCTCTGTCATTCATGGCTCTCGGGGGTTTTGTAGGTTTCACAGAGGGCGTCGTATCGAACAGTGTCGATGACATTGATGCGCTGGTCTTTCCATCCGCATGCAATCTTGGCAGAGGGTACGGTGGAATTGTCATAGAGAGTCCAATAGTCTACAATGGGAATGTAGAGCTGGAAGAGGTTCTGCAGGCCGGCTTCGAAACGTCGGTGTATCACTTCAGTGGGGATATTATGTCCGCCCTGGCTCACCCGTTTGGCCACTCGCGCGATGGCTTGTTCGTGGGAGGCGAGTGAGAAGAAGAGCAGAGTGACGAAGTATCCTCGCTTCTGTGCCTGCTGAATGAGTTTGACGTAGGAGCGGGTGGCCAGAGTGGTCTCGAAAGCAAAGGTCTCGCCCTCCTTCAGCAGGTGGATGATACGATCTATCATGAGTCGTCCTGCCTGAATGGCAACGCCCTCGGGGTTGAAGGGCGAAAGGCCCTTGGCTATCTCGTCGGCATTCACAAATTCACGGCAGTTGAGCATCTCAGGCAGGACGGTGAAGGAGGCCGTTGTCTTGCCGGCTCCGTTGCATCCTGCGATGACGTAGAGATTGAGTTTCTTCTGTTCTGACATGTATGAAAAAGCTTTTTAAGGCTACAAAGGTAGCTTTTTAGCATAGAAAACTTCTACGTGTGGGAGTGAAATTGCACTCCGGTGCACGTGGTTTGTGATTTTTTAACGTTTTCCTTTTTCCAAGAGGTCTGGTCTCAGTCGTTGTGTGCGCTCCAAGCTTTGCTGAATCTCCCATTCCTTGATTTTCGCCTCGTGTCCGGAGAGCAGAATCTCCGGCACTTTCCATCCGCGGTAGTCCGCCGGTCGGGTGTAGACGGGTGCAGCCAGGAGGTTGTCCTGGAAGGAGTCCGAGAGTGCGCTCTGCTCGTCGCCAATCACTCCAGGAATCACTCTGACGATGGCGTCCGTCATCACGGCAGCAGCCAGTTCTCCTCCGGTGAGCACATAGTCTCCGATGCTCACCTCCTTGGTGATGAGGTGTTCCCGGATCCGGTAGTCGATGCCTTTGTAGTGTCCGCACAAGATGATGATGTTCTCGCATAACGAGAGTTCGTTGGCCATGGGCTGGTCGAATTGCTGGCCATCGGGTGTCGTGAAGATAATCTCGTCGTAGTGTCGCTGGGCGGTCAGAGCGCTGATGCAGCGGTCGATGGGTTCGCATTGCATGACCATCCCGGCGAATCCGCCAAAGGGGTAGTCGTCGATTCGTCGGTCCTTGCGAACGGCATAGTCTCGGAGGTTATGCAGGTGTATTTCAGCGAGTTCCCGTTTCTGGGCCCTGCCGATGATACTCTCGTTGAGGAATCCCTCGATGAGTTGCGGAATGACTGTAATGATATCAATACGCATGGCTACATTCATATAATAAGGATAAAAAAAGACAGTTCGTTCTGTGTGTTGGGAGTGCGCGCCATCTTGTGGGCGCCAGAGGTGGTGGAGTGCGCCGCCTCGCGGCGTTGGTTCGCTTAGCGGAGAATCGTTTCTTGCAGGCAAAGAGAGAGAGCCTCGTTCCCGTCACCACTGATTGGAAAGCATTTCAAGCATATCCTTGGCCGTGAGTTTGTAGCTCTGATCGGCCCCGGCGAGTATGGCGTCGGAGAGAGCCTGTTTGCTCTGGTGCAGACGCAGGATTTTCTCTTCTATGGTGTGGTGGCTGATCAGATGATACACCGTCACGGCCTGTGTCTGTCCGATACGATAGGCGCGGTCGGTGGCCTGCTGCTCTATGGCAGGGTTCCACCAGGGGTCGAGGTGAATGACGTAGTTGGCCGCTGTGAGGTTCAGTCCCACGCCTCCTGCCTTGAGGCTGATGAGGAAGATGGGACTCTTGCCTTTCTGGAAATCGCTTACAATCTGTTCGCGTTGCTTGATAGGCACGCTGCCATCGAGATACAGGAAAGGCAGGCTGTTCTCCCTCAGGGCGTTAGCCACCAGCTGGAGGAAGGATGTGAACTGGCTGAAGACGAGCACGCTGTTGCCCCCTTCGACGATGGTCTGCACCAGTTCCATGAAAGTGCGAATCTTGCTGGAGCCCTGCACCCAGTTCTCGTCGGTGAGTTCGCAACTGCATGCAGTGCGCCGCAATCGAGTTATTTCCGCCAGAGCATTCACGGTCAGTTGGTCGCCTTCGTCCCTGAACAACTGTTCTGCATCTCTTCGGATGACCTCGTAGAACGCCATCTCCTCCTCTGTGAGTTCCACGTCCAGCGTTATCTCCGTCTTCTCCGGCAGTTCCTTGACCACTGCTTGCTTGGTGCGCCGGAGCATGAAGGGCGAGACCAGCGTCTGCAACTGTTGCTGTCGCTCTACGTCCTGCTGGTTGGTGATGGGGATGATATATTTCTGGTTGAACTGGTCGTAGGTGCCCAGCAGTCCGGGGTTGATGAACTGGAAGAGGTTCCAAAGTTCCCCGAGGTGGTTCTGCACGGGTGTGCCAGTCAGTATGAGTCTGTTGGTAGCGTCCAGTTTCATGCATGCAGCGCTGGTCTTGGTACCCCGGTTCTTGATATTATGAGCCTCGTCGAGGCACGCGATGTTCCACTTCTTGTCTACTATGGTGTTTTGCAGGTAAGCCATGTGTCCGTAGGTCACGATGACGACGTCGCCTGCGGCGACCTCGGCAATGATGTTGGCGCGGTTGACGAACTCGCTGAGGACGTAGACATTCAGGTAAGGTGCGAAGCGGTTTATCTCGTTGCGCCAGTTAGGTACCACAGAAGCGGGTGCCACCACTATCGATGGTCCTTTGTCTGCCTGTGCCAGCAGGAAAGCAATGGTCTGCACCGTCTTGCCCAATCCCATGTCGTCGGCCAGACAAGCTCCGGCGCCCCACATAGCCAGACGGGATATCCATTCAAAGCCCTCCACCTGATAGGGTCTCAGGGTGGCTTGCAGTAACTTGGGCACCTGTGGTTCCGTTTTCTCGGCCTCGGCAATACGTTCCTTGAAGTCCAGCAGCTTGGCGTCGTGCTGGATGTCTATGGCTCCGTTCACTATCTCTGCCAGCAATCCCGACTGCAGTTCGGGCACGGCCGCTTTGCCGCTGTCGATGGTGGTAATGCTCTCCAGGGAGTCCAATTGCTGTCGGAGTTTCTCCTCCAGCCACAGGTATTCGCCGTTTTGCAGTTGGATGTATCCGCCGTGGGACTTGCCAATGGCCTGCAACAGCTGCTGG
Organism: Bacteroidaceae bacterium; assembly: GCA_024697285.1. Lineage (GTDB taxonomy): Bacteria > Bacteroidota > Bacteroidia > Bacteroidales > Bacteroidaceae > Physcousia. The sequence continues at coordinate 5,429 of JAILFY010000235.1, forward strand.
GCGGTGATGATGGAGTTGTCGTCCAGCCGTACGTTGCCTTCTATTTCAAACCATTTTCCCCGAGCGTGGAGGCTGATGTTCCAGTCGCCTTGCTGTTGGGTGTGGTGCATTCTCAGTCGTTCTCCCTCGGGCCATTCCAGGGCGCTTATTTCCGGGTGTGAACTTACGTAGGCCAGGATATCGAGCACCTGTAGTGTCGTCAGGTGTGCCCCCAGGTTCTCTGTCAGTTCTATGCCCTTTTCCTGACAGAAATTCAGGAACGAGTTCAGGTTTCTGGCTTCCGACTCGAAGTCCCTCTCTATGCGCACTCTGCCTGTCATCTCGCTCTGGTCGATGATGGTTCTGTCGCCCTGTGCGGGAGTGAGCGCCATCTGTCCTCCTTGCAGGGGACGGGCAATCACGTAGGCATCGAACATCGTCTGTGTGATGGGATCGGGTGTCAGTCTTATGATGGTGATGCTCTGCGGTTCCAGGTTCTGCAGTTCCTGTTCCTTAGGAATCAAGTCGCTGTGGATGTCCGTCACTCCCGAGATCAGTGGCAGCAGCTGTTTCAGCTTGTCCTCTGATTCAGCCGGCAGTTCGTTCACCGACAGCAATTCGGTGAGTACCGCCCGTTCGTGGTCGTTCATCGGGAAGACGATATATTGCATGGAGTCCACTCGATGGTATACACTCGTTTGTGATAGCAGTTCCTTGAATTCGATGTTCGACTGCAGGGAGAATGCTCCGTTCTCCTTGCGCTGGATGATGATGTAAGGTTTCTGTGTCTCGATGCTCACACGCCGAAAGGGAGTCTGTTCGCCCGTATATACTCTGTCCGTGCCGGCCAGATGCGGCAGGATTACTCCTACGGTGAGCCTCTTCAACCCCAGGAAACGCACGTCGGCCACTACCGCCTGGTCGGTGCGGTCCATGAACGGCTCTGTGCCTCCTATGAATCGGCTCCAGGGCAATGCCTTTCCGGAGCCCCATCGACCGTCGCGCAGTCGGTTCTGTTCGCGCAGCTCTATGCTCTCGCCATCGTTCATGATGATGTACATCACTCTGTGCTCTCCGTCCTCGCCGTTGTCGCGCAGTCGTGTCTCCGTAGAAATCAGCCTGTCGAGCATTTGTTCCCACGGGTCTTTGGCCTTCACGAAGTCCATCACCGGGTGCTTGCCGAAGTTGTTGGCGAAGAGTTTCTTTTCTGTCTTGGGAACAGGGAAGAAGGCCTGTGACTCGTGGCGGAGGAATGCCGACTGCGGCTGGAAGTTCTCCGCCGTCAGTTCCATGCCCGTGAAGTTGGCCGCCAGCAGAGCCACCATGCGGCGCTGCAGGACATACTCCCTTTCGCAGAGCTCCATGGGGTTCATCATCCGGGTGAGCATTTCCATGTCCATCCGTTGCTGAGGATGAATAAGCGTCTCTGCCAGCAGCACTGCTGCCGCCACTCTGTTTAGTTCTGCCGGTTTGCCCTCTTTGGCTTGCTTCACGAAGGCACCCAGTCGGTTTTTGGCTTCCGACGACTTGCTGGTCCAGAGGGCGATGACCCAATAGAACACTGCCACCCCGTCCGTGAGGAAAAGTTCCTCTTCAGCCCGTTCCTTGTTGCCATGGGAGCGCAGGGTCGTGGCATCAGAGAACACCTTGCATGCCAGGTCGCTCTTGCCCTGGGAGATGGCGTGCACGCCCTTCAGCAGCAAGTCGTAGTAAGTCAGGCGCACGCTGACAGGGGGAGTGTACTGCCCCAGGCAGACATAATTAAAATAATTCACGGTAGAGAACATCTCCTTGATGTCCGGGTCCGTCTTGTCGAGCCGCTTTCGCATGGATATCTGTCGGAACAGTGTTCCAGCGGGGTCTGGGAAGTCATCCTTTATCCACTTGCGCGCCAGCCCACAGACGAAGGCTGGGAAGTCGTTGTCGCGAATCATGGTTATCAGCGGCTCCAGTCTGCGCTCCTGCACACAGCTGAGCAGATAGGGCGGCAGGTGGCTGGCCAGCACCATGGGCGCCGGAGCCTTGCCGGCATAGAGTCGGCGCACCGCCTTCTGCAACAGGTCGAAGTCGCGATAGCGGCCCAGGGGCCACGTGTCGAACTCCTCCAGCCATTCAGGATGTTCCTCCAGGGCGAAGAGCATAGCTTCGCCGTACATGCGTGGCCGGATAAACTGCTGTGCCGGACCGAAATGCGAGGGCGGCTGAGCGACCACGAAATCTTGTTTAACCAGTTCCTGCGTCAGCAGCGGGAGCTCGCCCAGCAGACAAGAACCATGCACACTCAACTGCGTGCGGTCTTCGTCCTTGAGGTCGCCACCTATATATGCATAGAGGCAAAGCAGTTTCTGCAAAGCCTCTTTTTGGGTCATAAGATATTGTCTTACGGGTGTCATCAGGCATCTCATTTTATGGTTGCGGCTGCAAAGGTATAAATAATTTTCCAAAGTTGCAATATCTTACTAATCATTTTTTATGCTTTTCTTTGTCTTCCTCAATATTTCTCTGTAACTTTGTGCCGAAAAAGAAAAAAATATTATGACAGAACAAGAACGCATAGTAGCGCTGCGCGAAGAACTCCACCGCCACAACCATAATTACTATATCCTCAATCGGCCCACCATCAGCGATCAGGATTTCGACGTCTTGATGCACGAGTTGCAGGATCTGGAGTCGCTCCACCCCGAGCTCTATGACCCCAATTCCCCCACTCAGCGTGTGGGCTCGGACCTCAGCAGTGAGTTCCAGACCTTCCGCCACACTCGTCCTATGCTAAGCCTTGCCAATACCTACAACCGCGAAGAGGTGCGGGAGTTCTACGAGCGAGTGCGTGAGGGACTGAGCGGCGAAGCGTTCGAGATCTGTTGTGAACTCAAGTTCGATGGTCTGAGTATCAGTCTCCACTACGAGGATGGGAGTCTGCAGCGTGCCGTCACCCGCGGCGATGGCGTGCAGGGCGATGATGTCACCACCAATGTGCGAACTATTCGCAGCATCCCTCTGACCCTGCAGCCGGGCCCCTGGCCACGCGAGTTCGAGATTCGCGGTGAGATACTCATGCCCTGGACCTCCTTCGAAGCCCTGAACAGAGAACGCGAGTCCCGCGAGGAACCCCTCTTTGCCAATCCGCGCAATGCAGCCAGCGGTACTCTCAAGAGCAAACAAGCCAGTGTGGTGGCCGAACGACGCCTCGACGCGTACCTATATTATTTATTAGGAGACGAACTGCCCGCCGACGGACATTATGAGAACCTGCAAGCAGCGCGTGGCTGGGGCTTCAAA
>JAILFY010000008.1 GCA_024697285.1 Bacteroidaceae bacterium
TTGCAAGAAACTTAGCACGTTGCAAATATAAGAAAGATTATCCGATAACAGGTTCTCTTTCTGCACTTTTTTGGAGCAAGCACAGTATTCCACACCCCTTTTTGGACCTTTTCGGACTCTTATTTTATCCCTGAAAAGGACTTTTTAACGTATTTTGAGCCCTTTTCATTGAAAAAGTCACAGAAAATGAGGTCGGCAAGAGGGAAACGCGTACATTTGCAACCGATACAATAGTTTACTCAACTTTCGCAAGCTCAGTTTCGTCGGTTTAAGGTGCGCCAAGGCGCGGTTTAAGGTGTCGCTTCGCGACGGTTTAAGGTGCGCTAAGGTTTGTCGTTATCGCCCCGGTCCGCTTGTATTCTTACCGCCAGACGATTTCTGCCTCTGAATACACCCGCTGTAGGGGCAGGCCCCCGTGCCAGCCCGAACAGCAGGAACGGCTGTACGTGTGCACCCAAGCGCGGTTTAAGGTGCAGCCTTCGGCTGCGGTTTAAGAGTTTAAGGTGCGAGCAAGCTCGCGGTTTAAGGGATTTAAGATCCGAGCAAGCTCGATGTCTCGAAAAAAATGATTCATGACAGATATAAAACACTTGGCAGACAGGAATTTACCTACCTGCGAAACTTCAATTAATAATTATTTTGTTGTTCCATTCATAGATAATCTCTATAAATAAGTGCTTCGCACGCAACAATAGAAGAGGTTTGCGTGCAACAAGAAAAAAGTGCTTCGCACGCAACAAGAAAAGAGGTTTGCGGCCAATAAGAAAAAGAGGTTTGCACCCAACAGATGTGGATTCAAACCTTTTTTTTCTGTAGGCCTATACAAGATAGCTGTTATGGCTGTGCAGGTATCGTTGATTGAAGGGAACAGCGGTAGACAGTTCAGTGGGCCACGGCGATTTTCTGTCCGCTCTGCACGAAGAGTCCTGTGCGGTCGGAGGGAAAGGTGGCACGCGAGCTGGCCACGGGACGGCCCGAGAGGTCATAAACAGGTCCGTCCGTGGCGGCACTGCCTGAATCGCGGAGCTCTCCCACGGCATCTGCCTCCGGAATGGTGATGAGGTAGGTAGCCCCTTCTGCGGTGGCCCATTCTATCCGGTTCTCGTTGATGATCTGTACGTCTACGGCTTCGTTGTTGGCCGTAGTTACTTTGGCCGAAGCGATTCCAGGATAACCTACTCGCAGCGGTTGACCCTTGAGGCTTTTGATGGTAGCGGTGGTGAGTTTTGCATCTTCCCAACTCTCGCTCACCTCAAAGGCACCCACAGCGCGCAGGCCCTTTATGTTTCCTTTCTGCCAGATGGAGGGCAGGGCGGGCAGCAGTTGCAGGGTGTCGGTGTGGCTCTGCAACAACATTTCTGCCATGCCGGCACAGACGCCGAAGTTGCCGTCGATCTGGAAGGGGGCGTGGGAGTCGAAGAGGTTGTAGTAGACACCACCTCGCGACTGGTCGGTGCCATAGCTCGTGCTGTGCTTGAACTCCAGTTGGAAGAGCTTGATGCACTGGTCGGGCTGCAGGGCGCGGGCCCAGAGGTTCATCTTCCAGCCCATGGACCAACCCGTAGAGGCCAAGCCGCGTAGCATCAGACTACGTACGGCAGGCTCGTAGTAGGGGTTGGAGGCGGGCAGGTTAGAGAAGGGGTAGAGAGCCATCATGTGAGAGAGGTGGCGGTGGCCCGTCTCGCCGCCGTTGCCTTGGGAGTAGGTGGTGTACTTCCATTCGCGCAGGATCTCCTCGCCATGGCTCACGCCTTCGCGCTTGGCACCCGTGTAGGTCTCTGTGTGCAACCCATCGTCCAGACTCTTGAACTTCGCCCTCAGTTGGGCCACGAAGGTGCTGCTCACGCCCGATTCGTCGCCCAGCACCTCGATGGCCTGCAGGGTCTGACTGAAGAGGTTCCACACGATCTGCTGGGAGTGGGCCGTGGCGTTCTCTGTGGGTCCGTGTTCGGGAGAATATTCATTGGGGCACTCCCAGGTGCCGTCGCTGGCTTTCACGAGGCGTTCCATCCACATCTCGCAGGCTGACACCATCACAGGTAAAGCCTTGGCCCTGAGGAACTCGCGGTCGAGGGTGTAGCGGTAGTGCTGCCAGAGGTGGTCGCAACTCCAGGCTCCCGCCTCGGGGTAGTTGGCAGCCATCCAGTCGGTGCAGCAACCAAAGATATTGTTCTCGGTGTAGCACGCCCAACCCTTGGTCTGATGGAGGTAGCGGCCGTCGGTGCCGTTGCCCGTGGCATAGTCTTTCCAGATGGGCTGAACCATCGCCATATTATATAAGTAGTTGAGGTACTTCTCGTGCATTTCCGGCAGTCCGGTGATTTCGGCGGGCCAGTAGTTCATCTGGATGTTGATGTTTGCGTGGATATCAGAACACCATGGTGGGTTGTTCTTGTGGTTCCATATTCCTTGCAGGTTGTTGGGCAGGTCTATACCTCTGGAGCTGGCTATGAGCATATAACGGCCATAGGCGAAGTAGAGCTGCTCGAGCTGACGCGCGTCGGCGGAGCGGCGCAACCGCAGAATGGTGGTCTGCTTGGCATATTCATCCACCAACTTGTTGGTCGGATTGGCGCCCGAGGCTCCATCGAGCTCCAGGCGGCAGCGGTCGAAGAGGGCTGTGTAGTCGGTTTGGTGGTCAGCCAGAATGTTCTCCCAGCTCTTCTGTGCCGCAGCGTCTATTGTGGCTTTCACGCGTGCCTGCAGTTGGTCCGTGGCGCTGACGAACCCCGATGCAATGGGGTCGTAGTCGGTGGCGGCAGCCAGGAGTATCAGTATCTCGTCGGCGGCAGTGACCAGAATGCCGTTGTCTATGGCGATGGTCTCCCCTCCCTTGGCGATGACTTTCATCCGGGCGTCGTAGCTCACGGTGGTGAGTTTGCCGCCGAAGGTCATCTCGGCGTTTTCCGTTGTGGGCTTGACATTATGGGCGTTCCAGAGTCGGATGTGATGAGTCAGTTGTCCGGGCTCCGAGGCGGTGAGGTGTACGGCGATGACCTGGTCGGGGCAGGAGGCGATGTACTCGCGGCGGAAGGTGACGCTCTGGTCGGTGCTCTTCCATTCGGCAGTGGCCACGGCATTTTCCAGGTCCAGGGTGCGTACGTAGTCGCGGACCCCCTTGGTCGTTGCCAGCCCGAAATGTTCCGAGCGGTCCTCGATGATGATTTCGCCGAAGTTCTGGTAGCCGCCGTCTCTATTATATAAGGTAGAGGAACCTGTCCAGAGGGTCTTCTCGTTGAACTGCACGATATCCTGATGAACACCGCCGTAGATCATCGCTCCCAACTGTCCGTTGCCGATGGGCAGCGCATATTCCATCCAGGGGTCGGCCACCGTCTGCTTCGTCACAGGGATATTGTACCAGAGCGTCAGCGGGTGCTCCGCCTCGTAGGTCTTGAGCGGGAAGGTGTAGTATTCCGTGAGTTTGCTGGGGTGCGGGTCGGTGTCGGGCAAGGAGGCGGGGTCCACGAAGAGCAGCGGGTTGTTGACGTCGTTGGCGCTCCACGAGCCCAGCTCCCTTCCGGAACCTGCACCACCATGTTGGTTCATGGACTTTCCGCTGATGCTCTGCGACTGAATCTCCCACGCTGGCACGTAGGTGTTGTTGGCAGTGGGAACCAGTTTGAGCTTGCCTTGCTCCGAGCTGGAGGCGGCATAGCGACTGGCGCTGCTGTTGAAATAGATATGGCGCCCGGACTTGCTGATGATCTCGCAGTCGTCCTCGCTGCCTACGAGCTTCCAGAGCTGGGCCTCGTTGTTCTTGTCGATGTCCGATGTCATGAGGTTGGCCTTCTCGCCCATGTCCATGAGTGCGGCGTTGCCGCAGCGGAACTGGATGAGATACCACGTCTCGGAACCTTCCGTGCTGAAGACAGGGAGATGCTGTGCGTAAACGGCTGATGCGTAAAGAATAAGGAGGAAAAATAAAGAAGTTAGTCGTTTCATGTCATAGTCAGGTAAGAAAATAGTGCCCGGAACGGGAATCGAACCCGTACGACCATCACTGGTCAAGGGATTTTAAGTCCCTCGTGTCTACCAATTCCACCATCTGGGCTGAATTGCGGTGCAAAAGTAGCAAAAAAATTTGTACGTTCCAAGTTTTTGTTTTAATTTTGCATTAAAATATGAAAGTTCTTCTTATAAATACATCCGAAATGGATGGTGGAGCTGCTATTGCTGCCTGCAGGTTGACAGATGTGCTGAACCGACATGGTGTGCAGGCCACGTTGCTTGTTCGCGACAAACAGAGCTCTCGTCCTACTACCCACCAACTGCCCAAATACGGTTGGCGGGGTCTGAAGTTGCGCTTTGCCTTTCTGTGGGAGCGCTTCTGTGTCTGGACAACCAATTTCTTCCACCGCAAGGGCCTTTGGGCGGTGGATCTGGGCATCGGAGGAGCTTCTGTTGTCGGGCGCCGTGACTTCCGCGAGGCAGATATTATTCACCTGCACTGGGTGAACCAGGGGCTGCTCTCGCTGTCGGAGTTGCGCCGCATCCTGCGAAGCGGCAAACCCGTCGTATGGACGATGCACGATATGTGGCCCTGCACGGGTATTTGCCACCACGCCAGGGAGTGTGTTCAGTTCCACACCCATTGTATGAACTGTCCGCGACTGCATTTTCCTTCTCGTGGCGACCGTTCGTTCCTCGTCTACGACCGTAAGGCAGCTATCTATCCGGAGGGCCGGCTGGTCTTTGTCGGTTGCAGCAAATGGATGGCTGATGAGGCGCGCAAGAGTCGCCTCACCTCCGGTAATGAGGTGCTCAGTATTCCGAACACCTATAATCATAATGCTTTCTGCCCCGGCTTGCAGATGGAAGGTCGCTTGCAGTTCACCTTACCGCGCAGCCTGAAGCTGATTCTCTTCGCCAGCCAGAAGGTCACGAACCCACGCAAGGGCCTGGACCTGCTGCTGCAGGCTCTGAACACCCCCGTCATCCAGAAATGGCAGGGCAAATTGGGCATCGTGGTCGTTGGTCAGATGGCAGACGAGGTGGCGGCCCGTATTCCTTATCCCCTCCACCCGCTGACCTATATAAAGAAAGAGGAGGAGATGGCAGCGCTCTATCGCGCTGCCGACGTCTTCGTCACGCCCTCGCTGGAGGAGAACTTGCCCAACACCATTATGGAGTCCATGGCTTGTGGCACTCCTTGTGTGGGATTCGAGATTGGCGGAATACCGGAAATGATTGACCACCAGAAGAATGGATATGTAGCGCGCTACCGCGACGCGGAAGACCTGGCTGCCGGAATCGATTATGTGCTCAGCGACGAGAACCACGACCGATTGGGCGCTGCCGCTGCCGCCAAGGCCGAAGAGCTGTGGAACGAGGATATGGTGGCCAAACAGTATATCGACCTCTACGAACACCTCCTCTCCTGAGCGGCGGCTCGTGACTTTCAGAACTTCTCAGAGTATGCTTCGATTTACTGTTGCCACCGTGACCTATAACGCCGAGTCAACCATCGACCGGACCCTCGGCAGTGTTGCACAACAAAGCTATCCACATGTGGAGCACCTTCTGGTGGACGGTTGCTCCCAGGATGGTACGATGGAACGTATTCAGCGATACATCGAGCGCAACTGCGACACCGAGAATCCTCATCACATCCGACTGATTCGTGAACCGGACGACGGGCTCTACGACGCGATGAACAAAGCCATCCTTCAGGCCAAAGGTGATTATATCATCTTCCTGAATGCAGGTGACAAGTTTCATGCCGCAACCACCTTGGAGGAGGTGGCCAGGCAGTTGGAGGAATATGACCCCAAGCGACGTCCTGTTGTGGTCTATGGAGAGACGGATTTGGTGGATGATGAGGGGCGTTTCTTGCGCCATCGCCGTCTCTCGGTGCCCGAACAGTTGCATTCCATCAGTTTCCTTTCCGGGATGCTCGTTTGCCACCAGAGTTTCTACGTGCGTCTGGATTTCGCCCGAGCAGAACTCTATGATTTGCGTTACCGATTCTCGGGCGATTATGATTGGTGTATTCGGGTGATGCGGCGGGCGGAACGTCGCCACTTGTCTTTCCACCCTACTAATTTGATTCTTACCGACTACCTGGCTGAAGGGATGACTACTCGCAACCACCGCCGTTCCTTGGTGGAACGGCTGAAGGTGATGGGTCGTCATTTCGGATGGACTCCTGCAATTCTGGCTCACGCGTGGTTTGTTGTACGCGCTGTGGTGAGGCGGTAGATCTTTCGGATGATTTTTCCTAACAAGGTGTAGCGGATTCCCCAGTCCGTGAGTGCTTCGTGCATTTGTTGTTCGATGGCGGGGTCCGTTGTGGGCTGGCGGAACTCTACGGCGATGGGACCTTCGTAGGGCTCGCGGTCGTACTCGTAGCGTTGCAGCAAACGGGTGCACCAGCTGGGCAAAAGTCCGTAGTGGGTGCCACTCTCCAGTCCGATGTTTCTCACCAGCGTGCGAGTGGGATAGAGGCACAGTCCTCCGGCCTTGTGAATCTGAATGTTCCAACAGACGTCCCAGGGAATAGGTTTTCTGTCGAGGTGCTTCAGACAGGGGAATACTCCTTCGTACTCCAAAGCCTTCAGGTCTGCTTCGGCCAGCCCTTCCAGCGCCTCTTCTCTGCACGTGAAGTGGCGGAAATGCTCCTGCCAGCGGTCGCGCCAACTGCCCCAACCCCATCCAGCCATGAAAGGCGTGAAGTAGGTGGTGGGTGCTGCGGCGGATTCTATCCGGGTGAAACCTGCCACGTGCATCACCTTCTTCTCGTGGTTGTAGCACTCCAGCGCCTGGTTCATGAATTCCAGGAAATGGGGTGCGGCACAAATATCATCTTCCAGGACGATGAAACGGTCGTGCGTCCGTAGCACTTCTGCAATGCCTTCGAGGACGTTGCGCTCCAGATAGTAGTTCGTGGGACGTTCCACGATAATCATTTCTTTTAAGGTCCGCGCGCGAGCGACCTCTGCTTCCATTTCGTGCAGCACCTTTCGCACCTCCCTCACGGCATTCCATGAGGCGTCGTCTTTGCCACCGTCTGAGAAGACGTAGAGCTCCGTCTCGCGGGCAAGGGTGTTGGCCAAGAGGTGGCGTAAGGTCTCGCGGGTGTTGTCTGCGCGGTTGTAAACGAAGAGAATGACCGGTGCTAAGTTCATAATTTCGGGAAGTGGGATAAGGGTCGTTAGCGAGAGAAGAGTTGTGGGTCGTTGCGGGAGAAGTGGATGAGTCTTGCGGGGAGAAGCGGATGAGTCTTGCGGGAGAAGTGGATGAGTCTTGCGGGGGAAGTGGATGAGTCTTGCGGGGGAAGTGGATGAGTCTTGCGGGGAGAAGTGGGTTGTTGCAGGGAAGAGGTGGGGTGTTGCGGGGGGGGCGTTTGTTATGCAACTTTCTTTTCCTCCCTGCCGAAGAGCCATTTCTTCAGGAATGGACTCACACGCAGCACATGGCTGGTGAGCACCGCAAAGGCTACTGCGAAGAGTGCTACGAACATTGCCACAACACCTTCGAGCATGAAGTTGTGGGGATGGTCCTTGAACCACACTCCCAGTTCTGGAATTTTCGGGATAAAGAAATAATGGAGGAGATAGATGTCAAGCGTCCTCACTCCTATGAACTGCAGGAAGCGTCCCACTCGTTTTTCCTGGGTGAACCAAGCCTGATAGTATCTGAAGAAAGCCACGCACATCAGCACCAGAGCATACATGGCGAGGGTGCGAGGCAGATTGGCCCATTGCAGTCGGAGCAGGTGCCACTTGAGGTAGTCGCCGGCACCGAGGAAGGCTACCAAAACGAGGATGGGAAACAGCCATGAGGTGTCGAAGAGCTGTTGCATCCGTTGCCAGTGACGATGTACCAGGTTGCCCAGGAGGAAGAACTGGAAATTGCGTACCAGCTCAGTGATACTTGTTGTCCTCCAGAAGTCTTCCTTGTGCCAGGAAAACCATGATGGCATATACAAAGTGGAATAGGCGGCCACAGAGATGACCAGGAAGAAAACCAGAAGAATGTCGGTGAAATGGCGGTTTTCGAGCTTGAAACGTCGCTCGACCCACGAGGCTACGCTGCAGATGGCATAGTAGATGAGGAACATCTGCAACAGGACGAGGGTGAACCAGTAGCCGCTCTTCGTGGGGCTGTGCCAAGCGTAGGTCATATCACCCCAGAAGTCCTTGGCCGTGAGGGCGATGAAAGCGGTCATAATGACAAGGGTGGGTATTACCTGCACCTGCAGCTTCTTAGATATTAGTGACGTGGTGTCGCGCCAGTTCCAGGAGAAAGAGGCTTTGTAGGCCAGAAAACCGCTGATGAAGAAGAAAAGTGGCATTCTGAATAGCACGCACAGTGACATAAACATGGAGTACTTAGGATTCATCTCGAATCCGGTACTATAGATGTGATTCGTCACCACCATCAGCATTGTGAAACCCCTGAGGGCGTCCAACCATTCCAGACGTTGTTTCATCTTGACGTTCCTTTATTCATCCATCTGACGTTTCTTTATTCATCCATTTGGAACAAGGGGTCTTCCGGCATCACCATTACAGGCTTCTGTTCGGCTTCGCGCAACAGCTGTTCCGGTACATATTCTTTGTTGACCACCAGTCGGAACATGTATTCGCGGAACCACTCGGCGGTCATGATCAGGCTTCCGGACTGTCCCCACGAGGCGCCCCAGGAGTTCTCTACCTTCCATTTGATGGGTTGGCCATTGGCATCCAAGTCCACGGCGCTGAGAGTCATCGCGTGGGTG
>JAILFY010000030.1 GCA_024697285.1 Bacteroidaceae bacterium
CACCCTGGAGGCCTTGCGTTCGACCTATCCCGATCGCGACTTCGTACTCGTCATCGGCGCCGACAACTGGCATCGTTTTCCCCAGTGGTATAAGTCCGAAGAGATCCTCCGTCACCATCGCCTCCTCATCTATCCCCGTCCGGGTTATCCCATTGACGCCTCCTCCCTCCCCGTTTCATCAGTTAGCGGTTTCCCCTTTGTGAGCATGGTGGACACCCCTCTTCTCGATATCTCCTCCACCCAAATTCGCGATGCCATTCGTCGCGATCCGTCTTATAATGGCTTCGGTCTGCATCCCCGCGTCTGGGCAGAGATCCAGTCCAAAGGTTATTACCATTAATTACTTTCCGGCCCGGTCCCCCACTAACTCCCCCAAGGGGGGGAGGACTAGGCTCCGCTCTCTTATCCTCTCCCTTCCTTCGTTTGTGTGCCGCGGTTTTGTCGCGGCAATCTCTCTACCCCCCTTTATCCTCTCCCTTCCTTCGTTTGTGTGCCGCGGTTTTGTCGCGGCAATCTCCCTCGTTCCCGCCCCCTCTTTTCTCCCTTTCAAATACAAACCACCCCCTCCCTCACAAAGAGGGCGGGGGTGGGTCTTGGTCTTGTGAGGTAGGTCTCCATGGAGGGCTCGGTAACCCCACTCCCCTCCCTAACGGGAGGGGTCGGGGGTGGGTCTATACAATCCCCTGCGCCATCATTGCCTTGGCGACCTTCATGAAGCCTGCGATGTTGGCGCCTTTCACGTAGTTCACATATCCGTCGGGCTCCGTGCCGTACTTCACGCATTGAGCGTGGATGGCGTGCATGATGCCATGCAGGCGCTGGTCCACTTCCTGTGCGCTCCAACTGATATGCATGGCGTTTTGGCTCATCTCCAGTCCGGAGGTAGCCACGCCACCTGCGTTCACAGCCTTGCCGGGAGCGAAAATCATCTTGGCCTCGATGAAGGCATCTATGGCCTCGGGCGTGCATCCCATGTTGGATATCTCACCCACGCATTGCACTCCGTTTGCAATGAGCTGCTTGGCGTCGTCGCCGTTCAGTTCGTTCTGCGTGGCGCAAGGCAGGGCGATGTCGCACTTCACCTCCCACGGTTTCTTACCGGGATAGAACGTGGCCTTGGGGAATTCCTCTGCATAGGGAGCACAGATGTCGTTGCCGCTGGCACGCAGTTCCAGCATGTAATCTATCTTCTCGCCGCTGATGCCTTCGGGGTCATAGATATATCCGTCGGGACCGCTGATGGTGATGACCTTGGCACCCAGTTGGGTAGCCTTCGTAGCAGCGCCCCAGGCTACGTTGCCGAAACCGCTGATGGCCACTGTCTTGCCTTTTATCTCCTTGCCGTGGGTGTTCAGCATCTCGTTGACGAAGTAGAGGCCACCAAAGCCCGTGGCTTCAGGACGTACCAGCGAGCCGCCGTACTCCAGACCCTTGCCGGTCAGCACACCGCTCCAGTCGCGCGTCAGCTTCTTATATTGTCCGAAGAGGTAGCCAATCTCGCGGGCACCCACACCGATGTCACCGGCAGGCACATCCACTTCGGGACCGATGTAGCGGAACAGTTCGCTCATGAAAGCCTGGCAGAAGCGCATGATCTCTGCATCGCTCTTGCCGCGCGGGCTGAAATCGCTGCCGCCCTTGCCGCCGCCCATGGGCAGTGTCGTCAGCGCATTCTTGAAAGTCTGTTCAAAGCCCAGGAACTTCAGGATGGAGAGGTTCACGCTGGCGTGGAAGCGCAGGCCACCTTTGTAGGGACCGATGGCGGAGTTGAATTGCACGCGGTAGCCGAGGTTCACTTGCACCTCGCCCTTGTCGTCTACCCACGGAACGCGGAAGGTGATGATACGTTCCGGTTCCACCAGCCGTTCGATGAGCTTGGCGCGCTCGAACTCAGGATGCTGGTTGTAGACTTCCTCGATGCTCATGAGCACCTCGCGAACAGCTTGCAGGTACTCTTTCTCGCCTGGATGTTTGGCCTCCAGGTTGGCCATGATGGTTTCGATCTTCATAGTTTGTTTATAAGTTTAATGTTAAGGGGGCTTGTTAAGTCGTTGTGGCGGGGCAGGCTTCAGAAGAATCGTGGAACTCTGCACGCATTCAGCCCTTGAGGCGAGCGGGGCTCTCTTACTCCCTTTCGACGCTGCAAATTTAGGATATAATTTCATACGAACCAAAATATTTTGCACTTTTTTTCTTGACCATTTGTCACCATCGGCCATCGGAATGGCGCTAATTTCACGAAAAGATGCATCAAAAAGGATAAAAGTTTGGTCAATTGGAAAACAAACGCTACTTTTGTAGCAGAAAACACTCATTAAAGATATTTTCCCGCAATGAAAAGAATGACCTTCCTTTTGGTGGCTCTCGCCGCCTTCTGTCTGTCGTTGCAGGCAGCCGAACTGACTCTTGAGGACCTCACCCGCGGTGTCTATTCCGCCCGCGGCATCCATGGCGTGCACCCGCTGAACGATGGCGAGCGCTACTCGCAGCTCTCTGCCGACGGCCGACAGATCATCGCCCGCAGTTTCCGCACGGGCGAGCAAACCGACGTGCTCTTCGACGTTGCCACCACGAAAGGCGACCATCGCCTCAGTTCCTTCAGTGGTTATGTCATGAGCCCCGACGAGCAGACCATCCTCATCCAGACCGAGCGTCGCGGCATCTATCGCCACTCCTTCACCGCCGTCTATTATATATATAATGTACGCAACCGCACCCTCGTGCCCCTCAGCGAAGGCGGTCCGCAGGAGCAGCCGGCCTTCTCGCCGGATGGCACCATGATTGGCTTCGTGCGCGAGGGCAACCTCTTCATCGTCAAGTTGCTCTTCAACAACAGCGAGAGCCAGGTCACCAAGGATGGTGAATTCAACAAGATCATCAATGGCAAGCCCGACTGGGTCAACGAGGAAGAGTTCTCCTTCGCTCGCGCCTTCGACTTCAATGCCGACGGCACCATGCTCGCCTGGATTCGCTACGACGAGAGCGCCGTCTCGGAGTTCTCCTTTCCCCTCTACCAGGGTTCCAACCCCTCGCGTGATGAGTTCGCCACCTATCCCGGCGCCTATACCTATAAATATCCCATGGCAGGCGAGAAGAATGCCACTGTCAGCGTCCACAGCTATGACATCAAGAGTCATGTCATCCGGCAGATGAAACTGCCACTGGACGCTGATGGCTACGTGCCCCGCATCCATTTCACCGACGATCCCGAGAAACTCCTCGTGCTCACCCAGAACCGCCACCAGGACCGCCTCGACATCTACATCGCCAATCCGCGTTCCACCGAGTGTAAGCTGATTGTGCGCGATCAGGTGGACAAGTACATCACCGAGGAACCCTACAAGGCCCTGCAGCTCATCCCCGGTGGCTTCGTGCTGCTCAGCGAGCGCGACGGATGGAACCACGCCTATCTCTATGACCTCAATGGAACCCTCAAGCGCCGTCTGACCCAGGGACCCTTCGTCGTCAAGAG
>JAILFY010000036.1 GCA_024697285.1 Bacteroidaceae bacterium
CTGCGGTGCCATGCACGCGGGAGAAACTGAATGAGATTCTGGACTCAGCACAAGTGAAATGGAAGATAGAGAGCATACGCTCGCTGCGCAAGCCCGATGCCATCAAGCAATGGGCAAAGAATGCAGACTATCAGAAGTTTTGCATCAAGGAGTCACAGAAGAAACGGACGGGCGAGGCGTTCCGGCAACTCACGGACGAAGAGAAGCTGAAACGCTTTGCCAACACTTTGAAGGAGTCACTGCCCGCACTGATCTTCGGTGCGCGTGACTTTGATGAGACACCTACGAAGAAAGACCCCGAGAAGCTGATGAAACGCCGCCTGCTGGCTGCCATCCATCTGTCGGGTCTGTTTATGTTTGACGTGGACCATGTCGAAAATCCGAAAGAGATTTTCGAACAAGGACTCTTGCAAGGAGTCCTTGTAAATGAAGAATTAAGAATGAATAATGAAGAATCTTCAAGCGCAGAAACAGGTCCTCACACACCGCCAACAGACACATCACGCCCCTCGCCCTTTGGAGAGGGGATAGGGGGTGAGGCTTCTTGGGAGGTGGTCTTCGCCCATCTGACTTCATCGGGCAGTGGTCTGCGACTGGTGTGTAAGGTAAGGCCCGAGGTGGGTAACATTGCCGACAACCAGATAGAACTGGCAAAGGCACTGGGTGTCAAGGCTGACGCGTCATGTATTGATGCCAGCCGTATCTCTTATGTTCCCATGCGGGAGGATGTGTACTATTTGAATGAGGATGAACTAATAACTTATTACAACAAAGAGTTTGATGAGAAGTGGTGCAAAATTTATAGAGGGAGCCTCACCCCCGACCCCTCTCCCAAAGGCGAGGGGAGTAGTATGATCAAAGGTAGAAATAATAAAGAAATGAATGATAAAAACGGAGAGAAGAATGAAAAAGAAAAATTTAGAGGAGACGGAAAAGGGGAGTCTGGAGGCATCCTGCCTTCAAGCACATCACGCCCCTCGCCCCTTGGAGAGGGGACAGGGGGTGAGGCTTACCACGGCATCCCCTACTCAGAAATCTGCGAAGCGTGGCAGGCCGCTCACGGCGGAGCACCCGCCCCTGGAGATCGCCACCGGACAATGCTGCAACTGGCTCTCGACCTTAGGTATATCACCGATAACAACCCGGAAAGCGTTTATAGGCTGCTATCGCAGTGTGGATTTGTGCAAGACGTCATCCGTGAACGGGGAGAAGGAGAAGTCAGAGATATTGCTGATTCGGCTTGTAGCCGCAAACTCTACCAAAACATCCCAAAGCGGCTTGAAGCCGTCCTTGAAAGTCTGGGTGTGGGTTCCAGCGAAAGCACCGGAGCTGCAAAAGCTGTGGCGAAGACTGAAATCCCTTACGAGCAGTTCGCTGAAAGGCTGGAGCCTCTCCTTTGCGCCCCTTATGCCGAAGCCGCTCGGGGAGTGACGCGCTACAACAAGCTGGGTGCGGTGTATGCCGCAGGGGCTATGTACTGCACGCTGCTGACGCGCTGCTGGTACAAGCACTTCGACGACAGCATGCAGCGCATGAATCCGCAGGTGCTCATCATTGGCTATCCTGCCTCGGGTAAGTCGTTTGCCAAGGCACTGGACGACCAGATTATGGCATCGATGCGGGCACAGGATCAGGAGGTGCGACTGGCTGAGACGCGCTATAAGACGGAGCAGAAGAAGCGTGGCACCTCGTCGAAAGCCCAGAAGGCTGACGCCTTGGTGGAGCCCGAGGGCATGATTCGCTATCTGCCGACCAAGACGTCGAACAACATCTTCTTCCGACGTCTGAAACGGGCCAAGGAGGAGGTGAACGGCGAGGTGATGCCCCTGCATCTGTATATGTTCGACTCGGAGCTGGACTCGAGTATTTCGGCACAGAGCGGTGGTGCCTGGATAGGCAAGCACGACTTGGAACTGAAAGCGTTCCACAACGAGCTGTCGGGTGTGGACTATGCCAACAACGACTCTATCAACGACATCCTGCCGGTGTACTGGAACTCGGTTACTACAGGCACAACCGTGTCGCTGCACAAGAAGTTCACGCTGCGCAACATCAACGATGGTCTGTGCTCGCGTGTTGCCATCTTCCAGATGGAGCGCAACCAGTTTAAGATGGTGCGCAAGCACAACATGGACTGGCAGGCCAACGAGCGGATGAAGCAGTGGGGCTTTAAGTTCGAACAGCTGCATGGCGAACTGCCGCTGGAGCGGCTGGTGGACCATGTGTATACGCTCTGCGAGATGTCGGCCGAGGAGGCGGAAGCCGCCAACGACCTGGTGCTGGACTACCTCCGCAAACGTGCGGTGTTCTATGCCACATGGTTCACGGTGCCTCGCATCCTGGCGCGTGAGTACGACACCTTCAAGAAGACGGGCATGCTGACCGTCACTGATGACGACCTGAAGTTCGCCACCTTGATGTACGACACGGTCATCTACTTCCAAGACCACTTCTTCGGTCAGATGCTGCAAGACTCGTGGGAAAATGCGGAGCGGGAGTATGTGCCCAGACGTAGGAATACCAAGAATGCTGATGCATATCGTGACCTGCCCGAAACCTTTACTACCAAAGATGTCATGGCGATACTCGATCTCGAAGATACTACTGCACGTCAGCAGTGTAAGCGATGGGTCAAGCATGGATTCATAGAACGCCAGAAGCAGGGGAAGTACAAAAAGGTGTTGCATGAAATAATGTAGATAAAAATGAAGAATGAAGAATGAAGAATGAAGAATTAAAAATGAAGAATGAAGAATGCTGCGCAAGCAGCGATAAGAAGATGTTACTCTCCGAGCACTTTACGCTCGGAGAGTTGACAAAGACAAGTACGAGAATTGAGAACGTGCCGAATGAGGCACAAGTGAATAACCTTAAAAG
>JAILFY010000068.1 GCA_024697285.1 Bacteroidaceae bacterium
GTGATGCGGGTCTGGGGAGCGAAATCCGCGGAGAGCATGTAGTGGAGGAGGGAGGTGTAGAAGGCGCGGCCCTCGGGGTATGCGGCGGCGCGCTCCAGGTCGGACATCACCACCAGCAGCTTGCCCTTGCCTACGGAGAACTCAAAGACGAGGCCGAGCTTGTGGTTGCGCTCGATGTTGTCTATCACTTGCACCAGCGGACGGTAGGCGCTGCTCGTATTGTCGAGCATCATCGGATGGCTGTTCTTGACCACGGGGAACCACTGCCAGTTGGAGTGCTCCTCGGTGGGGAAGAGGCGGAAGAGGGGGTGCTGCGGGTCGCAGAGGATGCCGAGGGTGCCCGGCGAGACGACGCGCTTGTTGTTCTCGGCCACGGTCTTGAACATCCGGTAGTTCCAGTAGTCGGTCTGGAACAGTCCTCCGACGCAGATGTCCGTGCTGTCGGGCATCAGCAGCACGCGCTTGCCGCGTTCCAGCTTCCGCATCACCTCGTCAGTGAGTGTCCGTGTGATGATGACTTTCTTCTTCATCCTGTCCAGCTCGTCGCTGGCGGGATACACCCACAGCTCGTAGGTGTTGCTGCCTTCCGTCCCCTCGATGGCCAGTGTCAGCAGCAACTTCGTGGGCTGGCGGAAGGCCGAGAGGTCGCAGTCCAGGTCAGCGACATCGATGAGTCCCTCGCCGTCGGGCACTGCCGCGGTTCCGCTCTGCTGCCCCAGACTCCAGCGCAGGGTCTTCCCCTGCAGGCTCTGGCCGCTGTAGTTGGCTATCTGCACCTTGGCGGTCAGTCGTTCGTCGTTGGAGAAGCAGTATTTGTCGGCCACCAGCAGGGGCACGACGGGCGAGCACCACTGACGCCATTGCTCTTCGGTGCACAGCCCTTTCGTCTCCATGAAGGCATCGAGGATGCCGACGTAGGCCGAGCCCTGTCCCGGGTAGTCCTGCAGGTCCAGCAGCTGGAATCCAGCCATGTTGGGTGTGCGCAGGTCCATCTCGATATCCTGCTTGTAGAGTCGCAGCGACCACTGTCCACTGGCGCGATGGAAGGCCTCGGCCTGATCCAGCATCCCCGCCTGCTGCAGCTTGTCGCGGAAGGTCTCGAGGTTACAGGGGGTGAGGACGCCCTTGTACTTCCCTATCTCGGCATAGTCGGGATAGGTCTGGAACTGCGCCGTCTCGTGGGAGATGACGGGCACCGTGGTCAGGGAACAACCCTCCTCGAAGTTCATCTTTGCATTCGGGTGGAAATGGTTGATGATGCCGCCATCCTCCGCGTCGGCAAAGGAGAACGAGCCGCGGATGTGGGTGCCGTAGCCGCCCCAACCCTCTGCGCCCACGCGGCAGGTGGTGAAATAGTCCATACCCTGCTTCACCCCCTGGTAGCCGAGGTAGTAGTTGGAGCCGAAGGTGAAGAACTTGTCGGGCGCCAGGGCACGGAAGTCCTCCACGAAGGCTGCCATCTGCTGGATGTCACCCCAGAGCTCGTTGCCGAGGGCCATCATCCGGAACGAGGGGTGGTGGCCGTAGGTGCGGATGATATTCTCGCCCTCCTGATGGAGGAAGGCCATCAAGAGGGAATCCTTGGAGTCGAAGTCCCCCCAGAACGGCAATTCGGGCTGGAGGATGATGCCGAGTTCATCGGCTGCCACGAAGGCCGCCTCGGGTGGACACCAGGAGTGGAAACGGACGTGGTTAAGCCCATAGCGGACGCAGGTGCCCAAGTAGCTGCGCCATGAGTCGACGTCCATCGGCACGTGGCCCGTCAGCGGGAAGACACAGGCGTCGTGCTTGCCGCGGAGGAAGAGGCGGTGGCCGTTGGCGTAGAAGTGCTGCCCCTGGATGTGGAAGTCGCGGAAGTCGGGGTGCACGACGGTGGGTACGATGGGCTGCGGCTGCTCCGTGGAGAGGGTGATGCGCCCGATGATACCATTCCAGTTGGTCTGGGTGTGCTCGGTGTAGGCGTGGCTGTTCGCATAGAGCTGCGTAGGCACTCCGCTGCCGTTGTCCACGAGGATGGTCAACCGGTGGGTGCCGGGAGTGAGGCTGCCGCTGAGGTCGTAGATCTGAGGCGTGGAGATGAGGTTGGACGAGCCCACCTTCTGACCATCGACATATACCTCCGCGGGCTTGGTGCGCTCCAGCGTCAGGGCGACGGTCTTGCCCTGCCAGCTCTCAGGGACGGTGACCTCCCGGCTGTACCACGCACGTCCCTTGTAGCTGAAGCGGCGCGAGAGGTGGGTGGTCTCTCCCCTCCACTGCAGGGCGTCGCCCTTGCGGTTGGTGTCGGTGGTTCCTGGCAGGAGGATGGTGTCGGTGAAGGTGTCGGCTGCCGAGAGCGTTCCCTCGCGGTCGAGGGCGAAGCTCCACGTGCCGCTCAGGTCTATCTGCGTCTGTCCATAACTGAGGCCGCCGAGGCATAATACTGCCAGCAGGGCACCAATTCGTCTTATGGTCTTTTTCATAATGGGAAAGGGACTTTTATGGTTGGTCTGAGGGAAAAGTAAGGGCTATTGAAGCAGCTGTCGGTGCAGCGCTGGTGGGATAGGGGAGTCTTCCTATTTGCGCGGCCGCAGCCGGATGACTCCGGTGCCGTTGGTCTGCAGCAGAAGGTCGCGGCCGTGGGGCGCGATATCCTCGAACTCGTGGGGCACCTGGGACTGGAAGTTGAGGATGTGGTCGAGGCGGCGGGTGCGGAGATTCCAGACGTAGAGG
>JAILFY010000099.1 GCA_024697285.1 Bacteroidaceae bacterium
CCAGGACGGGAACGTAGCAAAGGTACTTGGTTGTAGCGGCGCGATGCAGACCGCTTGCCCACCCGCCTCTTTAGCTCAGTTGGCCAGAGCACGTGATTTGTAATCTCGGGGTCGTTGGTTCGAATCCGACAAGAGGCTCAAGACAAGGGGATATGTCAGCAATGGCACATCCTCTTTTTTTGATAATAGAACCACCGATTCCGACTTTTTTAGGCTTTTCGCTTGCTGTTCTCGAAAAAGTTTCGTATCTTTGCGCCAATTATCAACAAACAATGAGAATTACAAGACAGAAACTGTTCGTATTGCTGACAGCGGCACTGGTATCATGCAGTTCCGGCAGCATCGAAAAAATGGCATTCGAGACCGTCAGCTCGGAGAAAACCGTTGCCATAACATCTGAGGAAGGCGCTCCTCAATGTAAGGTTCAACTGACGCTGGACGCTGCCGTTGAGAATC
This sequence comes from Bacteroidaceae bacterium, assembly GCA_024697285.1. Taxonomy (GTDB): domain Bacteria; phylum Bacteroidota; class Bacteroidia; order Bacteroidales; family Bacteroidaceae; genus Physcousia. The sequence continues at coordinate 457 of JAILFY010000099.1, forward strand.
AGGGCGAGCGGGCCAAGGCTGTCAACGAGGCGCTGGCACGCCAGTTGCTCGACCTGGAGGCCGGGAACCTGCAGACGGCTGCCGACTCGTTTGCCAGCGCCTATACCGAGAGCTACCGCCGCAATATTGCGCCGCTTTACCGTGATGACCGTAACGACTTGAACAAGCGCTCATGGTATGAGTACCACTATAATCTGACGGGGAAGGCTGCACAGGGCCGGCAAGGCGTAACGGTCTACACAGCAGAGTTAGACTACTACGAGGGCGGTGCACACGGCATCAGCCAGCGCCTGCTGATGAACTTCGACAACAAGACAGGACGCCTGCTGACACTCGCCGACGTATTCACTCCCGGCTACCAACAGCGGCTGAACGGTCTGCTGGAAGAGAAACTGATCGAAAAGACTGGCGCGAAGGACATCAATGAGCTGCGGGAGAAGGGCTACCTGTACCAGACGGAGATGTTCGCCTCTGAGAATTTCGCACTCGGCGAGGACGAAATCACCTTTGTCTACAACCCCTACGAGATTGCGCCCTACGAGCAGGGACTTACCGAACTGACAATTGACTATGGAGAGTGTAAAGAAATACTTCAAGACGCTGACTGACGAGCAGCTGCGGCAGTTCGCGATGCTCGACGAGCTCTACCACGAGTGGAACGCGAAGATCAACGTCATCTCGCGCAAGGACATCGACAACCTCTACGAGCACCACGTGCTCCACTCCCTGGCCATCGCCCTCTTCACCACCTTCCGTCCCGGCACCCGTGTGCTGGACCTCGGCACCGGTGGCGGCTTCCCAGGCATCCCTCTCGCCATCTACTTTCCCGAGGTGCAGTTCCACCTCGTGGACTCCATCGGCAAGAAGATACGCGTCTGCAACGAGGTCATCAGCGCCCTGGGCCTGCAGAACGTGACCACCCAGCACGCCCGTGCCGAGGAGATCAAGTACGTCCCGAACCCCAAGAAGCTGAAGAAAGGCGCAGCCGAGGTGCCCGCCGACCCTTCGCTGCTGCCCGCCCGCTTCGACTATGTCGTCAGTCGGGCCGTGATGCCGCTGGCGGACCTCGTGAAGATCTCCCGCCGCCACATCTCCCAGCAGTGCCAGAACGCGCTGCCCAACGGGCTCATCGCCCTCAAGGGCGGCGAGCTCGAACACGAGGCGGGGGCCGTACGCTCCGAGAAGATCATCACCTCCCTCTCCGACTATTTCACCGAGGAGTATTTCCAGACCAAGAAGGTGGTCTACGTCCAACTCTGATCGCCCTTCTCCCTAATTTTCATCCATACGATGCTCACTGTCAAGACCTTTCCTGTTAATCCTCTTGGAGAGAATTGCTATGTCGTCAGCGACGACACCCTCGAGGCTGTCATCATCGATTGCGGTGCACTCTACGACGAGGAGAAAGCTGCCATTAGCGATTATATCGACCTGCAGGAGCTGCGACCTGTAGCCCACCTGCTCACCCATGGTCATTTCGACCACCTCTGGGGCGCCGCCTTTCTCCACGAGCGCTACGGCCTCGCCGCCCGCTGTCCGGAGGCCGACCTGCCGCTCTTCAACGACGCTCCAGGTCAGATGCGGGCCATCCTGGGCCACGCGATGAGTTGTCCCACGGGTCCTGCCGGCGATGTCATCACGCCCGAGAGTGTCATCCCGTTCGGAAACCATCAACTCACCGTGATATCCTCTCCGGGCCACACCCCTGGCGGCGTCTGCTTCTACTGCGAGTCGGAGCACGTGCTCTTCTCGGGCGACAGCCTCTTCCAGATGAGCATCGGCCGCACCGACTTCCCCGGCGGCAACCACTGGGACCTTATCCGTTCGCTCCGGCGACTGCTGCGCGACCTGCCCGATGACGTCACCATCTATCCCGGCCATGGTCCGCGGACCAACGCTGCTTTCGAACGCAACAACAATCCTTATCTCAACCTCGTTCCGGAGGACTGATATCCAGTGGAAACTCGATTCTAGAGGAATTGCCATATCCGGGCGTTGACCCTCACAATCAACGAATCTTTTTCTTAATAATTTATGGAATCACTACGCGAATTATACCGCATCGGCATCGGCCCCTCGTCCTCCCACACCATGGGTCCTCAGATGGCCGCACAGATTTATCTGGAGCGCCACCCCGAGGCCGCCGCTTTCGAGGTTACGCTCTATGGTAGTCTGGCAGCTACAGGCCGCGGCCACATGACCGACATTGCCATCCAGCAAGTCCTGCAACCCACGGCGCCTGTCACCATTATCTGGGAACCTAAGATATCTCTTCCTTTCCACCCCAATGGCATGAAGTTCGTCTGTCTGGACGCAGCTGGCGAGTCTCACGACCCGTGGACCGTCTTCAGCATCGGCGGAGGAGCGCTCTCCGAAGGGGCTGAGGCAGAGGACGCCGATACCAATCTCTATCCGCTCCAGACGATGCAGGAGATCATCCAGTGGTGCCAGGAGAGTGGCCACACGTTCTGGGAATATGTGAAACAGTGCGAGGGAGAGGGGCTATGGGACTACCTGCACGAGGTATGGGTGGTGATGTGCGAGGCCGTGGAACGGGGTGTCGACCACGAAGGAGTGCTGCCCGGTCCGCTGGGACTGCAGCGCAAAGCTCCCGTCTACTACACTAAGGCCAAGGGCTACAAGGCCAGCCTGCAGAGTTCCGGACTGGTGTATGCCTATGCGCTGGCCGTGAGCGAGGAGAATGCCTCCGGCGGACGAATCGTCACGGCTCCTACCTGTGGTTCCTGCGGCGTACTGCCTGCTGTGCTCTATCATCTCTTCCACAATCATAACTTCTCCGAACAACGCATCCTCAATGCCTTGGCCACGGCGGGGCTCATCGGGAACCTGGTGAAGCACAACGCCTCCATCTCCGGCGCCGACGTGGGTTGTCAGGGCGAGGTAGGCGTGGCTTGTGCCATGGCCTCTGCCGCTGCCTGCCAGCTCTTCGGAGGTTCCGTGGCGCAGATAGAATATGCGGCCGAGATGGGGCTTGAGCATCATCTGGGCATGACCTGCGACCCGGTATGTGGTTTGGTGCAGATCCCCTGCATCGAGCGCAACGCCTTCGCCGCTGCCCGTGCCTTGGACGCCAATTTCTACGCCTCCCTCTCCGACGGCCAGCACCGTGTCTCCTTCGACCGCATCGTCCGTGTCATGAAACAAACCGGTCACGACATCCCTTCTCTCTACAAAGAAACCTCCGAAGGTGGTCTTGCCAAAATCGACAAGTAATCCTACAGATAATATCTGTTCAGAAAAAATGTTGTTCAAAATAAACTATATACTACATGAATTTTTGGTGAGGCGTCCAAATAGTATGTAAAAGAGGTTACTTTGATAGAAAGTGCATCTCTGCAACTTGAAACCTTCAACCTTCATCCATCCATAGCCGTAGTTCCCCTTCCGTCAGGAAGGGGTCCTATTTGGCAATGTATCTCCCTACCCCATCACCACATCCATCACCATCATCAGCACAAATCCCCCCGCAAACCCAATCGTACTCAGATTAGAGTGCGGTTCGCTGGAAGCCTCCGGTATCAGTTCCTCTACCACCACATAAAACATAGCTCCCGCCGCAAAGGCGAGCATATACGGGAGGATGGGTGTGAGCAGCGATGCCAACAAGACGACTGCCAACCCTCCCAGCGGCTCCACCGCCCCACTGAGACTGCCAATGAGGAAGGAACGCCAACGGGAGTTACCCTCCGCACGCATCGGCATGGAGATGATGGCACCCTCCGGGATGTTCTGAATAGCTATACCCAACGACACTGCCACCGCACTCGCCAACGACAGACCTGCAGCACCCTGCGTGGCTCCCGCAAAGACGACACCTACGGCCATGCCCTCCGGCAGGTTGTGGATGGTCACCGCAAGGGCGAGCATCACCGTGCGAGAGAGGTGCGAACGCGGACCCTCTGGGTGGTCGGAACCCAGATGAAGGTGGGGCGTCAGCTCGTCCAGCAGAAGCAGGAACCCCATTCCAAGCAGGAAACCTACGGCGGCTGGCACCACGGAGAAGGCATTCTCCCCGCCCGACATATCCATAGCGGGGATGAGCAGCGACCATACCGAGGCGGCCACCATCACTCCGGAGGCGAAGCCGAGCAGGGTCTTCTGCACACGAGGGGACATGTCGTCCTTCATGAAGAACACAAAAGCGGAACCAAGCATGGTTCCGAGTAGGGGGATGAGTAATCCGAGGATGAGTGTCATATATATATATATTAAAAGGTGTAGGATTTCACTTCTGGCGGAGCCAGCGCCTTCGGCCAAGAGCCTCTTCGGCGTGCCCTCCTGGAGGACTAGCGGGTGCGCGTCAGCACGAACTTCGTCTTTTCGTACAAACCGTAGAGTTGTTTTCCGTCGGAACTGACATGCAGCGTGTCGGGCTCGTCGTCGGGATCTACGATGACGAGCGACCCCTTGCGGATATATTTCCCTTCCTGGCTCTTGGGCATCAGGGACACAGAGGCCTTGATGGCTTTGCGCTTCAACCAGGGTACGCCCGCCGCCTTCAATGCAGCATCGTCCACCTGAACATTCATGTACATCACCATATTTGAGGCGCTTACGAACTCCACTTTGATGCCCATGGCGAGGGCTTTTGTCATCATCTTGGCCTTGGCCAGGTCCTCTTCGCTCACAAATTTCTTTTCCTTGTCGATAGCGGCTTTCTCGGCGGCGGTGAGTTTCCGGCCGGCTTTCTTCTCAGCAGCCGCGTAGGCCTCGCTTCTCTTCTTGGCCTGTTGTTCAACGATATCCTGCGAGGCCTCGTTGAGTATACTCTGGAAGATATTGCTGTTGGAGTAGATACGTCCCGTAAGGTCGTCCTGTGCTAAGACGAGGCTCGACCATGCAACTACGGCAGTGAGCAGGAGTATTTTTCTCATGATCATGCTTGTCTAATGGTTTATGGAAGCGATGCGGTCCTGGATGACCATTCCTGCTAAGGTGAAACCGAATACGGCCGTCACGTGTACCATGGATCCGTTGGGCGTCGGCTCGGCATTCCTCCCGGCAGCGGGAGCCGAGGCTGTGGCGGGTCGGCCTTCGGGGGAATAGACGACCTGGAACTTACGCGCCGGAAAGAGGTGAGCCCGCTTCATACGCTGCCGCAGGGCACGTGCCAGAGGACATCCTTCCACTTTCCAGAACTCCGCCACACGTACCTGAGTGGCATCTAATTTCAGGGCAGCACCCATGGAAGAAAAAAACTTTACATGCTTGGGCAATGATGTGGCATAGAGTATCAGGTCGAGCTTGGAGTCCAGCGAGTCGATGGCGTCGATAATGTAATCGTAGCTCTCCAGGTGGAAGCGCTCTCTGTTGGCCGCGGTGTAGCGTTCCTGCAAAGCTTGTATCTTCACTTTCGGGTTGATGTCCGAAAGCTTTGATTTCATGGCTTCTACTTTCACCTCCCCCACGGTCTTGATGGTGGCCGGGGCCTGTCGGTTCACGTTTGTGGCGCAGATGCTGTCGCTGTCCACCAGCGTGAGCTCCCCTACCCCGCTGCGCACCAGTCCCTCGGCAGCCCAACTGCCCACGCCGCCCACTCCAAAAATGATTACTTTAGCGGTGGACAGTGCTTGCAGCCCTTCGGAACCAACGAGGCGTTCGGTGCGGTCGAAAATGGAATCCTCACTTTTCATTTCGGCTGCAAAAGTACTTTTTTCTTTGTAATTCACCAAGAAAAAGGGAGGCAAATTTGTTTATTTGACAGAAAGGCGGTATCTTTGCAACCGTTTTTAAGGAGTAGCAGTGCTCCCTCAGCCACTTCGCCCCTCCGTTCGTTTCACGACACAATCATCACAACCAAATTAATTAATAAATCTTTCCTCTAATGAGTAAGAGCGCATTGCAAATTGCCCGGGCTGCCTATCAGCCCAAGCTGCCTAAGGCCCTCCAGGGTCCTGTGGTTGCCAAAGAAGGTGCCGCCACCCAGAGTGTAGGCGACCAAGCTAAAATCAAGGAACTGTTCCCCAACACCTACGGACTGCCCGTCATCGAGTTCGTGCCCGGCGCTGCCCAGGCCAGCGAGCCCATCAATGTGGGTGTCATCCTCAGCGGCGGCCAGGCTCCTGGCGGTCATAACGTCATCAGCGGCCTTTTCGACGGCGTCAAGAGCATCAACCCTGCCAGCAAACTCTATGGCTTCATCCTCGGCCCCGGCGGTCTGGTGGACCATAATTATATGGAGCTGACCTCCGACATCATCGATGATTACCGCAACACCGGTGGTTTCGACATCATCGGCAGCGGCCGCACCAAGCTGGAGAAAACCGAGCAGTTCGAGAAAGGTATCGAGATCCTGCGTGAACTGAACATCAAGGCTCTGGTCATCATCGGTGGCGACGACAGCAACACCAACGCTTGCGTCCTGGCTGAATACTATGCTGCCAAGAAGTATGGCGTGCAGGTCATCGGTTGCCCCAAGACCATTGACGGCGACCTGAAGAACGAGCAGATAGAGACCAGCTTCGGCTTCGACACTGCCTGCAAGACCTACAGCGAACTCATCGGTAACATCCAGCGCGACTGCAACAGCGCCCGCAAATACTGGCACTTCATCAAGCTGATGGGGCGTTCCGCCAGCCATATCGCTCTGGAATGTGCCCTCCAGACTCAGCCTAACATCTGTCTGATCAGCGAGGAGGTGGAAGCCAAGGAGATGAGCCTCGACGATGTGGTGAACTACATCGCCGACATCGTGGCAGCACGTGCCGACGAGGGTTGCCACTACGGCACTGTCCTCATCCCAGAGGGTCTCATCGAGTTCATCCCCGCCATCAAGAAGCTTATCAAGGAACTCAACGAGGTGCTCACAGACCCCGTCACGGGTGAACCCCGCGTGTTCCCCGATGCCGAGGAGCAGATTGCCTACGTCAAGCGCACCATCGCCAAGGAGAACCTCGCTGTACTCGAGAGCCTGCCCGAGGATGTGGCTCGTCAGCTCTGCCTGGAACGCGACCCCCACGGCAACGTCCAGGTGAGTCTCATCGAGACGGAGAAACTGCTCAGCCGCATGGTGGCCGATCGCCTGAAGGAGACCAAACGTGCTCCCAAGTTCGCCACACAGCACCACTTCTTCGGCTACGAGGGCCGTTGTGCAGCTCCCTCTAACTACGATGCCGACTACTGCTACAGCCTTGGCTACAATGCCAGCCGCCTGATCGCTGCCGGCAAGACGGGCTACATGAGCATCGTCAAGAACACCACGGCACCTGCTTCCGAATGGGTGGCCGGCGGTGTGCCCATCACCATGATGATGAACATCGAGCGCCGCAACGGTGCCGACAAGCCTGTTATCCGCAAGGCCCTCGTGGAATTGGATGGCGCTCCCTTCAAGTTCTTCGCAGCTCATCGCGCCGAGTGGGCCAAGAAGACAAGCTATGTCTATCCCGGTCCCATCCAGTACTTCGGCCCCACCGAGGTCTGCGACCAACCCACAAAGACCCTGCAGCTTGAACAAGCCTGATAAGAAAAAGAAACGTAGTGCCAAGGGCAGAAGACGCTCCAGTAGAAAGTCTTCTGCCCTTGTGCGCAGATACCCCCTTTGGATCATCGCGGCCGGCATAGTGCTGGCCGTGGTGGCCTATATCTTTTTCCTCAAAACGACCTTCGTGGACCCCTTCTCCTTCCGCTGGAATGCTATCTATGGCGAGGGCATCAACCCCGATGGCTTTGAGGTCAGGGGGATCGACATCAGTCGCTATCAGGACAACATCAGATGGGACCTCCTGCGCAACTCCGACATCAATGGCCAACCGATCCGCTTCGTCTTCATCAAGGCCACCGAGGGTACAGACCTCATCGACCCTAACTTCAACGAGAACTTCTACCAGGCCCGGCAGAACGACATCCTGCGCGGAGCCTATCATTTCTTCAGCCCACGCACCGACGCCCGCCAGCAGGCTCGTTTCTTCCTCCGGCAGGTGCACCTCGAGCCGGGCGACCTTCCGCCTGTGCTCGACGTCGAGACCAGGGGCTCGCTGTCCAAGAAGAAGTTGCAGCGGGCCGTCAAGCAGTGGCTCGATGTCGTGGAGCAACACTATGGCGTCAAGCCCATCATCTACACCGGCTACCGCTTCAAGATGGAGAACCTCAACGACACCATCTTCGACGACTACCCCTACTGGATTGCACACTACTACGTGAATGAACTGGAATACAAGGGTAAGTGGACCTTCTGGCAATATACCGACGCCGGACATGTCGACGGCGTGGGACAACAGGTGCAGGACGTGGTGGACTGTAACATCTTCAATGGCACTCGTCAGCAGCTGCTTGACCTCACCATCCGCAAGGAACAGATAGAGAACATTGGCCTTTAACCCAATCCGGTCGGTTAAAGGAACCTCGAATCATAAGAAATCGTACAGCTTGGCCTGATGACCGATTTCAGTAAAACTTTCCCCCATGCAGACTCCTTATTATCTTCTTGAAGAAGCCCGCCTGCGCCGCAACCTCGCTCTCATCAGCGAGGTGGCCCAGCGCTCGGGCGCCGAGATCATCCTTGCTTTCAAGGCTTTCGCGCTCTGGAAGACTTTTCCCATCTTCCGCGAGTATATCAGCCACACCACGGCGTCCTCGCCGGACGAGGCGCTGCTGGCCTCCGAGGAGTTCGGCTCCTGGGCCCACACCTTCAGTCCGGCCTACACCGAGAAGGACTTCCCCACCATCCTCCGCTGCTCCTCGCATATCACCTTCAACAGCCTCTCGCAGTACCGGCGCTTTGCGCCTGCGGCGCGTCAGTGGAACCAGCAGGCGGCTGCCGGCGCCGTGGCTCATCCGGTGTCGCTGGGCCTGCGGGTGAATCCAGAGTACAGCGAGATAGAGACGGAGCTCTACGACCCTTGTGCCCCAGGCTCGCGCTTCGGAGTGCTCCCACAGGACCTCCCCTCGCCCGCCGACTTCCCTGCGGACATCGAGGGTTTCCACATCCATTGTCATTGCGAGAGCAGCGCCGAGTCCTTTGCGCGTACGCTCGTACATATTATAGATAAGTTCGCCGCTTGGTTCCCGCACTTGCGCTGGATCAACTTCGGTGGCGGACATCTGATGACGCGTCAGGGCTACAACACCGACCTCCTCGTCGCCACTCTTCAGTCGTTCCATGAGCGCTGGCCCCATCTGAAGATGATTCTGGAACCCGGAAGCGCCTTCGCCTGGCAGACGGGACCGCTCGTGGCCAGCGTCGTGGACGTCGTGGAGAACCATGGCATCAAAACCGCCATCCTCGATGTCAGCTTCACCTGCCACATGCCAGACTGTCTGGAGATGCCCTATCATCCTGTCGTGCGTGGCGCTGTGCTCAGGGAGGAGGAGCCCGCGGCTGCGGAGATGCATGCCTCTTCCGCTCAAGAGTCCGCGGATTCTTCGGCGGAGCACCCCGCTTCCGCTCAAGAGCCTGCTGCCTTTGCCTATCGCCTCGGGGGCAACTCCTGTCTCTCGGGCGACTTCATGGGAACATGGCTGTTTCCCCAACCGCTGGAGGTGGGCCAGCAAATCGTCTTCGAGGATATGATACACTACACCACCGTGAAGACCACCACCTTCAATGGCATCCATCATCCAAGCATCGTTCTGCAGCACCTCGACGGCACTCTCCAGCTCCTGCGTGAATATTCCTATAAGGATTATCGCGACCGCATGGACTGACACCCCTCGTCCTCTTCTTGCTCCTTTATCTGAGCAAAAACAGTCTCTTTTGGCATCATTTTAGAGAAAATTGCACTTTTTGCGAAAAAAAATACCCAAAACATTTGTCAGTTCAAGAAAAAGCTGTACCTTTGCACCCGCAATCAAGAAACGATTGCAACGCTCATTGATATTCTGAACAAGTTTCATGCGGCAATAGCTCAGTTGGTAGAGCACGACCTTGCCAAGGTCGGGGTCGCGAGTTCGAGTCTCGTTTGCCGCTCTGAAACATCGAGAGTAAAGACCCAAGCGGTATCTACTGCAAGCCCAGGTGGCGGAATGGTAGACGCGCTCGTTTCAGGTGCGAGTGTTGAGAGACGTGCAGGTTCGAGTCCTGTTCTGGGCACAGAGAAGCTGAGTCTTTCGACTTCATTAATGGAGAGGTGGCGGAATTGGTAGACGCGCTACTTTGAGGGGGTAGTGTCGATTATGACGTGGGAGTTCGAGTCTCCTCCTCTTCACAAGAATTGTTCAGAATATCCCAAAAAAGCAGCCCAACGGCTGCTTTTTTTGTTCCCCTTCCTCCTTCTTCCCTCCTCCCTCCCCCCCTTTCTGTCCTCCTCCTCCTCCTGTCCCGTATGTTGCAGCGTCGCTGCAACCTCCTCCCTCCTCCCCTCCTCCCTCCTCCCTTCTTCTGTCCTCCTCCTCCTTCTGTCCCGTATGTTGCAGCGCGCTGCAACCTCCCCCCCTCTTGCTCCCCATAGTGGGGCCGCACCAGCCAGTCCTTCCCCCCTGGGGGAGCCGGTTGGTGGGCCTTTTTCCCCCACTTTAATAATAAATATGTCCTCTTTGAAACTCTTGTTTCATTTTTTTTGTATCTTTGCGCCCGAAATAAAATCAATCATGGAGCAACAATATACTTTAGGCAGCATGTTCTTCTTCATCTTCTATGGAGGAACCATCATGTTGGCTTTTTTGGCAAGCCTTTATCTGCTGCTGCGTCGCATCAACGCCTTCTCCACCGAGATCACTCCTTCCTTGCGCCTGCGCCGCTGGACTGCCGGCCTTCTTGCTTCCATCGCTAGCAGTCATATATGGTGGCTGCTATTTTATTTTGCTCCAGCCAACGACATCTTTCCCCAGAGCCGTATGCTCTGCTTCACCTTAGACATCCTGTTTATTCAGCCCCCCCTCCTCTGTACGATGCTGGTCATGCTCCAGGACCGCAGGCGCTCGTTGTGGAACGTGGTATTCTTCGAGGTGCTGTCCCTCATCGATCTCGTGCTAAAGTTCTACACGGGTAGCAGATTCTCCGTTGCCTGTCTCTTCTCCTCCGCTCTCTTCGCCTTCTGCATCCTTTTTTTCTTTGTGAGGGCTCTCCGGCAGTACGACCGCTGGCTGCTCGACAACTATGCCGACCTGGAGCACAAGGAGGTGCGAAACACCTTCTACGTGATGGCTGCCTTCTTGATCACCACATTTATCTATGGTGTCTCCAGCGGCAGCCTCGTCAACGAGATCCTCATAGAGGTGGCCGATATCATATTTTTTATCGCTCTGGTATGGCGCGTGGAGACGTTGCCTACGCTCGATGAGTCGACAGAAGACGCTGCAGAGAAACGTGCCTCGCTGAAAGGCGATATGGGGGATCCCGCTGTCCGTGCATCCGAACTTCCCGACCGCGTGCAACTCAAACTGCAGCAGTTGTTGAAAGAGTATTGTATCGATGCACATTTCTATCTGCAACACGATGCCACTCTCAACCAGCTGGCCAAGCGCATGGGCACCAACCGTTATTATCTGAGTCAATATTTTGCGTGCATGGGCCTGACCTATAACAACTTTATCAATAACCTGCGCATCGATTATTTCATATCCCTCTACAAGGACGCACAGATAGACAAGCGGGCCGTCAAGGCCATTGAGCTAACCGGTCAATGTGGTTTCCGCAGCTACAAAACCTTCAGCTCCGCCTTCAAGCAAGTCATGGGCGTCACATTCACCGAGTGGATACATGCGGAGGGAGCGTTGGATGATGGAGCATTGGATGAGGGAGCGTTGGTTGATGGAGCATTGGATAAGGGAGCGTTAAATGAGGGAGCATTGGATGAGGGAGCATTGGATGAGGGAGCGTCTACCCCCCTCTCTACCTCCCCCGAGCCGGAGAATGGGGATGGCGCCGACCAGCAAAATCCCTGTTCGAAAGCCATATAAAGCCGTAGTTCCCCTTCCGTCAGGAAGGGGTCCTGCCCTTAAATATATCATTTCAATATTCCTGATCATCACCCCTCCTCCATTCCTGTTTATTATATGTTCGAAAGCCATATAAAGCCGTAGTTTCCCTTCCGTCAGGCAGGGGGTCCTGCCCGTAAAAGCCCCTCCCCTCGCAATCCTTTCTCCTTTCTTTCTCCCGCGTATATACATCTTCCTCCCACGTATATACATCTTTGTGAATACGTATATACGTGTTGCCCCATACGTATATACGTGTTTCTATCTTCCCCCCCGGCCTCTCTCCCCCTTCTCCTCCCTGCCTTCTTTTTTTGACAGCGCCGCGCCCCGTTGCCCCCGGCCTCCCCCTCCTCCCCCTCCCTGCCTTCTTTTGGTTGAGTGCGCCGCCCCCCTTTCCCCTCCTCCCTCTCCCCCTCTCCCCCTCCCTGCCTTCTTTGGGTCGAGTGCGCCGCGGTTTGTCCGCGGCGATCCCCCTCCCTCTCCGCGCAGCCGTCCCCCCTCTTTTCTCCCGCCACCCCCCTCTCCTACGGAAGAGGGGGTATGGGGGTGCGGCTTTAACCTCGATGCCAAGAAAGTGACGATAGGAAATAATATATATACTAAAATGGAATTAGTCTCCGGAAACAGCGAAACTTCCCTCACCTACGTGCCCAAGAAATAATCGCCTTGCGCGTATATATAATATAAGGTGGAGACGAGGGTCAAGGAGACATGAAGATGAAAGAATACATGAAGTTTCAAGAAGACATGAAGACAAGGAGACAAGAAAACAAGACGTATGTTTTGAGCGCGGAGGGTATCTAGCTTCCTGCACGCAGGAGTATTGTCTCGTATTCTTGTATTCCCGACTTCTCGTCTTCTGAAAACCTCCGTCTTCCCCTCTTCCCCTCTTCCATCTTCACGTCATCGCGCGCCACCGAGGGTCAAATGGCCCAAAATCCGACAGGATTGCGGCCCACCGAGGGTCAAATGGCGAAAACAAACAAGGGCAAGGACGGCGACGCCTTCTTCAAGAGCGTAAGCGTGGGCGACACCGAGGTCACCTTCACGCTGGCCGACGGCGTCACTACTTTCACGCTGCCGCTGATGGACACCTTCAAGAAGGTGCGCGACCGCGTGCAGAGCATCGTCTTCATCCCCGAGAACATCGACGGCATGATGACGCTGCAGAACGGCGTGGCCACCACCGTGCGCTACCGCGTGATGCCCGTCGAAGTGGCAACGGCGCTGGCTACCAGCTACGCCTCCACCCTCTCCTTCATCGGTGAGGAAGTGGCGGTGACGCGCGCAGCGACCTCCGCGGCACTGGCCATCAGCGGTGTGGCTGACGAGGGCAGCGGACGGTTGGCAGTGACGGTGACGGCCAGCGGCATGGATGCCGACAAGGGCTATGCCTTCGCGCTGCTGATGAACGACGGCACGTCGATGTACAGCACGGCCTACACCTCCGTCTTCTTTGCTATCCCGCCCACGAAGATCGGCATCGCCGCCAACGGCGTGACAGCAGGCAGCGGACAGGTGGAGGTAGGCACGAGCATCCAGCTCTTCGCCCTGATGGTGCCCACCACCACGAACATGAAGCAGGTGACATGGAGCTCGTCTGACGCGGCGGTGGCCAAGGTGGATGCGGACGGCATGCTGACGGCCATCAGCGATGGCACGGCAGTCATCACCGTGCGCTCCAACGCCGACACGTCGGTGGCGAAGTCCATCACGGTGACCGTGAAGGAAGGCGCCCTGTCGCTGAATACAGAGGAACTGGTGTCGCAGAGCGAGGCGGAATAAAGGCCCCCGGCCCCTCTCTAGCTCCCCCGAGGGGGGAATTGCCCCGCACATGCCCCCCGGACTACTGGCTGGCCTTTAAAAGCCAGTTCCCCTCTAGTGAGATATCAACACAACACCATTCTATAAGAGAAGTACCTCCCCGCCAGCTTTCTTTTTGCTGGCGGGGAGGCGTGGTTTTGGGGAGGACAGGGGTGCGCGGGGCGAGGTAAGCAGGACCCGCGCCGAACGGCGCGGGAACGGCGGTCGAGGCAGGGGGGCAGAAGGGGAAAAGGGGAGGGCGGGAACGGCGGTCGAGGCAGGGGGGCGGGAGGGGAAAAGGGGAGGGCGGGTACGGCGGG
>JAILFY010000100.1 GCA_024697285.1 Bacteroidaceae bacterium
TCCGGTTGAAGGTAAATCGGAATTGTAGGCATCGGCAAGAGAATAAAGGCGGTTGTGAATAAGTTTCCGGTTGAGGGGTAAATCTGATTTGTATGCATCGGCAAGAGAGAGTAAGGGTAGTGAGAAATATCCTCGCGCGCACACGTGAGAACATTTTTTTCCATACATTTATACACTCAAGATGAGTTAAATGATTAAAGTTCATTTGGTTAATATGATGTATTTATGATGTATTTTAGGATGTAAAAATGTATTTTGAATGATTTTTCTTTACAAATTAATTCCATTTATGAGGAATTTGTCGATGTTGGCAACAACAAAAAGTCCTATAATCTGAGCATGATTAATACGTGAAACTTCAGATATTAACCTTTATCAGCCTCGCTCTACAGCCTCCATTCAAGACAACTACCACTCTCCCCACCACTTGTATAGTTCCATTTTTCAACAGGTTCCCACCCCTGTTTTAAGAGGCTACACCCCCTTCTTTGTTCGGTCATGTTCGAACAAAGAATACACTATAGCTCCCTTTTCCCCCACCCTATACTTGCCATCCCCAAGAACTATTTTCCCTGAACCATGCAAACACTCATCCTCCATTTTGCGCCTCTATTACCATTTCGAAATAATTGCTGTTTGGTGTATTTATAATTGCTGTTTGGTATATTTATAATTGCAGTTTGGTGAATTTATAATTGTCGTTTGGTAAATTAAAAAACATTTATGCAAAGACGTAAGCATTCGATAAAACTCCATTTCCTCCATTTTTGTGTAGTATGTAGTTTATTTCCAACAACATTTTTCATGGCAGACCTCCGCTTGAGGAAGCATAAGCCTATCGCAAATTATAAGAACGATGCAACGCAGAAGCCCACGCAAAGGATATATGCTTGAAACGGACCTGAATGGTATATACCAACTCCAAAGAGCAGCATATACCAGAGGTCACACTTGTACATAATCCCAAGTGAACATCTACCGTTGCTTTGTCTTTGATAGTGATTCAATGTTTGCGAGACTTTGAAACGCCAAAGAACAAAGCGCTAAGTAAACGCCTTTATGTATATGTGTCCCAACCCACCCGGATTCTGCAAGTGCGGGCATTTTTAGCCCGTTTCACAAACTGCCTGATAGCTAAAACATTGCAAAATGTACGTACAAAAACCTTATCCTCTAAATTTTTGAGGTTTTTTTATTGATGTCTGGTAAAAATCAATAGAAGTATATTCATGTCTTGCTGCATACCATATCCTTTCTTTTCTTTCCTACTAATGTCAAACCACTATCGTTTATCCCGCTCTTCATACCACCTTATTCTCGTATTATTACTATTTGTTTGCTGCTCTCAAACAAAGAATAACGGATTTTGTTCCAGGTGTCAAACAATAATATTGCCGTCCGGTAAAAAAGCAGTGGATGCAAACGATGGATGTCTTTGCTTCGGCTGGGGTTAAAGGATTTATGATCCGAACAAACTCGATGACTCTAATTCTTCAAGTGTGAAGCGAGTAAAGCTCGATGACTTCAGGCTCTCCTTGTCTCGAAGAAGCGAGTAAAACTCGATGACTCCATTTCTTGAGATAAAAACAAAGCGCCTTATTTTCATATCAGTGGAAAGAAAGACCGGTCCCCCATTTAAAGGGAACCGGTCATAATAAAAAGGTATGTACTTTGTATCTCGCCTATTTCGTCTGCATCCCCAGTGCGCCGGCAATCTCCTCTGCAGAAGCCCCTAGTCGGGCGGCACGCTGGATATCCTCCCGGGCCTCAGCAGTACGATTCAAGCCGTTGAGGAACTGAGCGCGTGCCAAGTAGAGACTTGCATTCTCGGAATCGTGCTGAATGGCTTCGGCATAATCGGCTTCGGCCAATTCATATTGTTGCCGTTCCGCCTCGAAGCCAGCGCGCAGGGCATACGCAGCAGCATGTGTAGGATATCGTTCCACACAACGATTCACCAGATCCAACGCCTCGCGTGGTCTGCGATCCTTTGCGTTGGTCAGCGCCAGTCCCAACATAGCCTGTTCGTGGTCAGGTTGTGTGCGCAACAACTTCTCGTAGTCCGCACGCGCCTCCTTGTAGCTCCGTTTCTCCTGAAATATAAACGCACGCATGAGCAATGCCTCTGGATGGTCAGAACTTACGGCCAGTACCGCGTCGTAGTCTGCTCGTGCCCGGTCATATTGTTCCATTTTCATGTAGAGCGAAGCCCTGCTGAGCTGAAGGTTGAGGTTGGTGGGAGCCAGGCCTATAGCCGTGCCATAGCTTTCCAGTGCCTCCTGCTCGCGTCCCATCCGTTCCTGGATAGCCGCCAGTTGTTCATACACCAGCTCATTACCGGCCGCTTGCGGTGCCTCCACCAGTGCCTGCCGGAAGAGCCTTTCGGCCTCCGACAAGCTGTCGGCTGCCAACGCCTCGAAGGCCGAACGTATCAGCACTGCCCTACCCTGCCCCGTTTCCGGAACTTGATTTTCTTGCTGTGCTGCCACTGCCGCGGGCAAGCAACATATCAAGAATGCCAGACAAAAGGAAAGACCTCTTCTCATGCTTTCCCTATATATTCCACAATCCATGTGCCCACTTCCTTCGTGCCATAGTGTGCGCCGCCTTCCACCTGAATCTCGGGAGTCCGCACATTAGCATCCAGGCTCGCACTTACGGCGTCCCGAATCAGGCTTCCCTCTTCCTTCAGGTCGAAGTATTCAAAGAGCATTGCCACGGAGAGAATCTGTGCCAGCGGATTGGCGATATTCTTACCCTTGGCCTGTGGCCACGAGCCATGCACCGGTTCGAAGACAGGTGTGTGGTCCCCCGTGCTGGCCGAGGGCAGCAGTCCCATCGAGCCGGTGATGCACGAACCTTCGTCGGTGAGGATGTCTCCGAACGTGTTCTCGGTCACCATCACATCGAAGAAGCGAGGCTCCTGCAGCATACGCATCGAAGCGTTGTCCACGAACATGAAGTCGGTGGTGACATCGGGATACTGGGGTGCCATCTCCTTGGCAATCTGTCGCCACAAGCGGCTACTGGCCAAGACATTGGCCTTATCCACCACCGTCAGGTGTTTTCTTCTTCTGCGGGCATACTCGAAGCCCACTCGCAGGATACGTTCCACCTCCGGACGGGTATAATAGTTGGTATCGTAGGCCTTGTCGTTGTCCTGGTATTTCTCTCCGAAATACATGCCACCCGTGAGCTCGCGGATGCAGATGAAATCGGCGCCACGCACCAGTTCGTCCTTCAGAGGTGACTTGTGAATCAGGCAGTCGAAGGTCTCCACCGGACGCACATTGGCATACAGGCCCAGCTTCTTGCGCATGGCCAACAAGCCTTGCTCGGGACGTACCTTGGCCGTGGGGTCGTTGTCGTATTTGGGATCACCTACCGCCGAAAAGAGTACAGCGTCCGAACGCATGCACGTCTGGAACGTCTCCTCTGGGAAAGGGTCGCCCACCGCTTCGATAGCGGCCGCACCACATATAGCATATTCGTAGGACACCTTATGACCGAAGCGTTTGCACACAGCCGTCATCACGGCAACTCCCTGTTCACTGATCTCTGGTCCGATGCCATCACCGGCCAGCACTGCAATCTTAAAATCCATTTGTTGTTTCTTTTCTTATTTAACTGAAGTTTCGCAGGTAGGTAATTTCCTGTCTGCCAAGTTTTTTATATCTGTCATGAACCTTTATTATCAAGTCATCGAGCTTGCTCGGATCTTAAATCCCTTAAACCGCAGCCCTCCCCCCGGGGGGGAGACGGAGGGGGCTTCGCACCTTAAACCGACGAAACTGAGCTTGCGATTGTTGAGTCATTTAATATAAACTTATTTTACCATTCCTTCCGCCACCTGTTTCAGCACTGCAGCCACCCTCGCTCTTGTCTGCTCGTCCGCCGTCATCAGTTCCGAGAGCGAGCGCAGGAAGTTGGCCTCCAGCGGTTGTGTCGGCGGTGTTTTCTCTTCTACGGGCTCTTCCTTCTTTTCCTCCTTCTGTTGTGGTGCTTCCTCAAAGTGCAGCTCCGTCTGCAGAGGTTCCTTTCGTATCACTTCCTCTTCGTCGCTCTGCGCAATAGCCTCAGCCGTGGAGAAATCTTCCGCGTTCAGGTAGCCACTGAGTCCCCCAAGGAGCGTGTCGAACTTATTACCCTCCAGGTACACCGTGTCCACTCCGCCATCCAGGGCGCCCTCGAACAAGGAGGCTTTGAAATCCAGCTTCGAGAGCATATCCTCCTCTATCGTTCCGGCAGAAATCAGATTGATGACCTCCACCCCTCGTTGTTGCCCTATTCGATGTACGCGCCCCACACGTTGCTCCAGCACCGCCGGGTTCCAAGGCACATCCAGGTTGATGACCACATGAGCAGCCTGCAGGTTCAGCCCCACGCCACCTGTGTCCGTGGAGAGGAACACGCGCACTCGTGCATCCTTGCAAAACCGGTCCACGCGCTGGTCACGTTCCTTCGCCGGGATATCGCCGTGCAGACTCTCATACGGGATATCCATCCGTTCCAGTTCCTGTCCCACCAGCCGTATCATCCGTTCCCACTGACTGAAGATGACCACCTTCGTCGTCTCGTCGCACTCGTCGAGGATGTTCATCACCTCCTCCACCTTCGTGTCGGCACGCGTCGTCTCGTCGACGACGAACAGACTGTCGCAAGCCATGCGCATCTGCGAGAGTGTCAGCAGCAACTGTCTGCGGTCCATCTCTGAGAGGTAGTGCATCCGATGCCATTTTGCCACCAGTCGCGCAGCCTGCAGTTTCAGTTTATTATGTAACTCCAGTTGTTCTGCCGTCATAGGCACCAAGAGATTCTTGTCGATGCGCTCCGGCAGTTGGAAGGCCACATCAGCTTTTCTGCGACGTATCATCACCGGTCGCAGCCTCTTGTGCACCTCTTGCAGGTTCTTGTAGCCCACGGTCCGACCCGTCTCGTCCAGCATCAGGTAGCGGTCTCTGAACAAATAATAGGGCGAGAGCAGGAACTGATCCACCAGTTCCACGATGCTATACAACTCTTCCAGCCTGTTCTCCAGGGGGGTACCCGTCAGCGCCAGCACGTAGTTGGAGTGTATCCGCCTCACGGCCCTCGCAATCTGCGTGTTCCAGTTCTTCAGGCGCTGCACCTCGTCCATGATGACCATGTCCGTGTCCACGCTCTTCAGTTCCTTCAGGTCCTCCTTGATGCTGTTGTACGAGACTACCTTATAAGGTACCGCCGCCTGCAGCAGTTCTCGCCGTTGTTCCGGCGTACCATCCACCAGTACCACTTTCTCTCCCGTGAAGCGTTCTATCTCTCGTTTCCACTGATACTTCAACGTCGTCGGACAGAGTACCAGCACTTGTTCCACGAACTGTTCACGACGCAACATCTCTGCAGCCGCTATCGACTGCACCGTCTTTCCCAGCCCCATCTCGTCGGCCAGGATAGCCCTGCCCGTCTTGGCCGCAAAGCGCGCGCCCTCCTTCTGATAGGCATACAAGGGAATCTTCAGCAGACTGTCCAGCGCCACGTCGTCGTACTTCGCCGCAATCACCTTGCGCCGCCGTATGGTTTCGCGCTGTGCGAGCACATATTCTTCTGCGTCGGAATAATATTTGAATGTTGGGTCCAGCGTCTGTGCTTCACGCAAGAAGGTGTCGAAGGCCTCAAAAGCATCGGGCTTCAACTCATCGAAATCGCTGAAATATTTGCGGATAAGTTTCCGGAAAGCCTCACTGGCCGAGGAACCGATGCGTATCTTCACCCTGCGGTCGTTGCCACGATAGCTCAAGTACACACTCGTATAGGCAGGCAAATCTCGGTGGATACGCTTATGGTGGTCAGCTATCCACTGTCGCGCCGCCTCCACATGCTTGCACGTCCCCAGCTGCGACGTCTTGAAATCCATGCAGTCGCAATAGTTCCAGGGCGACTTAGGTCCACGATATACCACCTTGTACCTGTTGCCGGACGAGGGACTGAACACCATGTATTCTCCGGGGTTATAGCGTTCGCTAACTATCGACACCTCAAACGCCTCTCTACTGGCCTGCTGCATCCGCAGCATCACCTGCCAGTCTTCCAGCGTCAGTCCATCCGGTTTCACCAGATGACTCAGTCTTACTTTCGGGAGGTCTGCATACTTCATCGTTTGTCGCGTTTTTCCGTGCAAAAGTAATCATTTTCGACATCAATGAAGCCAAAAGCCCACAAAAATGTATATTCCATCCACAAATTTTGCAATAATTAAGGCCATAATCACATTTTTATGCACAAAGCGAAAAATATGCACTACGGCGAGAGTGAATGGTGAGCAAAGCACAGAAAGGTGATGCCGACATGGCATGAAAAGAACCTGATAACAAAAGACTGCGTTCAGCTATACCTCATGACTGATTGGGTTATTTATTCTTCAGGAACTCGATCTCCACGATGCGCAGTTCGTTCTTCGACTCACCTCCGTTCTTGGCCTTGAAGAGGTCGAGTTCGCCGGCAGCAGGTTCTGCCACTTCCACAATGCCCCCGAAGGCATCCTCATCCTGTCCGGCTCCCTTCAGCCGGATGGTGATTTCGCTGGTCTCCACCTTCTGCGTGGGCTTCAGATGGATATAGCCGAGGCTGCGAGCTGTCTCGCCGCTCCAGATGACGGTGGTGTCCGCACAGATCTCCAGCGGATAGCTGCGCAAGCGCCAGCCTGTGAGCTTCATGCAGATATCATCGATGGCAGTGCGCTCACTCAGGCGGTAGGTTATCCAGGCGGTGGAGAGCCTGCCGTCGTTCTTCCATTCCGATAGTTCGTTGTCGTCGAAACTACGGACTGCGTGTTCCGACTCAAAGCCTGCTGTAGCAGATGCGATGGGAATCTCATAGGCCAGTTCCTGATAGGACGGCGTGGAGGGTGTCTCGCCGCGCCCCAGTCGTCCTTTGAGCGTCAGTTGCGGCAGATGGTTCTCGATGTCCACGGCAGCAGTCTGGACCTCTGCGGTTGCGGGCGCCAGTCCCTCGGCCTCTGCCGTAAGCATTATTTTGCCCGCATGTGTTGTAGTCCGCACCAAGACACGATTCACCCCGCACTCCACGGGCAGTTGCTCTGCACCCACATAGTTATCCGAAACATTCTTCGTAGCGGCAGCATCAAGCAATCCTTCCGGACGATTGTCATCCGGGCGCTGCATCGCCGTATTGTTGCGCGAGGCCAGTCCTCCTATCCACGTTCCTTCGCCTGTCAGCCGGAAGTTTATCATGCGGTTGTCCAGGGGGCAGCGACGGCCCTGCGCATCAAGCACCTCCACTTCGTAGAGCACCATATCCGCTCCGTCGGCCTTCGTGCCTTCGGGATTCTGGATGGCGGTCAGTCGCAGTTGAGAGGCTTCGCCGGCAGTCTGGAGCTTGTGACGACTGCCGTCGGATGCCACGGCTTCCAGTGTGCCCGCCTCGAAAGCAACGTCTCGGAAGGTATATAGGTAGCGATAGCTCTGTTCGCCCTTACCCAGGCTACGTCCATTGAGGAAGAGTTCCACCTCATCGGCAGTAGATACGACGTACACGGGTTTCTTAACACCTGCCTCGTAGTTCCAGTGGCCCACGATATAGGTCTGTGCTGTCTCGGGTTCCACCCATCCATTCCACATCACCCAATGGGCGAAGAAAGCATCCTTGGGCAGGCGCATGGCATCCGTGACTCCGCTCATGCGGTAGTTCGACTCACCACGATGGTGGGTGTTGGTGTCGGAGAAGACAATCTTCACGCCGCCGGAACTGACACGGGTGCCGGTGCCGGGACGCTCCAGCCAGTAGTCATACCAGCGGCGCACCATCTCCACGGCAAACTGATCCATGTTGTGGTTGTATTCCGTGGCGGGGTTGCCTCGGTAGAGTGGTCCCTGTCCCTCGCGGTGGAAGGGATAGCTGTAGGCATCCCAGTACTTGCGCAGTCCCTCGTCGCGACAGTACTCCATGGCCCACATGGGATGTTTCTTACTCTTATTTATATACAGCATCTCTCCGCCATATTCCGCCTCGTTGATATCCAGCATCTCGCGACTGCCGATGGCGCGTCCGCCATGGGGGTCAAACTCATCGCGGATGGCCTTCATCTCCAGCATGTGTTCCCGACTGATGCTCTCGTTGCCGCACTCGTAGAAGATGATGCTTGGGTTGTTGCGGTTGTAGATGATGGCATCGCGCATGACCTGCGTCCGCTGCAGCCAGCGTTCGCCCTGCACGTCCCGTTCGGAGTCACCCGCAGGCATGGCCTGCAGGAGTCCCACCCGGTCGCACGACTCCACGTCTTGTTTCCAAGGAGTCACATGCATCCACCTGACCACATTACCTCCCGACTGCACCATGAGGTCATTGGAATAGTCGCTGAGCCACGCCGGAACCGAGATACCCACCCCGGGCCACTCGTTGCTGGTACGTTGCGCATAGCCGTGTACCATCATGCAGCGGTCATTGAGCCAGAACTTGCCCTCTCCAAAGCGCGTCTTGCGGAAACCCGTGCGGGTCCTCACCACATCCTGCGGCACATTGTCCTCCACGAGCGACGACTCCACCGTGTAGAGATAACCATAGCCCCAGGACCAGAAGTGCAGACCGCCCACAGACTGCTGCAACGCCACCACCCGCATCTCACCGGGCTGCAAGGTGATGTGCTGCCCCTGCATACTGGCGACCTCCTTGCCTTCTGCATCCAGCATCCGTGCGGCGAAGACAAAGGTGCGGCTCTTCGTGTCGGCATTGCGCACCTGAGACTCCACGTGAACCACAGCCCGATAGCCTGCCACGTCGAAATCCGTTGCATAGACGTACGTGCCCGTCGTCTGCAGATTACTATATAAAGGTAATGTCTGATAGAGCTTGCCCGTCAGATGCAGGAAGACATTCTTCGGCAGGCCGCCGTAGTTGGCATTGAAGTTGCGGTCGTTCCACTGATAGCGGCTGTCCAGCACCCGGTCGCGATAGGTCCAGCTGTTGTCGCAGCGAACAGATATCACATTCTTTCCGGCCCGCACGTAGGGCGAGAGGTCGAAACCGAAGGCCATGACGCCGTTGTCGCTGAAGCCCACCTTCTGGCCATTGACCCAGATGTCGGCTCCCTGGCGGGCACCCTCGAACTCCACGAAGACCTTGCCGCGCACATCCTTCTTCGAGAGCACGAAGGTCTTGCGATACCAGACAATGGTGTCCGTCAGTTCCACGATATCCCGCTGGAAGGCCTCGTGCCCGTTGAAGGCATAAGGGAGTGTGACCTGTTGCCAGTCGCGGTCGTCGTACTTCGGTTGTGCGGCGTCGGGGGTGTCGCCTACGTGCAAGCACCAGTTGGCGTTGAAGTTGATTTTCCGGCGCTCTGCGCCTCCTGCTTCAGCAGCGATGCTCCACACGAGCAGGAAAAGTATGATGGTCTTTGGCAGTCTCATGATGTAAGAGGGCTTTTATTTGTTATCAATTCTTATCTTTGCAAGGACTCCTTGTTAATGCCGATGCCGGCGGTCGCCGCTGAGCACAGAGAGGCCTGCGCAGGACCAGGAGACTGAGCGCACAGGGCTTGAAAGCGGCAGCGACACGAGCATGGGCAGGGAAGGAATAGATTTCACAGCCACAAAAATACAATTTTTCGGCCTTCCGCGCGAAGAACCCGCCAGCCTTTTAAGATTATTTAGTGTTTCCTCTCCCGCAGCCCCGCGCACAACCCATTCTCCCCTCACCTCCCCATCCTTATCCTATGATTCTGACCTCGGCGGCCCACCATCCACCTTCCCGCGACCCGCATTCGGCCCTCGGCGGCCCAAACGCTACCACCAATTGCCTCCGAATCTTGCATTCCTACAAGATCCGGAGGCAACTGTTCGCGATTAGGCTGTTAAAAACCTTAAGTTCTCAAGTTCCTTCCTAAAGTCCCCGGGCCTTCAGCAGACCACTGGCATCGGGCTGAGCCATTCCGGTGAAATCGGAGAACATCTGCATGAGGTCGCCCGTGTTGCCTCGGCTGAGGACCTTGGCGCAGAAGTCACCGCCGGTGGCGGGGTCGAGGGCTCCGCGCTGACGGAAGATGTCGGCTACGTTCACGGCCAGGACCTCGGTCCAGAGGTAGCTGTAGTAACCTGCCGCATATCCACCTCCCCATACGTGGTTGAAGTAGCTGGTGCGGTAGCGGGGAGGTATCTGGTCGTTGAGCAGGCCCACCTTCTTCAGGGCTTCCGTCTCGAAGTCACCGGCGTTCTCCACGGATGGGATGTCCGTGGAAGGCAGCATGTGCCAAGCCAGGTCCAGACAGGTGGCGGCCAGGTTCTCGCCCAGTGCGTAAGCTGTCTGGAAGGTGATGCTTTGCAGCATGCGTTCCTTCAGGTCTTCGGGCATCGGTTCATTGGTCTCGTAGTGACGGGCATAGTTGTCGAAGACTTCTGGAATGGTGGCAAAGGACTCGTTGAACTGAGAGGGCAGCTCCACGAAATCGCGGGCCACGGAGGTACCGCTGAGACGGTTGTAGTTGCAGTCCGAGAGGATGCCATGCAGAGCATGACCAAATTCATGGAACATCGTGGTGACTTCATCCCAGGTCAACAACGAGGGTTTGCCTTCGGGGGCCTTGGCGCTGTTGCAGACATTGAAGATGAGGGGCAGTTGGTTGCGGTAGCGGCTCTGCTTGGCAAAGCTGGACATCCACGCTCCGCCGCGCTTGGTGGGACGACGGTAGTAGTCGCAGTAGAAGAGGGCTTTCTGCTTGCCATCCTTGTCGAAGATTTCGAATGCGCGCATGTCGGGATGGTAAAAAGGTATATCCGTGCGCTCCTTGAAGGTGAGACCATAGGCGCGATTAGCGGCGAAGAACACGCCGTTGATGAGCACGCTGTCGACATTGAAATAGGGTTTCACCTCGTCGTCACTCACGTCGAGCAGTTGTTTCTTCATCTTGGCGGAGTAGTAGAAGCGGTCGTAAGCCTGCAACTGGAAGTCAGCACCTTCTGTCTGACGGGCGAAATCTTCTATGGCCTTGGTCTCGGCATCGGCCTTGGGTGCATACTGGGCAATGAGGCTGTTGAGGAAGGCATAGACGTTCTCAGGCGTCTTGGCCATGGTGTTCTCCAGCGAGTAGGAGGCGTAGTTGGGATAACCCATGATCTCGGCCTGCTCGGCTCGCAGCGTAGCTATCTCCACGACGATGGGATAGGTGTTGAAGTCGTTGGTTCCGTCGGTGCGGTGGATAGAGGCTTCATAAATCTGACGACGCAACTCGCGGTTGTCCAGACTGGCCAAGAGAGGTTGCTGCGTGGTGTTCACGATGACGATGGCATAGGGTGCCTTGGCGCCACGGCTCTCAGCATCTTTCTGGCACTGCTCCACGTCGGCCTCGCTGAGTCCTGCCAGTTGTTCTTTGTCGCTGACCCATACCACAGCCTCGTTAGTGGCCTCCTGCAACAGGTCTCCCCATTGCTGCTGCAGCACGGAGATGCGCATGTTGATGTCCTTCATGCGCTCTTTCTTCTCGGCAGAGAGCAGGGCGCCCTTGCGCACGAAACTCTTATAGGTCTCTTCGAGCAGTTTCTGATCCTCACCGGTCAGGGTGCTGTACTCGGCATCATAGACTTGGCGGATGCGCTCGAAGAGTTGTTCGTTGAAGGAGATGTCATTGGACAGCTCGGTGATCATCGGCTGTATCTGCTTCTCCAGCTCGCCCAGCTCGGGGGTCTTGTCGGCCTCGGTCAAGGCGAAGAAGATATCACTCACGCGGTCGAGGGTCTTGCCACTCTCCTCCAGTGCCAGGATGGTGTTCTCGAAGGTGGGTGCCTCGGGGTTCGAAACGATGGAGTCTATCTCATCGCGATTCTGCTGGATAGCGGCCTCGAAAGCGGGCAAGTAGTCCGACGTCTGTATCTTACTGAAATCAGGAGCACCATAAGGCAACTCACTGGCCTGCAGGAGGGGGTTCTCGCGCTGCGACTGCTGGCAGCTGCTCATCGATGTCATCATTGCGGATACAATAGCAACACTCATAATAATTTGTCTTGTTTTCATAATTGTTTGGTGTTATGTGTGAGTAAGTAGTGTTATGTGTGAGTGAGTTATGTTAGGTGTGAGTAGGTTATGTTATGTGTGAGTGAGTAGTGTTAGGTGTGAGTGAGTTATGTTAGGTGTGAGTGAGTTATCCCGGCATCCCGAGGCCATCAGCATACAAGCACACATCAGCATACAAGCAATACATCAGCACACAAGCGCACTTGGATTTTCATGCACTTTCATGAACCTTCGGTCGCCACAATAGTTAAATTCGGTACAAATATACAAATAAATTCAATAGCCTGCATAAAATCCCGCAAAAATCTTCCTCTCCCCCATCATTTCTCCCCTTTCTGCCTCCCTCCACTCCCTTTCTCTCTCCCTCCTTTCTGCCTCCCTCCCCCCTTTCTCCCTCCCCTCTTTCTCCCTTTCTCCCTCCCTCCCTTTCTCCCCTCTGACCCCTTCCTGACGGAAGGGGAACGGCGGCTCCCTTTCCCCTTTTCCTTTCCCCTTGCCCCCTTCTGCTCCCCCGCCGTTCCCGCGCCCCCCTTTCCCCCTTCTGCCCCCTTTCTGCCCTTCTGCCTCGGCCGCCGTTCCCGCGCCGTTCGGCGCGGGTCCTTCTCACCCCTCCCCGCGCAGCCCTGTCCTCCCCAAACCCACGCCTCCCCGCCAGCAAAAACAAAGCTGGCGGGGAGGCGGCTATAAGGAGGGGGGGGGAAAAAAGAAGGCCCGAAGGGCCTCTTGCGGGGCACTGGCCCACCCTTTTTTGGGGGCTAGAGAGGGGGGCCTTTATTCCGCCTCGCTCTGCGACACCAGTTCCTCTGTATTCAGCGACAGGGCGCCTTCCTTCACGGTCACCGTGATGGACTTCGCCACCGACGTGTCGGCGTTGGAGCGCACGGTGATGACTGCCGTGCCATC
>JAILFY010000111.1 GCA_024697285.1 Bacteroidaceae bacterium
ACGATCGTTGTCGCCATGGAATCGGGTGTTGCTGAAGTTCGTTTCCACCAGTCCCGGCTTCAGGTTCGTCACCCTGACTGCCGAATGGGCCACGTCGATGCGCAGTCCGTCCGTCAGCGCCTTCACGGCAGCCTTCGTGGCACAGTAGACATTGCCTCCTGCGTAGGCTGCATCACCGGCCACTGACCCCACGTTGATGACGTGTCCCCGGTTGCGTGCCACCATTCCCGGCACCACCAACCTCGTCATCGTCAGTAGTCCCTTGATGTTCGTGTCGATCATCGTCTCCCAGTCCTCGAAGCTGCCTTCGTACTCGGGCTCCAGTCCCAGTGCCAGACCCGCATTGTTCACCAACACGTCTATCTCCTGCCACGTCTCGGGCAGACCATTCAGTGCCTGCTCCGCCATCTCGCGCTCCCTCACGTCGAAGACCAGGGTCAGTACCTCCGTGCCCTTAGCTGTCAGTTCCTTGCCAATCTCTTCCAGCCGTTGTCCGTTGCGGCCCGTGATAATCAGCTTGTCGCCGTTGGCCGCAAACTTCCGCGCACAAGCCAGACCTATGCCGCTTGTGGCACCCGTAATCAATACAATCTTATTCATATAATTTATTTTAGAACTATACTCTACATGATTATTTCAACTGCAAAGATGATAAAAGAAAACAAGACGTCAAAACAAATGAGACATTAATACGCTTGTCCCCACTCATTTCTTGCGATACCCCAATTCGTTCTTCAGCTTTTCTGTCCATGAACGCCTTTACAACACGTATATACGTATCGGCTCACACGTATATACATATCGGCTCACACGTATATACGTATGAAGCAACACGTATATACGTATGGAGCAACACGTATATACGTAGGGAGCAACACGTATATACGTAGGGAGATGGAAGAAGGGAAGGGGGAGAGAGGGGGAGAGAAGAGATGGAGTTGCAGGGACACTGCAATTCACGGGACGGAAGGGAGGAAGAGGGAGGAACGGAGAAGGGAAGGGAGGAAGAGGGAGGAACGGGGAGATGGAGTTGCAGCGACACTGCAACTCACGGTACGGAAAGGAGGAGGAAGGAGAAAGGGGGGGAAGGAAGTCAGAAGCCGGAGAAGTATTTGTAGAGGGGGCCAATCATGGAAGCTTGCATGAACTCGCCACGGAGCAACATCTCTTTCACTTGCTGCTGAGAGAAGGTGTAGATTTCGATATCCTCGGTATCGTCGAGATGCTGAGCATCTGTCTGTTCCACGCCTACTGCAATATAGCTGTGTGTGATGTTGTTCATGGCGCTGGCGTTGCAGGTGAACTGCATGACCTCTCGCCACTCTCCACCTGTGTAGCCCGTCTCTTCCTGCAGTTCGCGTTTGGCAGCAACCATGGGATCCTCTCCAGGCTCCACACATCCTGCCACAAGTTCGAAACAGGTGCGGCCGAGGCCGTGGCGGTACTGCCGGATAATCACCATCTGTTCGTCCTTAGTGATGGCGATAACATTGATCCATGTGGGATATTCCAGGACGTAGTATTCATCGTTGATGCGACCATCGGGCAGTTGGCAGGTGTCGCGCCGTGCGGTGAGCCAAGGGCGGCGGAAGAGATATTCGCTCTTCAGGGTTTTCCAGTCGAGATTGCGCATAATGTAAGAGGTATATATAAGGTGTGTGTGTACTTGAAGTCCTGCAGTCCTGCAGACACCTTTCTTCATCAGATGGCAGAAGAGGTGAATCGACGCCAAGGGCGGAGTCTGTCCATCCTCTTGAGGCAACGTCCTTCGACAGCTGCCTCAAGAGGAGTAGCAGTGTGGGACTTCAGATTTATTTGGGCATATAAGTTCTCAGTTCAATGCTCCGTGCGATGATGGCTCTGCTCTCCGACAAGGAGTTGACGAGCCCCGCGGCCCGAATCTGCACAAGCGCGTTGCCCAGGGCAGTACCTTCCTGCGGTCCGGCGATGACGGGCATCTTCAATGCGTCTGCAGCAAACTGCATCAGGAATTGGTTGCGGGAGCCGCCGCCGATGACGTGCAATCGACGGATATCAACAGAGGTGAGCCGGCGCAGCACATCCACCACCTCGCTGTAGCGGGCGGCCAGCGAACGGAAGATGACGCGGACGTAGTCGGCAGGCGTGGCAGGCAACGGCTGAGCGGTCTCCGTGAGGTACTCGCAGATAGCGGCAGTCATGGAAACTGGATGGGCGAAGCGAGGATCGTCGGGCTGAATAAGACTCTGGCAATTGGAGGTGAGGCAGAGCGCATTGAGCAGATTGACGTCGGCCGGCACCTCGTCAGGCCCCCATTCCTTGCGGCACTGTTCAAAAATCCACAG
The DNA here is from genome assembly GCA_024697285.1 of Bacteroidaceae bacterium. Taxonomy (GTDB): domain Bacteria; phylum Bacteroidota; class Bacteroidia; order Bacteroidales; family Bacteroidaceae; genus Physcousia. Next base: position 2,325 of record JAILFY010000111.1, read on the forward strand.
CCCCGTGATGTTCTTCAGAAAACGGATAGTGTGATCCAGTCCGCCCTCATTGGTGAAGTTCTCCGCGAAGCTGTCGGCAGTGACGATGGGCTGAGGGGACTCCACTCCCAGCAAAGACCAAGTGCCACAACTGAGGTAGGCAAAATGGGGGTCTTCTGCAGGAACAGCAGCCACTGCCGAGGCCGTGTCGTGGCTGCCAACTGCAATGATGGGGATAGCCCCTACTCCCGTGGCGGCCTGCACCTGGGGAGTGAGCGTTCCCACCTGCTCACCGGGTTGCACCATTCTTCCGAAGTGCTTGCGCTGGAGACCCACTGTCTGCAACAATTCCTCGTCGAGGTCGCCGGTGCGGGGATCGAGCATCTGCGAAGTGGTTGCCACGGTGTATTCGCACACAGCCTCTCCCGTGAGCATATAGATAAGTGCGTCTGGGATAAACAATATCTTGTCGGCATTTTCCAGAGCCACAGTGCCCGCCTGCCGCAACGTGTAGAGTTGGAAGAGCGAGTTGAAGGGCATCAGTTGAATGCCCGTGCGCTCATAGACTTCCTTCTGAGGCTTCTTGTCGGCGAAATAGCGCTCCATGGCTCCGTCGGTATGTGGATCGCGGTAGCAATAAGGCAATCCCAGCAGTTGTCCGTCCTTGCCGAAGAAAGCGAAGTCACACCCCCAGGTGTCGATGCCTATGCTCTTGATTTCCAGCCCTTCTGCTTTCACCTGACGCAGGGCGCGCAGAACCTCGTTATAGAGATGAGGGAGGTCCCAGAAGATGTGTCCTCCCAGCGGCAACTGGGGATTCTCGAAACGGGTGAATTCACGCATGTTCACTCGTTGGCCGTCGAAAGAGGCCAATACGGTGCGCCCACTGGTGGCGCCAAGGTCTACGGCAAGATAATTGGTCATAAGGGTCTGTTTTATGTTTATGATTCAGAAGTTCTTTTGTTCTGAGGATTATTACCTGAGCTGAGGCACATTGCATGAGGAGTGGTCCACCGCTGCGGCACTCTCGCTCTGCAATGGGAGAGGTCATTCCAGGATAGTACGTCCCACTGCTTTGCGAATCTCGAACATATAGAAGAGACAAGTCAACAGGAAATACACTCCAGCGAGAATCCACAGGGCCATCAGTTCCTGGCGACAGTCGCCCAGCGAAGCGCCCATTCCCTGAATACGGACATAGGCATTGAGGCCCCAGGTGGAGGGGAAGACGCTGCCCACCACTTGCCAGAAGGCAGGCACCGAAGCGCCAGGCCAACTCACTCCGGAGAGGAACAGCAGGGGTATGGACATGAACACGAAGAGCAGGATGCAATCCTCGCGACGATAGATGAAGCTGGACCAGAACATTGCCATGAAGGTGCAGGCTGCGAGGTAGGGAACGAAGAAGCCCAGCAACTCGGTGAAGTGGGCCAACTGAGGCAAGCCGAACCAGCGAGTGACGCAAACAGCCATATAGAATGCCATCAGCATGAAAATCAGGAAATGCACCAGCGCCCTGCCAAGAACGATGGCCAAGGTATTCTTGTAGTGCTTGGAAGGGGGTATCACCAACCCGCGGAAACGTTCGCGGCTGCGGCCCATGGACATACCGATACCCAGACACAAAGCTTGCTGCAGAATGAGCATCAGCACGGGTGGGATGAGGAAGGCGGCAAAGCCCCCTGCCGGGTTGTAGAGTTTCACCTCCTCGAAGCGGATGGGCCAGCTGGCCAGCTGTTCCTCTCTACGGGTTGTGGTAGCCTGATGTTCCTTCACCTTGATATGTCGGTTCATCTCTTGCGCCACATTGATAACGGCCAGATACTCCACCTTATAATATAACATGGACGTGAGGTCGCTGTAGAGCCCCACGACGGCTTGCTGGCCGCGCCACAATCGCTGGTCGAACTCTGCAGGAATCCGCAGAATGCCGAAAACCTCCCGGCGGCGCATCAGCTCCTGGGCCTGAGCCATATCGGTGCAGCGCTCGGCCACCTTCACCTCGGCTGTTGCGTCCACCCTGCGGACGAAGTCTCGACTGCGGGAGGACATGCAATCGTCCACGACACAGATGGGCAATTCGCGCTGGGTCTCGGTATCATAAATCATCGCATAGAGCAGCGGGTAGGCCAATGGCAGAAGGATAATGAAGATGAGGATGCCCTCGTCCTTCACGATATCCGTCAGCTCATCGAGCCACACGTGTAAGATAGGAAACTTGGGACGTTTCATGCTTTGTATTCTTTATTCTGAATGGCGTCCGTCAGTCGGTAGGAGAACAACCACGGCAATATGGAAATGCCGAGAAGGGCTGCCACATTCATCCAGGCGTAGCTGATCTCATAGCCGTTGAGGGCCTGATTGACATAGATGAGGAAGTAGTGGTGCAAAGGGAAGATATTACTCAGCCACTGGAAGGGGAGCTCCATGGCCGAGACGGGGAAGGAAAAACCAGCCAGAGAGAACTGCATTACTCCCAGCAGCGAACAAGCCGACATGGCAAAACGCATCATTGCAGGGAAAGCCTCGAAGAGCAGCAACCCGAAGCCCTGGGAGGCAAGCACGGCCAAGAATCCCCAAAGCATCATCCGGGGAATCCCACACTGGCAAGGGAATTGCAAGTAGCTGTAGAAGACCAGATCTATGAGCCAGAAGATGAGGGTATAGAGCATGGTCTGGGGCAATAACTTGCCAACGATGATCACATAGATATTCCCGTCGGCAAGCTTATAGAGTTCCTTCTGTCGGTTCCGTTTCCACTCTATGCCCAGGGCATAGCTCGTCGTCAGCATGATCACGAGCATCAGCAATCCAGGGACGATAAGATTGGATAGTACTACGGAGTAGTTCAAGTGCGGGTTTCCCAGTGGGTGGCTCTCTACGACGATGGGTTGTATCGACCCCATAATCTTTTCGTCTGTGGCGCCGCGGGCCCTCATCGTCTCTCGGGTGATGGCCAGTCCAGCCATCTCGGACATTTTGCGCATGTCCTTCATGAGCAGCGAGGCGGCGATGTAGTAGGTGTCGTTGGTGTAGAACGACACTACGGGCTGTCGCTGGGTCAAAGCCGCCTCTGTGGTTCCCTTGGGAATTCTGAAGATGGCGTAGATTTCCCCTCGTTGCATGGCCTGCCGTGCTTCCGTGAAGCTCTTGGTCTTCATCACGAAGTTCGTCTCCTCCATCGTCCCCAGAATACGGGTGAGTTGTCGGGTGACGTGGGTGTCGTCCTCGTCCACGAGTGCCGCGGGCAATTTGGTGGGCAGGCCCGACTGCATCAGGCCCGTGAACATCCACAAGAACCCCAGTGGCGCCAAGAACATGATGATCAAGAAGATGGGGCGACGTCCGAAGGCGCGCAGCTCTCTGAGGGTGATCAGCCAGGTATTTCTTAATGCTTTCAGCATCAGACTATTCCTTAATAATAACGGTCATTCCCGCCAACACATCCTTGATATCAGCGGGGTTCACGGGGTAAGCTGTTACTTCAAACGTCTTGAGGTCGTACTGGTCCAAGGCTTTTGTTGCCTTCCAGGTGGCATAGCTTCCCATAGCGTTGATGGTCGCCACGCGTACCTTGATAGTATGGTCCAGCGCCGGGACATAAGCATCCAGTTCTGTGTCCAAGGTCATTCCCGGAAGGTAGTCCTCACGGACGTTGAAGATGAAGCGCACATCGTCGGTGCGGGCGATGTTCATGATTGGAGCGCCCTGCCCCACGAGCTCACCCACTTCGGGAAACACTTCCGTCACGGTGCCGTCGGCAGTGGCCAGCAGCACGGTTTCCTTCATATACCCTTCCACTTCGGTCACGGCACCCTGGGCGCGGGCTACCTGAGCAGCTGCTGCCGCCTTATCCTCGCGGCGAGCACCCTCGCGGGCCATTTCATACTGACTGCGGGCAGCCTTCTCAGTAGCTTGCATGGCTTTCAGCTGAGCCTCAGCCTCATCGCGTTTCTGTGCAGCAATTACCCCCTCGTCAAAGAGACGGCTCACTCGGGAATATGTCTTCTCGGCCACTTCCAGTCCGGCTTGAGCTTTCTGCCACAACTCGAAGGCGCCTTGTATCTCTTGTTGGCGAGCGCCGTTCTGCGCCTTCTGCTCAATGGCTTTGGCAGCAGCTTCGGCGGCTGTGGCCTGCATCATCTTGGCTTCCACCTCGGGTGAATCCATGATGACAAGGGTGTCGCCGGCTTTCACGCGGTCGCCGGATTTCACGCGCAGTTCTTTCACTCGGCTTGGCACTTTGCTGGAGATCCGATAATCGCTCGTTTCGGCCTGTCCCTGCAGCACCTCCTTCGGCTTCGGAAGGAAGATTCCCACGAGGATAACCAGTGCCATCACACCTATCAGCACAAGTGCAATAATCATTAGGTTGTTCAGTTTAGTTCTCTTTGCCATAATATATCCACGGCCATGTGCCGTTGTCTGATTTTTAAATGTGAATTGATAGTTTCTGGATTAATGATTAAGTGTGCCCAGTGCACGCAACATATAAAGGTGAGCCAGGCGTGTATCTATCTCGGCTTCCACGAGGGTGGAGTGTGCCGAGAGCCACGCCGTCTGTGCCTGCAGCACATTGTTCACGGGGATAACGCCTTCGCGCAATCCGAGGTTAGCTATGCGCAAGTTCTCGTCGGCCTGATCTTGTGAGCGGCGGGCTGCCGTGAGTCGTTTGCGGGCTTCTTGCAGCTTTTGCATATTTTGGTTCACCTGAAGGGTTATCTTCTCTCGCACTTCTTCGCTTCGTGTCTCGGCCAGCGCTGCTTCGGCTTTGGCCTGTCGCACTTTGTAGACGCGGTCGCCCCAAGTGAGGATGGGCACTTTCAGCAGCACTCCCACGCTCCACATCCCGCTGAACTTCTTCTCGAAGCCATTGAAGACATTGGGGTTCGAGACGAGGTAGCCAGCGGTGAGCGCCAGGTTGGGCAGGTATTCGGAGCGTGCCACTTTCACTTGCTCGCGCTTCACCTGTGCAGCGATATCCAGAGCATGCAGTTCCGGACGGTTGCCCATGGCAGTCTCCACGGCACCTTCCATCATTGCATTGGGATCGGTCCACATGGGAGTGTCTTCCTTGGTCACGTCGCGGTTCTCGTCTTCGAGCACAAACGTAGAATCCAAGGGAAGTCCACATATCTGAGCCAGCGCCATTCGGGAGAGGGCCAGTCCGTTGTCCACTTGGATAACGGCCACTTCTGCCTCGTTCATCTTCACTTTTACGCTGAGTCCGTCGGCCTTAGTGGCCATTCCCTCGGCGATGATTTTCTCCACGTCTTCATCCAGTTTGCGCACTGTCTGCAGGAAACTCTCTGCCAACTGCTTCTTGCTCTGCAGGGCCACGATTCGCCAATAGGCCTCGTCCACACTCACGAGCAAATCTTGTTGTTCTATGGAACTCTTGGCGCCGGCCGCCTCCTCTGCCAGTCGTGTGATGCGGTCGTAGGCACGGATTTTGCCACCCATGTACAGCGGTTGGGTCAGAAGCACGGCAGCTCCCGTCATGTTACGGGTGTCGGTACGGAAGGCGTCGACAATCGATTGTCCGGCGCCATCGACCATGGAAGCCATGGAAGTCAACATCCCGTTGAAAGCCGTGGACGCCTGCTGCAAATAAGGGACTGTCAGTTGCTGAATCATAGAGGGGTTCGAGAGCAGGGCCGTCAGCGTAGGACTTTGGGCGATGAGCGCCTGCACCTGAGGGTCCTGCATCAGCGCCTGGAACTCAGGCGAAGTAGGCAGACTGGCCATAGCTTGCTGGAAGTTGGTGGCTCCCTGTTGCATGCCCTGACTGAAGGCCGTGGCCATGTTCGTTCCCATATTCGAGAGGCGGTCCTTCTGCTCATCACTGAGCAGCGACACCTCCTTGGAGGTACGTTGATAGGTACCTACCGCCGAAATCTTCGGGAGGTAGTTCGTCAGCGCAGACTTACGTTGCCAGTGAGCAGCTTCCTGCTCCAAGGAACGCATCTGCAACTGTTTGTTGTTCTTGATAGCCAGAGTGCGACAGCTGTCGAGACTCAGCGGTTGTGCCGCAAGCGAGGTGAGCCCCACCCACGCGAGCACTCCGACTATAATCATCGTTCTCTTCATATTATTTGATTAGTTATTTCATCTCACGCAAAAGAATAGCCGGCCCCGAGATAGAAGGCCGGCGTACTATTATTTCAGCACAGCAGCTATCAGCTCTTCCGTGCCTACAGCTTGTTGCTCGCCCGTCTGCATATTCTTCAGGGTGAAGGTACCTGCCGCCATCTCCGATTCTCCGGCCAGTGCCACGAAGGGAATGGCGCGGGCATTGGCGTACTGCATCTGCTTCTTCATCTTCGCTGCATCCGGATAGATCTCCACGCGGATTCCCGCTTTACGGGCAGCAGCCACGGCGGGCAACGCATAGGCGGCCTCGCTCTCGCCGAAGTTCACGAAGAGCAGTTGTGTAGTGGTGCTCACCTCCTGCGGATAGAGATTCAGTTGGTTCAGTACGTCGTAAATGCGGTCGGCACCGAAGGAGATGCCCACTCCCGAGAGTCCCGGCATCCCAAAGATTCCCGTGAGGTTGTCGTAGCGACCGCCACCCGTGATGCTGCCAATTTCCACATCCAGGGCCTTCACTTCGAAGATGCAACCCGTATAGTAGTTCAGT
>JAILFY010000122.1 GCA_024697285.1 Bacteroidaceae bacterium
GGGGCTGCATATAAGCCTGTGGAATTGCAGTTTATCGGACTACAACCTTCTTCCGGTCAAGCCTGTGGAATTGCATTTTATCGGACTACAACCTTCTTCCCGTCAACAATGTAAATGCCTGCTGGCAACCCCGTTGTGGCAGCTGCTCCGCGAGCTGATTTGCGAATCAATCGTCCGTCTAAGCTGTAGACACCCGTTTCGCTGGCAGATGCTTGATTTGCCATATCTTGTGGTGCAGTAATTCCGGTGGGTATGGCTGCTTTCTGGAAAGCCTCCAAATCGTCTTCCGAAACGAAGATGAAACGTTGCTTTGTTCCGCCTTTTGTGCTGTAGTCGAAGTTCGTGGCAGAGGCCATACCATAGTTCGTGCGGGTGTTCATGGCTCCCAAGGTCATGGCTTTGTTGCTGTTGTCTTGTGTCCAGGCAAACCAATAGCTTGAGGTCTGATACTTGCCAGTACCACGATTGATGGTCAGTACCTCTCGGCCGGGCATCAGGTGGAAGTTTTCGGTAGTAGAGGGCGATTGGGTGTTCTTCATGACGAGGGAAGTGCCGTGGGAGAGATACCGCCCCGTGGCAGCATTGCGGAAACGATAGTAGCCTGTCTCGGGCACATATTCGATGTACCAGGCTGCGGAGTCGTTGGTCTCGACGTCCTCGAAATCTGTTCGCCAGGAAACACCTGCTGTGGCTCGCTGATAGAGGAAACCGTCGTAGAGGCCACGACTTTCGTCCTCGCATTTGATATAGTACTTCTTGGCATCGTCGAAATTGAAGGTATAGCCCGGCACACCATTGAGATAGCCGGTGGTGGGGCAGAGGCCATCGATATAGAGGGAGTAGAGTAGGGCGCAACCTCCAATATACTGAATGGCAAGGTGTTTGTCCTTGTCTGCGCCGTTTACGAACCAGTCGTAGGTAGCCTGTGAGCCCCATCCGTGTACGGCGTCGCCCGTCATGAACACATCGTCGCTGCTGTTGTTCTCCAGGAACTGTAGCGTCTTGTTGGCCCAGCTGCCCAACCACTTGCCATGGGTGGTATTGGCACGAGTGTCTGCGCAGTTGTTCCAGCGCCAGTGTGTGCCTACGCCCACACCATGTCCCGTCTCGTGGATAACGGTTCCGATAGCCTGATTACCAGCGTTGGGACCAATGCGCATATATCCTCCATAGGAGCAGTCGGCTGTAGGAGTGCCAGAACCATAGTGACCAGAGAGTCTGAATCCCTTGATGGCTGTCCACTCGTTGAGGTAGTCCATGGTCTCCTGAATAGCATTGTTGCAGCGCTCATTAGCTGCCTGGGTGGGAGCTCCATTGTCCCAAGTGCCCACACAGGAGCCCTCGGGAAGGGTAACCACTTTCACCACGTCGCCATAACCCACGGCATAGGTCTTCGTGACGGCATAAGCACGAGCATAGTAAACGGATGCTGGTTCCATATCTTTCACATGGAACAGCATTCCATTCTGAGAATAGTAATCCTTTGAACGATGATCAGCCACCGTGGGTTCCTTCTCGGTACTCCAGCAGATGCCGCGCTCCAGGATATTGCTTCCGCTGATGGTAGCGCGGATAAGTGCTCCGTGGGCAGCAGGAATAATGAAGGAAGTGTTGGTGACTACGCGAGGAGACGAACCAGTGCCGTTGGCCACGCGATAGGCAAAGAGTGCGTTGGTCAGTGCTGTGGCGGCTTCGGTCAACTCTTCGGCCGTGGCGTCGGCTGTAGCCAGCACGGACTTGGCGACAGTAATAGCCGACTGGAAAATGTCTGCATCTGTGCCATCTTCGTCAAGGACTTCTTCGGCTTCTGCTATTGCTTGTGCCAGTGTGGCATATCCTTTGGAGGACGCTGTGGCCAGTAGCTTAGCGGCAGACAAGTCTTTGGCAGCAGCCGTGATTTCGGCCTCCGTCTCTGCCTTCTTCGCTGCTTCGATGGCAGTTGTCAGTTGGTTCTTCGCATTTTCTGTCATAGGCTGAGCAGCCAATTCCTCTGCAGCAGCAATTCGGGCAGAGAGTTCTGCTTGGAAATCCTCAATGTCACCGGCGCAGTAGAGCAACTCGAAGTTATCTACACAGAGCCAGTTGCCAGTAGCGTTGGTGGCACGGAAACCAATGGTTACCTCACCTTCTATGTTAGTGAATTGCAGCGAGTAGGTATTGCGTGCCGTTACTTCCGTCTCAGCGTCTCCGGCAAAGAGCACAGCTCCCGTGCGTCTTGCCGTGGAGTTCTGGGTAATATTCTGGGCGGCAGCCTTCAAGATATAAATACCATTAGGCAGGTTCTTCAGCGTCTGAGAGACCAATGCATTGCCGGCGCTGCCGGAGCTCACCCATTTCTCCACATAGTTCGTTCCTTTCTTCAGGGAGAAAGAGGTATTGGACTGCACTTGCAAGTTCTCCTGCGTCCAGCCTGTGAAGCCATCTTCAAAACTGGGATTACTGATGCGTTCCGTTTGGTCCTGAGGGTTGTCCACGGATATATTCAGGTTCTTGAAGGTCTCCACCGCAAGTTCCAACGCTTCCTTTTCATCCATGATGACATCCACGTCAGTGGCTTCGTCAGCTACGCTCTGGGCTTTTGTGATAGCGCTGTTCAGATCTTCTGCTCCCGTCTCCGTTCCTTCGCCATAAGTCTCTTTAGCAGAGGATATTACGTTGCTCAATATCGTCTTTGCAGCAGCTATTGCAGCAGCATCATCAGTCATAATGAGACGTACATAGTCCAGAACAATCATAGCAGAGTTAGACGAAGCACCGGCTGCGGCTTTGTAGCCAATCTGTATCTTGCCTTTCGTTTCTTTGCTTAATGTGAATGTCACTTCGTCAGTTGTCCAGGTCTTCAATGGGAAACTGGAAATCAAAGACATACTAGATGTTCCAGAAGAAGGTATCCATCCCACGAGACTGGTGCCTGCTGTTTTTGCGGAACCATTGTAGAAAGCACTCTGTAGCTTATACTCCGCAGCCGGAAGAATCACGTCTTGATGGTAGATCATACTCTGATCCCAACCAGTACTGAGAGCCAGGCAGCCTGCTGAACCGTCGTAGCCCTCGGCAGGAACCTTTCCATTTGAATTGAATGTCTTGGCGGTACCGAAAGCATAGACACCAGTAATGGTGTAGTTGGCTGTGCAGTCGTTTATCCAACCATCTACCTCCAGAATTTCCTGAGCAACGTTTCCTGTTGCTGACTTGTCATAATTAAAGTTACTGTCGAACCCGGCATTCTGCAAGAACAGACGGGTCACATCAGTCTCTGCCATCAGACAACTGGGAAGAAGCAATGACAGCAAGACCAATCCATGTTTTGTTTTGAGTTTCATTTTCTTTTAGTTATATTTAGTTATATTTTGTCTTCCTTCGTTTCGTTATAATTGTTCTATCGTCTATCTATAGGTCTCTCTTGGTTCCTATGTGGGCACAAAAATAGTTTTTTTACATGATGTACACAAGAATTCTATATTAAATTAGTGAAAAAACATTTGAGACGAATGGAATATGGTTCTATCTGAGTGTGATTTTTGCTCTCAGTTTCCTTTATTTATGATAATAACCGACAACTATTAAACATAACACCCATAATGGAATCCGTAGACATATGAGTCTATAGCTCCATACAGCATCGCGACCCTGGTTCACCGAGTGTATTGCTTCATACTGCATTATACTCCGGGAGAACAAGAGAAAAACGCGAGTGAAAAAGAGGTATTATCAGAGAATCTTGAATTTTGCAAATCGGAGTAACAGTTGTTTTGTGCCAACATGTTCAAACTGTACGGTGGCCTTTGCATCAATGCCAGAACCAGCCAGAGCTATGATCTCTCCACGACCAAACCGAGTATGTTCAATTTTGCTTCCTACAACCAACGTTCCTGATGATGTTGCCACGGATGCCACCGACGGTTGTGCTGCGGGTGTTGTCGTATGCAATGAATCGAACGACGGCCGTGAAGTTCCGCTTTCGTTGGAAGAGAAGCTGGCAGATGCTCTCTGGTTAGATGTGAAACTGGTAGATGATGTTTGAGAAGTATAGCTCTGAGAAGCGCGTAATCCCAGGCGCGGATGTACACGGCTGGTAAAACGAGATTCTCGGGAAGTAGAGTTCTGTATGTCCAGATAACAGCTGTCTATTTCCCGGAGAAAAGGACTTGGCATGCAGAATTCACTCTTTCCGTAGCGATAACGATTCTGAGCATGAGTCAGATAGCATTGTTCTTCGGCACGTGTGAGGGCCACATAAAAGAGCCTGCGTTCTTCTTCCATTTCGCGTATGGAACCGCTTGCCATTTGGTTCGGAAAGAGGTTTTCTTCCATTCCCACAATGAAAACGACACGAAATTCCAATCCCTTGGCGGAATGGATGGTCATCAACGACAGCTTTTCGTTGCTGTCGTCGTCACTTTCATCTAAGTCGCTGATTAGCGACACCTCTTGCAGATAGTGAGTCATCATATCATGTCCTTCGCCTTCCTCTTCCCTTCGTTCGTCTACGAACTGTTGCATTCCGTCGAGAAGTTCCTGCAAGTTCTCCTGCCTACTGATGTCTTCCGGTTCCCTACCCCTGAAGATATCCGCCTCTACCCCACTCTCTTTCGCTATCATTATTCCCAAGGATGCAGCATCTAACTTATTGACATTCAATGTGAATTTGTTTATCAGCTGAACGAATAATTCAATCTTTTGGAGCGTTCCTTTGTTAAAACCCAAAGCGTAGTTCGCTGGATTGGATAGAACATGCCATACGCTGACATTTTCTCTGGATGCCATATCCAAGACTCGCTGTGTAGTGGTCTGTCCGATACCCCTTGTGGGGTAATTGATAACGCGTTTGAGAGCTTCCTCGTCATTAGGATTTACGGCCAGCCGGAAATAGGCAATCATGTCCTTGATTTCCTTGCGCTGGTAGAAGGAGAGTCCTCCATAGATGCGATAAGGGATACCCATCTTCCGGAAAGCTTCCTCGAAGGTTCGGCTCTGAGCATTTGTGCGGTAGAGGATGGCTATCTCGTTCCAGGATATGTGTTCGTATTTATTGAGGTTCTGTAGTTTATGGGCCACTCCGTTGGCCTCTTCGATGTCACTGAAGAAACTGTAGACGTGGATGGGTTGTCCCTTTTCCTTGTTGGAGAATATGTTCTTCTCGATTTGTCCCCTGTTGTGGCGTATCAGGCTGTTGGCTGCTTCCACAATGGTCTGCGTGGAACGATAGTTCTGTTCCAGTTTAAAGAGACGTGCCCCTTCATAAAGTTTCTGGAAGGTGAGGATATTGTCGATGTTTGCTCCGCGGAAGCTATAGATGCTCTGTGCATCGTCTCCCACAACGCAGACGCGGCGAGCATGCTGCGTCAGTTGCCACACGATGGCGTGCTGGGCGAAGTTGGTGTCCTGGTACTCATCAACAAGAACAAACTGGAAATGCTCTTCGTAGCGACGCAAGATGTCGGGGTTGTTGGCAAAGAGCGTATAGGTGTAGACGAGGATATCATCGAAGTCCAGTGCATCTGCCTGCATGCAACGATTGACATACCGCTTATAGATTTCCCCTGTTGCAGGAATCCTGCTTTGCTGGTCTGCTTTCTGGAGTTGTGGGTCTCGCATATAAGCAGATGGCGACACGAGTCGGTTCTTAGCCGCAGAGATATGTCCCAGCACAGCCCCAGGCTTGTAGGTTTTCTCGTCCAGCTGCATTTCCTTTATGATGGTTTTCACGAGACTTTTGCTGTCGGCGGCGTCGTAGATCGTGAAATTCGACGAGAAATTTATGGCTGCGGCCTCTCGGCGCAGAATACGTGCAAAGATACTATGGAAAGTTCCCATCCACAACCCTCTGGCTCTTTCCTCTCCCACCTGTTTTCCAATGCGTTGTTTCATCTCATTGGCCGCTTTGTTGGTGAACGTCAGTGCGAGGATGTTCCATGGTAACATACCTTGTTCGAGGAGATATGCAATCTTATAGGTGAGGACACGTGTCTTACCGGAACCTGCTCCGGCAATAACAAGAGACGGTCCGTCGCAATAAAGTACCGCCTCTTGCTGAGAAGGATTCAGTTCGTTGAGATTCATTCGTCGTCGGCTTCCAGATGTTCAAGATCAATGATATGCAGTTGCAATGCTTTGACAACCAACCTTGTGGCATTCACACCGTTGCGCTCGTTCTGCGGGAATATACGTGTGATGAGGTCCGCCTGACGTTTCTCCAGACTCTTGACGCCAAAGGGCATTCCTTTGAGCGACGCTATCATGTCTTTGGTATATCCCAAAGCGAGGTGACGAAGGAAACGTTCGTCGTATTCATCGATGTCATAATCAATGACGGCATCTGTGCGTCGTGTCTCGCTGATGACACTCTTCTTGAATCGCGCCACGATTTTCTCGAGGATGGGTTGGTTGAAGACAAGTCGACGTCCGTCCATCACCAGACGTACGTCGTTGCGCGTCAGCAACTCACCGGTTTTCAGGATGATACCATCAGCTCCTGCTTGCAGGACATCCACCCACAGGCGCTCGTTCAGTATCTCGCCTGTGAAGATGAGGACTTTTGTTTGAGGATAGTTGCTGCGCACCTGCCGGCAGATGTCCACTCCAATGGTGGTGCTGCCCCCAAGGCCCAGGTCAAGCAATAGGAGGTCTGGTTGTTCTGAACGCATGAGCGGCCAGAGTTGGCTCTCGTTCTGTGCGGTGCCGATGATGGTTGCCTCAGGAATATCTGTGCGGAAGATTTCTTCTGTACCTTTCAATTCGAGAGTTACGTCCTCGACGATAATGACTTTGAAGGGTTCCATAGTTTCTTGTATGAGAGGGATATGTGGTGGAAAGTATTGAGTTGTTCAGTGTTTGGCAGAAACAAGCGGCAGGGTGAACCAGATGGCATGACCAGTTCCTTGTAGAGTGTTGCCAGAGGGTTGCTCTTCTGTTTCCGGGGGCGAAGGCTCGGCCATTATGCGGCAACCAGGATGTCCCATGAACGTGTCGTGTTCGCGGATGATCTGCTTGACGATGAGCAGGGGGATACCTCCGGGATGGGGCATAAACAGGTTATGGAGTTGACTCTGACTTAATGGCACATAGGGATTAACGAGTGTGATGCGAATAAAGCGCTCGTCGAGCTTCGCAGAAAGAGAGAGTGTGAAGGTATTTGAGCTATTCTGCGACGCAACAGCAGGTCTATTCGGCCTTCCTGCAGGGAGGATGCTTGAGACGTTCTCCACGTTGTCTGCAATAGCGGCGAGGGTATTTATTTCATAGTCAATCAGTTCATCGAGCAGAATCTGTATGAGATCTGCATCAGCGAGGATGAGTCTGTCCTCTGTAGAGTCCTCACAAAAAAACTGAAGTGTGATGGCGCGCTTGTAGGCTTTTGTCTGACTACGGGCTTTCAGGTTCCCCAGAAGCTGACTGAAGGTCTGACGTCCGCGGTGGAAGGCAATGGCTGCTGATTGCGACTCGGCTTGGGCAGAGAGCAGGGTGAATATCTCCTTGTAATAACTGGCTGTTTCGCTCAATGCTGTCAGATCAACAGGCTGTTTTTCTGCCAGTTGCAGGATTCTACCAGGATAGTACATGGTCTCGTGCTTGATGGTAGAGAGACAGTTGTCGATGATCTGATTCTGCACATGCAGTCGTCCTTCTTCATAGAGGCGACGGTTATGTTCGTCCTCTGCTAATTCCATGTTCTCCAGCACACGCTGATGTTCTTGCTCTTGCTCCGCACGCAACTGTTCTAACCGTTTGACGGATAGTTCGGCATTGGCACGTCGGCGTGAGAGCAGTGGCCGGAACCAAAGTAGATACAAGGAAGAGAGTCCTGCTATGAACAGCAACACTACGGCAAAGAGTGCCATTCGCTGATGTTCATGTGTCAGTTCTGTTTGCCTGCAATAGGCTTCCAACGTGGGATCTTGACCTAGAAGTTTATAGAGTCGTTTGTAGATGCTATTGTTCGTGCGATACAGCGGCCAGTCGTGCAACGCCAGTGCCGCCACAGCAATCTCGTTCCTCAGTCCCAGAAGCAGCGAGTAGTCCACCTTTTCGTGCCGAGACCACCACGCAGTCTCTGCTACCAGTTCTCTTACGGGCCGTAGTTCCATGTGTTCCTCCATACCCATGGTGTTCAGAACGGCAATGACATCTTCTGCATAAGACAGCGCATCGACATACCGCCCCTGTATGTTGCTGTAGTAGACGGAATCCATCAGTTCATAGGCCTGTGGAGGTGTGGATGTGGCGTGCATCGGATTCAGGCTGCATAAGGCGAGCCATAACGTCAGCATTACCCTTGGCAGGCGGAAGAAGAAACGACTCCCCTCCCCTACTTTACTTTCAATACCCATCTGGCAGACCTTGAACAAGGGACTCGTCTTACGGTATTTCTCAATAATTCCTTTGCAGTTCATAAGTCCGAAGCCAAAGCCTTTGGATAGCTCCTCGTCCTGGCTGCTATTACCAATGGTGGTGGCGTCGTATACTTTATTCTGGAGGATGAGCTCTATATCTGATTCATCCAGTCCGCAGCCAGTGTCCTTCACAGAGAGTTCCACATAAGGCCCCTCCTCGGAAGTACCTTCCGAGGCACTAATCGTCACCGAACCTCCTTGGGGCGTGAACTTCCTGGCATTATCTGCCAGGGTGTTAATCATGAACAAAGTCAGTGCCCGGTCTGCTTTCACGCGCAGTTCCGTAGGATCTATGATTAATGTGAGGCCCTTTTGCTCATAGACGAAATGACTCTTGCGAATAGCTGCGAAAAGAGGTTCCAAATCAAAGGAGGTGAGCTTCAGGCTGAGTTGTCCCTGCTCCATCCGGATCCATTCTGTCAGCAGGTCATTGTAGTCATTGATAGGCTGGATAAGTTCTTGTATGTACTCCAGCGAATGTTCGTTGGTTCTTCCGGCCCGCATCATCTTGTCCACCTCATGCAGGATACGATCCAGGAAAGGAACGATACCATGCACGAGGCTCATCTTAGCGCGTTTCTCTACATTCAGACGTTTGTTTTTCAGGATGTTACGTTCGGTGGCTTGCTGCTGCTCCTGCAGTTGTTCCCGTTCTTCCTCCAGTTCGGCATTGCGCTGTAGATTCTCTTTCTGCAGTTGTTGGAATTGTCTGTTCAGTTCGCGGGTCTCATCCTCCCCTCTCCTCCTCCAGGAGCGGAAAAGTAGAATCGTAAGCAAGACGACGACGATGGCAGCTATTGCCACTACGACCAGCATCTGATGCAGTCTTTTGCTTTCGGCGTGCAGTTCAGCTGCTCGGCTTTCCAATTCCGCATCTTCGCGCGTCAGTTCCAGCATATCTATGTAGATATTCCTGTTGTAGTCGCTGCCTTGCTTCATGTTCATCGCGCTGTATGCCACGGAGAGTTGTTCGCGAATACCAGCAATCCATTCTGGTATCGTTCTCACTCCTTCCTTGCTGAACCACCTTTGTTCCACGGATTCCTCTCCGGCATCGGGATCATACGGCAGGAGCATATTGTTGCCACTCGGGATGAGAACGTTCTCTGCGTCGTAGTAGATGTCATGGTGGAAATTGACGCAATTGAGAGCGTTCGTATAGAAAGTGATAGCATCTGCAAAATGGCCCTCGTTGAACTGCAGTTCTCCCAGTGTTCTCAGGGCGCATGCAGTCTGATAGAGATCGTCGTACTCCCGGAACTGCGTGAGCGCCCATTGTGCCATGTTCATCGCAGTGCTGTCTGTTCCGAAGATTGCCGTAAGGTAGTTGACGACCTCCTTGCGGTTGTCCTCCAGATAGCTGCGTTGCAGGGAGTCTGCAAACAGAGTCGCCAGGGACTGTGTGCTATTGGCTTCGAAAAAAGGGTAATGGCTGTAGCGTGACAGGGTGAAGCAACGGATGAGATAATCAAATTCCTCCAAGGTGATATCCTTCTGCTGTTGGCTCTCGGCCAAGCCGCCGGACCCTCTCATGTAGCAATAGTAGAGCCATTGTGCCGTGTCTTGGTGCAACTGACTGTAGGACTCTGCTTCCCGTATCTCGTTCAGGGCTCTTTCCCTCTGGTCCACATAGTAGAAATAGGTAGATGTGACTATGTGAAGGTCGCTCTGCGCATGAACCAGCCTACGCCTCTCGTGGGGAGTGAGTTGGGTCTTCTGTCGGGCGATATGTTTCAGGCACCGAAGGGCATGGTTGCGGTGTTCGAAGAAAGCGCGGTTGTCACTGGTCCTCTGGTCCACTTTCATCCTCATCACATCGCATGCCAGTTGCTCCACATCGCTGGCCGATAGTTGGTCCAGATGATCGGCCATCCTGACAATACTGTCGAAGTCCATCTGCTGAAAGCGCTCGAACATCAGGTGATTCAGGGCTTCGGCTTTTCCATTGATATAGTTGTGCTGTTCAGCAAACTGATAGGCTGTTTGTGCCAAATAACGTGTGGAGTCTATCTGTTTGTAGCGATAGGCATAAGCGCGTTCATTCAGTGAGTCCACTACACATTCCTCCAATTCCGTTTGTCCTGTGGTGCAAGACATGCACAAGGCAAAGGTCAGAAGAAGGTATAGAAGGAAATTGCGCATTGGTCAGAACGTCATTATGGTTTCTCTGGCAGGACTGGTCTTCTGGTCAGAGATTATCTAAGATATCATCGATTTCATCGAACTCCTTCCCCATATTCAGATGGAGATAAATGCGATAAAGGGCTGGAGCCCAGCGGTCCTGGCGGTCGGGCTGCAGTTGTCTTACGCGCTCCATGGGCAATCGAGCCAACTGATAGAGACTGCGTATGATTTCCAGGTCTCGTTTGCACTGCGGGTTGTTGATGTCTGTGCAGGCAGATTCCGTGTATATGACAGCCAGGTTCAGCGAGGCTACACCTTTATTATAATAGGCATCCACATAGTTGGAGTCCAGCGCCAGACAGGCATCGCAATCCTTGATGGCTTCTTCGTCGCGATTCATCTTCAGCATCAGGAGGCTTCGTGCATAGTGAAACAGGGGAATGGTGTCGCACCATGCTATCATGGAGTCGGTGACACTCACCCCTAATTCATACTCTTTGTTTTCGATGAGATGATCCATCAGGTGGGAGTAGAAAAAGGTGTGTTCGGGATAAGTGTGCAAACCGTCCCACATCGCCGCAAGGTGTTTGGTCGTATCACCTTTGCTGGCCAGTGCCTTGGCGTAGTATTCTTGTATGGAAGCGTTCTGGATGTTCGAGCGGAGGGCCAGCGGGGTGTAATGGACGATGGCGTCATAATCCTTGGTGAGGTAGGCTGCATTCACTGTGAGGTATCCCACATGAGGCATCAGGGTATCTGTTTCCAGCAGATTATCGTTCTCGAAGACGGGTGATTCCGCAGCATCCACGAATGTCCGGAACAGAGAGATAGATTCGGTGAACTGTGCTTTCCGGAAATACCAATTGCCGCCGACAAAGAGGTTGCGTCGGTAGGGCAACAGCATATCGTGGCTGCTTCGGCGATGCTTGATGCGTACACGTCCTTTTTCATCGGGCTGCTGTTCCAGGGAGTCGGCTTTCTCCAGCAGGGTATACATCTGCTGGATACTGCTGTAGAATTTTACGGTGTCATATTTCTGTTTGAGGTAGAGCTTCATGTTCTCGGCCTCGTTGACTCTTTTCCAACATTCTGCAGCCAGAACATAGCATTCAATCTTGTCGGCATGTTTTGTTTCAGACTTGGCGGCTTCTTCTATGAGTTTCTTTGCCGTGTTCTCTAAGTTCTGTTTCTTCTTGATGGCTTCCTTAGCCTGACGGATAACACTGGCACCCATGACAGGTCCCGCGATAGCCAGAAAGAGGAGTATGATGAGTTTCTTCATGTAAAAATTGCAGGGTTTACGCTTGCAAAATTAGCGTAAACCCTGCTTATAGCAAAATCTATGGGGTTAAAACTTGTTATGCCCCTGCTTTTATTGGCAGATTTGACACATTTCCTACTCTCCGAGCAGTTTATCCATTTCTGCTTGCTTCGCTTTGTCGCCAAGGATATAGTATACGGTGGAGAGTCGGCTGGCCCATTTGTGCACATTATCGGGCTCCAGTTCCTTCACTCGGAGGAAGAAAGGTTCGGCTTTTGCATACTCATCCTTGACCTTCTGGATCTCGGCTTTTTGCTGGGCAGCTGTCATCTTCTTTCCCGTGAGGGCTTCGTTGATGTCATATCCGATATTGGAGTAGCACACGCCAGCATTGTAGAAGGCATCGGAGAAGTCCGGGTCTGCCTCTGTGGCTGTCTCGAAGAAGGGGATAGCCTCTGCATATTTCTTATCATTCATCAGCGTGAGACCCTTGGCATAGTTGCCAATCTTGCTGTTGGGATCAGCACCCAAGAGGGCTTCGGTGAATTCTGCGGCGCCCTTGGTGTCGTTGTGGCTGAAGTAGTAGGCCAGCATGTTCTGGGCTATACCTTCGTTGGTCTGAGGATCCTCGATGACGATACGTTTGCCTGCTTCTAACCATGCGGTGGTGTCGCCCTGTTCAATAAGTGCTGTGAGTTCCAACTGGTCCACCTGACCACGTTCTTCGGTGTACTTCTTTGCGAGAGAGATGTACTCGCCGAGGGTCTTGTAGTCCTTGGCGAAATATGCAGCCAGACAGGTGAAGTATGCCATGCGTGCAGTGTTCTCGTCGTCGGGATTGAGTTTGGTCTCTTCTGCCACGATGGTGTAGAGCTCTCCGAAGTGCATGTACTTCTTGAAGGCCTCTACAGCTTTGTCGTATTGGTGGTTGGTGAAGAACATCTGACCACAGAAAGCAAGGTACTGACGGCAGTTCATAGCATAGAGCTTATTCTTCATGCTGTACACAGTGACGGTGTTGTCCTTCTTGTATTTCTCCAGGATTCCGGAGGCGACCTCTTCTTGGTAGCAATGCTCGATAGCATCCAGTGCCGCACTGACCAGACGAGCGAACTCTATGGTGTCTATAGCCTGATCTTTCTGTAGGTTGTCGATGATAGGATTAATCTGAAACAGTTCCAGGTTGGCCTTGATATCCCAAGCGTTGGCTTTCTGCTTCTTCGTCTCAGGACTGGTCAGGGTGGGTTCAATTTGTTCGAGGGTGGTGCTGATGAGTTCCTTCAGTTTAGCATCCTCTTTCTCGGTGCGCTCCTTGTTGGCTGCCAGGTTCTGGGCTTCTTCCAGTTTGTAACGAGCTTTACGGACGACACCATCCTGTGCGGAAACGGACAGCGCTGCTGTCAATAGTGCGATGGCACAAATAATTTTTTTCATAATCACGTTAGTTAATAGTTCTTGGTTAAATTCTTTGTTTAAGTTAATATGCTACGTAAGTCAGGACCTGTCTTTAAATTAATTGGACAGGTCCGTGACTTGATGGTTTATTCTTTGTCTTCGCGGTCCAGTGTCAGGGTCTGTCCATCACTCAACTCTGTGGGTTCGGGCAGATCTTGTGCTTGAGCCTCCTCGGGAAGGTCTTCTTCATTGTCTTCCTGAGGCACCACACATACATTGGCAATGACATCGTTGCGCTTCTGAAGTTCGATGAGTTTCACTCCTTGAGTGGCACGACCTTGAATCTTTATACTCTCGAGGTGCAAGCGTATGGTGACACCACTCTTGTTGATGATCATCAGGTCCTCGTCGTTCGTGACACTCTTGATAGCCATGAGCAGACCTGTCTTCTCCGTGATTCCCAAAGTCTTGACACCCTTACCGCCACGGTTGGTGATGCGATAGTCTTCGACGTCAGAGCGTTTGCCATAGCCTTTCTCGGAGACTACGAGGATGGTTTCTTCTTCGGGCTTATCCACAACAACCATGCCAACGACCTCATTATCATCTCCTTCGAGGTTGATGCCACGCACACCGGTGGAGTTTCTGCCCATGGAACGTACCGTGTTCTCGTTGAAGCGAACGGCGCGTCCCATCTTGCTGGCAATGACGACTTCGTTCTCGCCGTTTGTCAGTGCCACGTCCACAACGCGGTCGCCCTCGTTGATATTGATAGCAATGATACCATTGGTGCGCGGTCTGCTGTAGTTCGACAACGCGGTCTTCTTGATGATACCATCCTTGGTGCAGAAGAGGACAAAGTGACTCTCGTTGAACTCCTTATCGTTGAGTTTCTTGATATAGAGGCAAGCATTGACACTGTCATCCGACTCAATATTGAGCATGTTCTGGATGGCACGTCCCTTGGAACCCTTGGTGCCTTCGGGGATATCGTAGACCTTCAGCCAGTAGCAACGTCCTTTCTGGGTGAAGAAGAGCATCGTGTTGTGCATGGTGGCACGATAGATGTATTCGATGAAATCAGCATCACGTGTGCTGGACCCCTTCGAACCCACGCCACCGCGTCCCTGAGCGCGGAACTCTGCCAGCGGCGTACGTTTGATATATCCCATGTGGCTGATGGTGATGACCACCTCGTCATCTGCATAGAAGTCTTCTGGGTTGAACTCTTCGCTGGAATAGACGATCTCGCTGCGACGGGGGTCGCCGAAACGCTCCTTCACATCGATGAGCTCATCCTTGATGACCTTCCAGCACAGGGCGTCGTCGGTCAGAATCTGGTTGTAGTATTCAATCTTCTTCATCAGCTCATCATACTCTGCATGCAGTTTCTCTTGCTGCAGGCCTGTGAGTTGCGCCAGACGCATGTCCACGATGGCTTTCGACTGTATCTCATCCAATCCGAAACGTTTCTGCAGGGCTTCGCGGGCATTCTCGGGTGTGCGGCTGCTCTTGATGATATGCACAACCTCGTCTATATTGTCGCTGGCAATAATCAGACCTTGCAGGATATGTGCACGCTCCTCTGCCTTGCGCTTGTCGTATTCGGTGCGACGGATGGTCACATCATGCCGGTGGTCCACGAAACACTTGATCATGTCGCGCAGCGTCATCAACTTCGGACGTCCGTTGACCAATGCGATACTGTTGACGGAGAAGGAAGTCTGCAACTGCGTCATCTTGAACAATTTGTTCAGCACTACATTGGCATTGAAGTCACGTTTCACGTCGATGACGATGCGCATACCTTCGCGGTCGCTCTCATCATTGGCGTTGCTGATACCTTCTATCTTATGGTCGTTAACCAGGTCTGCTATCGTCTTGATGAGCTCGGCTTTGTTCACACCGTATGGGATCTCATTGATGACAATCTTGTCGTGGGTGTCTCCGGGTTCTATCTCGGCACGTGCACGCATGACGATACGCCCCTTGCCGGTCTCGTAGGCATCGCGCACGCCTTGCATACCATAAATAAATGCACCCGTTGGGAAATCCGGTGCCGGAATATAATGCATCAGTCCGGCTACGTCGATATCTGGGTTGTCTATGTAAGCGATGCAGCCATCTATGCACTCCCGCAGGTTGTGGGTGGGGATGTTCGTGGCCATACCGACGGCGATACCTGTGGCACCATTGACCAGCAGGTTCGGAATCAATGTAGGCATCACACTGGGTTCCTTTTCCTTGCCGTCGAAGTTATCCACCATATCCACAGTGTCCTTCTCCAGGTCTTGCATCATCGCTTCGCCGGTGGCCGAGAGTCGAGCCTCGGTGTAACGCATGGCAGCAGGGGAGTCGCCATCTACGGAGCCGAAGTTACCCTGACCGTCGACCAACGTGTAGCGCATATTCCAGTCCTGGGCCAGACGTACCATGGCGAAATATACGGAGCTGTCGCCGTGGGGGTGGTAGTGACCGAGCACATTACCCACAGTGCGAGCGCACTTGCGATAATCCTTGTCATGGGT
This sequence comes from Bacteroidaceae bacterium, assembly GCA_024697285.1. Lineage (GTDB taxonomy): Bacteria > Bacteroidota > Bacteroidia > Bacteroidales > Bacteroidaceae > Physcousia. The sequence continues at coordinate 15,702 of JAILFY010000122.1, forward strand.
GTTGCCATCTACGCGCATACCATAAAGAATACGGCGATGTACGGGTTTGAAACCGTCGCGTGCATCAGGCAGTGCACGAGCTACGATAACAGACATCGAATAGTCGAGAAACGAACTGCGCATCTCGCGTTCGATGTCCACTTTGATAATTCTATCTTCTGAATCTTGCATTTTATATTACGGGCTTGGCCCGCAGTTGATGATTTAAAAGGTGATATATGTCAAAATATTTCTTTTCGGCAAAAAGGTATTAATGCGTCAGAGCGCAAATTAAGGGCCTTTTTGGGCTTTTTCATGAAGAGCAGTCTTCAAAAAGCGTACAAAATTACTTATTTTCCTTCACCTAGCCAAATCTTTCCTCTAAAAAGTAGTTAAAAGTGGACTATTTTGACTACCTTTGCACCCGTAAAGCATAAAAAGTTCCTCCAGCAGGCTCCTTGTATTGCACATGTTATTATCAAGCATACATAAAGACTTCTACTCTACCTTGCTCTTTCCGAGGTAGGGCCAAATGGTGTCGCTTCCTCTCCTTTTAAGCAAGGAGGACCCGGTGGTGTTGTTTCTAAGCCTGTTAAGTTAAGGAGACCAGACATTCCTTGTTCAGAGTTTTATTTAAATCTATTAGCATATGTTTTCTTTTGCAATCAGCGTTGTAGCCTTGTTCTTAGGCTATCTTCTCTACAGCCGTGTGGCCGAACGTATTTTCGGTCCCGACGACCGCGAGACGCCCGCCATCCGCAAGGCGGACAAAGTCGATTACATCGTATTGCCCTCGTGGCGTATCTTCATGATTCAGTTCTTGAACATTGCCGGCACCGGGCCTATCTTCGGTGCCATCATGGGCATGTGGTTCGGTCCTTCTGCCTATCTGTGGATCGTCTTCGGATGCATCTTTGGCGGTGCCGTCCATGACTACATCAGTGGAATGATATCCATGCGCCACGATGGCTGTGGCCAAGCAGAGATGACGGGTATTTATCTGGGCTCCACCGCCCGCAAGGCCATGATACTCTTCACCATGATGATGATGGTTCTCGTAGGTGCTTTCTTCGTCTATTGTCCCGCCATCATCCTCAGTGGGCTCTGGGGTGATAAGATGATGTGGGTCGTCATCATTTTCATCTATTATGTGGCCACTACAATGATGCCTATCGACAAGGTGATAGGTCGCATCTACCCAGCCTTTGCTCTCTCCATGCTCTTCATGGTTGTTGCTATAGGAGCAGTGCTGTTTGTGCACCGACCTGTCCTTCCCGAGGTGTGGGATGGTCTTGGCAACTGGGGTGCCGAGCGGCTGGGTCTGAAGCAGCACCTCTTCCCTGCCCTCTTTGTCACCATCGCATGTGGTGCCGTCAGTGGTTTCCACGCCACTCAGTCGCCGATGATGGCACGTTGCATGAAGAGCGAACGCCAAGGTCGCCCCATCTTCTATGGTGCCATGGTCACAGAGGGCCTTGTGGCTCTCGTCTGGGCTACCATCTCCAGTTATTTCTTCTTTGCCGACGGTTGGCGTGAGGTGTGCGCTCCGGAACTCGTTCAGCAGTTCACCACTGCTTCCGATGGTCTTGTTCATCATGCCGATGGCCGCACTCTCATTCAGTATTTTGATGCTCCCACCGTGGTCACTACCATCTGTTCTAAGTGGCTTGGAATCTTCGGTAGCATTCTTGCATTGCTGGGTGTTGTTGCAGCGCCTATCACTACAGGTGGCAGCAGTTTCCGCACGGCTCGTCTCATCCTTGCCGAGTCCTTCAACCTGAAGCAGACCAGTGCTCGTTCTCGTTTGTTGCTCAGCCTCCCCGTTTTCGCTGTGGGCATTGCCCTGCTGGCATGGCAGATAGGTAATCCGTCGGGCTTCAGCACCGTATGGCAGTATGTGGCATGGGGCACCCAGCTGATGGCGGCCGTCACTCTGTGGGTGTGCACCGTCTACCTCGTTCGGGAGAACAAGTGGTATTGGCTCACCTTCCTCCCAGCCATCTTCATGACAATGGTAGTCGTGGACTTCTTCCTGGTGTCGCCCACCACCCTCTCGCTACCGGAAGTGCCTTCTCTCGTCGTGGCGGCAGTCGTCACTCTGGCATGTATCGTTCGCTTCGTCGTTTGGAAGCATAATTATACATCTAAATAATCCTGTTCAGTCATCAGGATTATGTTATACACATTCCTATTTTCAGTTATTGCTGTCCGGTAATACTTTAAAAAAAACAAATTCAGGGCTGGTACTTGCATGAAGTATCAGCCCCTTTTGATTTTCTTTGCTTTCGCCACAAAAGCAAAGCATTTTCATGGGCAAAGATAGCAGTTTAACCGAACAGTCGGTCTATAATCAGGTATTAAAGTTACTTATTCGTGAGTTCTACCGGACATCATTAATTCAGAATAAACTACATTCTACACAAAATAACACACTGACAAGTTCCCTTTCTCCCTTTCCCCCTTCTCCCCTTCCCGTTCCCCGATCTCCCTTGGGTCGAGTGCGCCGCGGTCCGTCCGCGGCGATTCTCCTCCTTTTCGCGAAAAATGTTGTTCAAAATAAACTACATACTACACCAAATCATATTAAAAAGTCCACTACTTCCTTTTTCCCCTTCCCGCTCCCCCATCTCCCTTGGGTTGAGAGCGCCGCGGTCCGTCCGCGGCGATTCTCCTCCCTTGCACGAAACGTACTTTTGTCACTTGTGATGACAGCAGGCTGGATGAGAAAAAGTGGAGTTAAACAGGGGCACAATGGAGACACAGGGGATAATCGAATCAGGTAGAATCTTATACAAATAAGATCTATATCTTATGGTCAGAAGATTTATATCTTATGGACAGAAGATATATATCTTATGAGCTGAAGATATATATCTTACGAGCCGAAGATATAAACTTCTTGACATCTACATCTAAAAATGTTTATCAACACGATGCTTCGTATTCGTAAACACGTACATACATCTTTGTCAACACGTACATACATCTTCGTCAACACGTACATACATCTTCGTCAACACGTACATACATCTTTGTCAACACGTATATACATCTTTGTCAACACGTACATACATCTTTGTCAACACGTACATACATTCTTCGTCAACATGTACATACATCTTCGTCAACACGTACATACATCTTTGTCAACAGGTATAGTTGCTTTATTACTCGAACAGAATTATAAAGGTACGAAGTCTCAGTTCGACCTGTAGACCGATAGTGAATTATATGAGTCTGAACGCATGCAGTGCTGTGTATAGAATAATCCCCGCTTCGTCGTCTCGAAGCAGGGATTATTCTTATTTCTCTGTTGCTACAGGAGTCTGGCTTTCGGTCCTGTCGATCACACCATTGGTGTAGTGTCCTTTTCGCACGACGTTTCCGTTGGCATCTTTCTCCACGAAATCGCCATGGCGTTCGTTGTTCTTATACATTCCCTCGAAACGGGTTCCGTCGGGCATCTCCATGACACACGAACCATTCTTCTCGCCTTGGGTGAAATGTCCGCGGAACTTGGTACCGTCTTTCTGTCGCAGGATACCTTCGCCGTCCATCATGCCGTCGGCCCAATAGCCATCATACACATCTCCATTGGCCCATGTGTATTTGCCGCGTCCGTGTTTCTTGTCATCACGCCATTGTCCTTGGTAAGAAGCACCGTCGGTGGACGTGAAGGTGCCTTGTCCGTGTTTCAGTCCGTTCTTGAATTGTCCCACATATTTATTTCCGTTGGCATATACGAAGATTCCCTCTCCTTCCCGATGGCTCATGTGGTAGCTGCCTTCGTAGCGGTCGCCATTGTTGAAGAGGTAGATGCCTTTTCCTTGCAGGGAGTCGTTCTGGAACTGCCCCTTGTAGACGTCGCCATTGGAGTAGTGATAGGTGCCCTGGCCAAACATCTTTCCTTCGCGCCACCCTCCGGAGTAATGGGAACCATTGGCCCAGGAGAAAGTGCCTTGTCCGTGCTTGAGGTCGTTGTGCCACTGACCTTGGTAACTGTCGCCCGTGGAGAACGTGTAGGTGCCTTCGCCTTCGCGCTTGTCTTCTTTCCATCCCCCCTCGTAGCGGTCGCCATTGAAATAGAGCATGGTGCCTTGTCCTTCTTGGTAATCACGGTACCACAGACCGGTGTATTTATTGTTGTTCTTGAAGTAGAAGGTGCCCATTCCATGTTGTTGGTCCTGAAACCATTCCCCCTCGTAGCGCTCGCCATCGGCGAAGGAGTAGACTCCATAGCCTTGGCGTTTGCCTTTGAAGTACTCGCCCTCGTAGACATCTCCATTGTCGAAGGTCGTCCGTCCCTTGCCATAAGGTTTGCCGCGGAACATCTCACCCTGATAATCGGAACCGTCCTTGAAGGTGTAGTTGCCTATGCTAATCTCTTGTCCTAATGCGCTGCTCGTCAGCAGGCTCAGGAGGCAAGAAAAAAACGCTTTCTGAATAGTATTTATGGCGTTGTGCATGATATTTTCTATGTTTGAATGTACAAATGTAGAAAAAGAACCTGATTTGGCGAAATTCGTTAAGACCTTTTAACGCAGTTTATAGTCTTCTCACGCTCCATCGTCTGTCTCAGGGTCCTCGCAGGCTGGTCTTACATCCTCGTGACGGCTTTCACACCTTTCACTCCTTCCAGTTTCTGGATGAGTTGTTTCAGTCGTGAGGTGTCGTCGAGCATGATGGTAAGTGTACCGCTGAAGAGACCGTCATTGGAGTCTATGCTGATGCTGCGCAGCAGGATCTTCTCGTCTTTGGAGATGATGCTGGTGATATTGTTTACGATACCCAGATCGTCTTGTCCCACCACACTCAGGGTCACCCCATATTGGCTGCTGCCCTTGCCGGCCCAGCGTGCATCGATGATGCGGTAGCCATAGCGCTGTCGTAGTGCGGGAGCGTTGGGGCAGTCGCGACGATGGATTTTCACGCCACCTCCAGCGGTGAGGAAACCGAAGACTTCATCACCATAGACGGGTCTGCAACAACGTGCCAACGTGTAATCAATGCCGCTCAGTCCCTTGTCGATGACCATGACATCTCCCTTCTGGTGGTTCTTCTCCACCACCTGTTGCAACTGAAAGGCGTCTGCACTCTGTGTGGGCTGACTTGAGGGTAGCTCTCCGCGTTCGTGACGCTGTTGCAGGTAGTAGGTCTCCAGCACCTGGTTCACGTCCAGATTGCCGTCGGCCAGTGCTTTATAGAACTCCGTGACCACTCGGTAGCCCAGTCGGTGCATGGTATGCATCATTGTGGCTTCCTCGATCTCTATCTTGCGGTTCTTGGCTTTGCGTTCCAGTTCTTCCTTTGCATAAGCAGCTTGTGTTGCGGCCATCTCCTTCAGGGCCTGACGTATCTTGCTGCGCGCTCTTCCTGTCTTTGCCACATTCAGCCAGTCTTGTTTGGGCACTTGATTGGCATGTGTCATGATTTCCACCTGGTCGCCGCTTTGCAGCACATAGCGCAACGTGACCATCTTTCCTCCTATGCGTCCGCCCGTACAGCGGTTTCCCACTTTCGTGTGAATGGCGTAGGCGAAATCCAGCACGGTGGCACCTTGCGGCAACTTGAAGAGGTCGCCTTTGGGAGTGAAGACGAAGACCTCATCTTCGTAGAGGTCCATCTTGAACTGGTCCATGAGCTGCATGTCATCTCCAGCCTCCAGGGCATTGCGTATATTCTGCAACCATGATTCCACCTCTGCTTCTCCGCCTTTCACACCTTTGTAGCGCCAGTGTGCAGCCAGTCCGCGTTCCGCTATCTCGTCCATGCGTTCGGTGCGTATCTGCACCTCCACCCATTTTCCTTCAGGACCCATCACGGTGATGTGCAGACTCTCATAACCATTGCTTTTGGGAATCGACAACCAGTCACGCATCCTCTTGGGGTTAGGCTGATACATATCGGTGATGATGGAGAAAACCTGCCAGCAGTCTTGTTTCTCTCGTTCTCTCGGAGAGTCCAGAATAATACGGATGGCAAAGAGGTCATAGACGCCTTCGAAATCACAGCGTTGTTTCTTCATCTTTTGCCAGATGCTGTGAATGCTCTTCGTACGACCCTTCATGTGGAACTTCAGCCCTGCTTCCTTAAGTCGTTTATCTATAGGACCTATAAATCGCTGGATGTAGGCATCTCTGCTCTTCTTCGTTGCGTTCAGTTTCTCCTTGATGTGGTAGTATGCATCGTGCTCCAGGTATTTCAGCGAGAGGTCTTCCAACTCGGACTTCAGCGTATATAGTCCAAGCTTATGTGCCAGGGGGGCGTAGAGATATGCTGCTTCCGTAGCCACGTGTCGTCTGCCCTCGTCGTTTTCGGACTCCTTGATTTTGCGCATCACACACACTCGGGAAGCAATGGCAATGAGTATCACTCGCATGTCCTCAGCCAGTGAGAGCAACAGCTGCTTGAAGTTCTCACTTTCCACCACCGGATTCTTCTCGTAGAGTTCCTTGATGCGTGCCAACCCATGTACTATCGTGGCCACATCATTTCCAAAGAGCCTGCGGACATCATCCACGGTCAGCAGACCTGCCATCACAGTGCTGTTGAGCACCGTGCCTAGTATGGCGGCACGGGTCATACCTATTTCTGTTGCAACGATATATGCTGTCTCGAAGTCGGTTATCAGTGGATGCATATCGAAAGCATCGCGGCGCAGTGCACCTTCGTTGAGGGCTTTCCGCAGGCATTTCTCTGTCTGGCGGTAGTCATCGTCGCTCAGCTCATCGTGTGTCAGACGTATCAACTGCTTTGTCAACGTCTTCAAATCTCTCTGCTCCTCGACTGTCAAATGCTGTTTTTCGTCCATGAACTTACTTTTTGTTAAGAAATGATGGGCGAAGATAGATATTTTTTTCCATTTATGGCGTATGTTTGAACGTTTTTTACTACTTTTGGGCTCGAAATTCATAAACTTTAAATATCACTATACCACAGTCAAATCCTGAAATCGTTATTACCTTTATTTATTATTATAATCAAATCTCATTATGTTCTCTTCCGAAGACAGAAAACAATTAGCCCAGAAGGGCATCAGCGAACAGCAGGTTGAGCATCAGCTGACCCAGCTTCGCCAGGGTTTCCCCTATTTGCGTTTACGTGCTGCCGCATCCATCGACAATGGTATTCTTTCTCCCTCAGACACAGAAGTACAGGCTTTTGTTGAGGCTTGGGAGGCATACAAGTCCGAAGGTCATCATATTACCAAGTTCGTTCCGGCGAGCGGTGCCGCTTCCCGTATGTTCAAGAATCTTTTCGAGTTCCTCGACGGCGATCATGCTGAGCCTCAGACGGATTTCGAGAAGACTTTCTTTGCTCGTCTTCATGACTTTGCATTCTTCCCTGCTTTAGACGATGCCTGCGTCGTACTTTTTGGCAGCGGTGCAGATGACCTCGTGGCCGAGGGACGTCACCGCGATGTCGTTCGTGCGTTGCTTGATGAGGATGGTCTTGGCTATGGCCAACTGCCCAAGGGGCTTCTGCAGTTCCACACCTATCCCGACAGTGCCCGCACTCCGCTCGAAGAACATCTTGTTGAGGCTGCCCTCTATGCTACTTCCGATGGCCGGGCCGATGTGCATTTCACGGTATCCACGGAACATCGCGAGCTCTTTGAGGAGCTGGTAGAACGGGTGCTCCCAGAATACGAAAAGCAGTTCGGCATTCATTATAATGTCAGCTTCAGCGAACAGAAACCTTCCACCGACACCATCGCTGCCACTCTCGACGGCGAGCCTTTCCGCACCGACGATGGTCGTCTTCTCTTCCGTCCGGGTGGACATGGTGCTCTTATCCAGAATCTCTCAGACCTCGATTCCGATATACTCTTCATCAAGAACATCGACAATGTGGTGCCCGATAGCCTGAAACCTGCCACAACACTTTGGAAACAGGTCATCGCAGGTATCCTTGTAACCTTCCAGCGTCAGGCTTTCAACTATTTGCGTCGCTTAGATGAGGGCGGAGTAGGCCGTGCAGAACTGGATGAGATGTGTCAGTTCTTGCGTCGCGAACTCGCTACGGAGGTTCCTGGCATCGGCGAATTGTCACAGGAAGAACTCATCAACACCCTGCGTCATAAGTTGAACCGTCCTATGCGTGTGTGCGGTATGGTTCGTAATGTGGGTGAGCCTGGCGGCGGTCCTTTCCTCGCTTTCAATTCCGATGGCAGTGTCAGCCCTCAGATTCTCGAGAGCTCACAGATAGACACCCACAACCCAGCTTATATGGCTATGTTCCAGGGCGGCACCCACTTCAACCCCGTGGACCTTGTCTGCGCTACTCGCGACTATCAAGGCAACCGCTTCGATTTGCCCCGTTATGTAGATCCCGCTACGGGCTTCATCTCCTCTAAGTCCAAGAACGGCCGCGAGCTAAAGGCTCTGGAACTTCCTGGCCTCTGGAATGGTGCTATGTCTGATTGGTCTACCATCTTTGTTGAAGTGCCTCTCGAGACCTTCAACCCCGTCAAGACAGTCAACGACCTCCTCCGCCCCCAGCACCAATCTTGATTTCTCATCATCCC
>JAILFY010000131.1 GCA_024697285.1 Bacteroidaceae bacterium
ATAGGCGCCGTAGCACTCGATATCCGTCATGTGGCGGTTCACCTCGCGTCCCAGATGGTGCTGGGTGATAATCTCCACGGCAAAATGATTCTCCAGCACAGTAATGCGCTTGTCGGCCCTCACGGCACGGATAAGTCCCTGCTGAATTTCGTGACCAGTGTCGTCGGCGTGGTGCAGTATACGGAACTCGGAATGGCCGCCCTCGCGATGGAGGTCGAATTCGCCCTCGTCGTTCTTATCGAAGTTGACTCCCCAACGAACGAGGTCGGCAATGCCTTTAGGAGCATTGCGCACTACTTGTTCTACGGCGGCAGGATCTGAGATGAAATCGCCGGCGACCATGGTGTCATGAATGTGCTTCTCGAAGTTGTCCACCTTCATGTTTGTCACACTGGCTACGCCGCCCTGGGCTTTATCCGTGTTAGCTTCGTCAATGGTGGTCTTGCAGATGAGCGCTACCTTGCCCTTGCCGCTCTGAGCGACCTTGAGCGCATAACTCATCCCGGCCACGCCCGAGCCAATGATGAGGAAGTCGAATTTGCGAATCACGGTGTTTCTATTTTAAAATAGTTATTAAAACTAAGTTGATGCAAGAAGTATTGCACCTGTTTTGGCTGGTAAATGTCCTTTTTCGGGTGCAAAGTTAGGTATTTTTAATAAATAATGTGTATCTTTGCGCAGAAAAAGCAACAGAGAGATGAAGAAATCAGCCCTTTTCCTGCTCGCAGCCACGCTTCTGCTCAGCGCGTGTGGCAGCAGTCGCAAGTCGGTGCAGCCGGCCACGCCCTATACACCTAACTACTATCCCGCCGTCTCGGCCAGCCCCGTAGTGGAGCACGTTCCCCGGCGCCAGAGCAGAGAGCAGCTGGTGGCTCGGAGGATAGACAGTCTGATAGTGGCTCAAGGGACGCTGCTGAAGGAGACTCAACTGGGACTGCACATCGTAGACCTCACCTCGGGGTCGGTGCTCTATGCACGTGGCGAACAGCAACGCATGCGCCCTGCATCCTCTGAGAAGGTGGTCACGGCCATTGCAGCACTCGACCAGCTGGGCCCCAGCTATACCCTGGACACACGTCTGGTGGCCACCGCACCCGTGCAAGGCAACACGCTGCGAGGCGACCTATATATAATAGGTGTAATGGACCCTCTGCTGACAACTGCCGACGTGAATGCGCTGGCACAACAGCTGAAGAGCGCAGGCATTCATCGAGTCACAGGAAGACTGGTGGCCGACGCCTCGTTCAAGGAGAATAAGGAATATGGCTGGGGATGGTGCTGGGACGACCAGAACCCCGTTCTCTCTCCCCTGCTCTGCGGCGGCAGGCCCGGACTGGCAGCAGCCATGCAACAAGCTCTTCGCAGGATTGGAGTGAAGGTGGGAGCCATCACGTCCGGCACAGCACCTGCCAACGCTCGTGAGCTCGCGGCCCTGCGACGTCCCCTGCAGGAAGTGCTCCAGCCCATGATGAAAGAGAGCGACAACCTCTGCGCAGAAGCCGTGTTCTACCAGATGGGCAGAGACCGCAACAGGGTGGTGGCAAGGATAGAGAAGATGATGGCCAGCGCCACGGTGCCAATGCAACAAGGAACGGGCACCACTTCCTGCACGATTGCCGACGGCAGCGGGCTCTCGCTCTACAACTACCAGACTCCCGAATCCTTCACCAGACTATTGGCTTACGCTGCTGCTCGTGTGGATAACATCTATCAGCCCCTACTGCAAGCGCTGCCAATAGCGTCTGTAGACGGCACCCTAAGGAACAGGATGCGCGGAACAGCTGCAGAAGTCGCCGTACGGGCCAAAACAGGAACGGTAAATGCAGTAAGTACTTTGGTAGGCTACACCACAATGCGTTCCACCAACCACCTCATCGCTTTCGCCATCATGAACCAAGGAGTGCGCAACAGCTCCCAAGCCAGGGCCTTCCAGGATGAGGTGTGCAGGGTTATTAGTGAATAGCTATTCCTTTGTCCGGCCTTGAGCGTGCCGCAGTCTGTCCGCAGCTATCCTTCTCTACCAGCCCACCAACTCCAGTCTTTTTCCTAAGATGAGGGGATGGTTCTTTATCCCCCCATGCCAGCACGTATATACATCTTCGTCAACACTTATATACATCTTCGTCAACACGTATATACGTATTCACCGACACGTATATACATCCTTGTCAACACGTATATACATCTGAATAAACACGAAGTAACGTCTGAGTAAACACGAAGCATCATCTTCGCCAACACGAAGCATCATCTTCGTCAACACGAAGTAACGTCTTCGCCAACACGAAGCATCATCTTCGCCAACACGAAGTAACGTCTTCGCCAACACGAAGTAACGTCTGAGCCGACACGACCAGACGTGTAAAACAACACGTCAGAAAGGAAAGGGGAGGTTGTGCTCTGATGGGACTCAGTAGGAAGTGGGGAGCGGATGGGAAGAAGTGAGGGAAGACTGGATTTCGCGCAGGGGACGAAGGACGAAATCACGCTCATTCATCCGAGGATGAGGAATAGTGAGTTCCGGAGTGGATATTTCAAGGTCATCGTAGAGCAGTATGTCAATGTCTATGGGACGGTCGGCGTATCCATGAGACGTGCTCTTGGCGGTGCGGCCCAACTCTCGCTCTATGGCTTGGGTCTCTGTCAGCACTTCCATCGGAGCAAGTGATGTGTGCATCAACACTACGGCATTGAGAAAAGGATTAGGGGAAGAGAAACCCCAAGGCTCCGTCTGAATAATAGAAGAAGCACGAAGGAGGCGCCCCACCCTATGGGCCAGGTGGTCTATGGCCTGCAGCAGGAGGCTGTGGCGGTCGCCCAGATTACTGCCGAGGGAAAGATAGAGCACGTGCTCACTCGTATTGCCCGACAGGTCTGTCGCAGCCCCCGCTATGGAGGAAGGTGCAGTTCCCAAAATGGAGGAAGGCCCTCCCCCCAGTGATGGGGACAGGACCTCCAAAGGGGTGGAAAGAGAGGAGGCAGGGACCGACGACCCCTCCTGGCTGTGGAGCTCGTTAGTCATTAATCATCAACATAGCATCACCATAGGTTCCGAAGCGGTAGCGGGAGTCGCGAAGGGCTTCCTTGTAGCCTTTCATGACAAGGTCGTAGCCGCCATAGGCGCAGGTGAGCATGAGCAGAGTGGAATAAGGAGTATAGAAATTGGCAACCATGGCATCGGCCAGGCCAAACTCGTAGGGTGGGTAGATGAAGCGATTGGTCCATCCGTCGAACTCCTTCAGTCGTTTGTCTGCACCAATAGCTGTCTCCAGAGCGCGCTGCACGGTTGTTCCCACGGCACAGACGCGATGACCTTCTTCCTTAGCTTGGTTTACGATGCGGCAAGCTTCTGCACCCACGTGCATCTCTTCGCTCTCCATCTTGTGCTTGGAGAGGTCCTCGACATCGATCTCTCGGAAATTGCCGAGGCCGCAATGGAGGGTGATGTAAGCAATGTCGATACCCTTGATTTCCATGCGCTTGAGCAGGTTCTTGGAGAAGTGCAGACCAGAAGTGGGAGCGGTGACGGCGCCTTCGTTCTTAGCGAATACGCACTGGAAATCCTCGAGGTCCTGGGGCTCGGCGGGGCGCAGGATGGTATGGCGTGGCAGGGGTGCCTCTCCCAACGCATAGAGAGCCTCCTTGAATTCCTCATGAGGTCCATCGTAGAGGAAACGGAGAGTGCGGCCGCGGCTGGTGGTGTTGTCAATGACCTCAGCAACCATGGACTCGTCCTCACCGAAATAAAGCTTATTGCCAATACGAATCTTCCGGGCTGGCTCCACCAGCACATCCCAGAGGCGGAACTCCTGGTTGAGCTCGCGCAAGAGGAACACTTCTATCTTTGCACCTGTCTTCTCTTTGTTACCCTCCAGGCGAGCTGGAAAAACCTTGGTATCGTTCAATACAAAGACATCCTTCTCGTCGAAATATTCGATGATGTCGTAGAAATGGTCACGATGTTCGATAACTCCGCTTTGGGTGTGCAGCACCATGAGACGACTCTCGTCGCGGAAAGGAGCGGGATACTGGGCCAAGCGGTCTTCGGGGAGCCTGAATTTGAATTGGGAAAGTTTCATATCTTATCTTTTTGGAGGACTAATGGTTAAAACGATTGTTGAGAAGAAGGGGCAGCAGAGGTCGCATCCTCTGAGGGCAACTCTATGTCCTGCTGGGCCAACCAGTCGGGAAAGGCATCCATGGTCAAGCACTTGTCGAGGGTGACGTCTCCCACCCGGGTGCGGCGAAGGGCCGTCAGGTGGGCACCGCTGTGCAGGGCCTGCCCGATGTCCCGTGCCAAGGCCCGGATGTAAGTGCCCTTGGAGCAGACCACGCGGATGGTGATGTCGGGCAACGTGCATTCGAGCAGCTCGATTTCATCTATGACGAGAATCTTGGGTTTCAGTTCCACCTCTCGTCCCTTGCGGGCGAAGTCGTAGGCTCGCTTGCCATCAACCTTCACGGCAGAATAGACGGGCGGCACCTGCTCTATGCGTCCGAGGAATTGCTTCAGGGTCTGTTCCACCAGTTCACGGGTGATATGCTCCGTGGGATAGGTGGCGTCTATGGGGTGTTCCAGGTCAAAAGAGGGTGTGGTGGCGCCCAGGCGAATCGTGGCAACATACTCCTTCGTGTGGGCTTGCAGCTCGTCGATGCGCTTAGTGGCACGACCTGTGCAGACAACCATCACTCCCGTGGCCAGGGGGTCGAGGGTTCCGGCGTGGCCCACCTTCAGTTTCTTCGTGTGCAGGCGCTTGCAAAGCAGGTTGCGCACTTTGCCCACTACGTCGAAGGAGGTCCAGCGGTAGGGTTTGTCGATATATAGTATTTCTCCAGAGAGGGGATTCATAGTCGACGGGCGCGCCATCGGGCGCAGCTTCGGGGGGTAAGGGGTTAAACGAAAGAGGAGATGATGAGCAAGGAACCGACTATGGCGCAGTAGATTCCAAAGTAGACGAGTTTGCCGCGGCGCACAATGCCAATCATCCATTTGCAGGCGACACAACCGCTGACGAAGGCAGCAAGTACTCCTGCGATGAGGGGAACGAGGCCGATGCCTGCCGTGGCGGCTTCCGTGCCGCCCTGAATGGCCTTCAGGATGTCGAGCAAGGCTTCGCCCAGGATAGGCGGGATGACCATGAGGAAACTGAACTGCGCAAGCTTCTCCTTCTTATTGCCCAGAAGCAAACCCGTGGCGATAGTGGAACCCGAACGGCTGATGCCGGGCAACACGGCCACTGCCTGGGCCAGACCTATTATGAAGGCATCTTTCAGCGATATCTCTTCCTTGTCGCGAGGACGTGCATAGTAACTGAAAATCAACAGGGCTGCAGTGACGAGCAGGCAGCAACCTACCACGAGAAGGCCTGCACCGAATATTTCTTCGACATAATCCTTGAAGAACACACCTACTATTCCAACAGGAATCATTGATACGGCAATGGCCAGAGCGTAGCGCTGCTCCGCATTGAGATGACCCTCCCAGCGGAAGAGTCCGCGCAAAATCCACTCTATTTCCTTCCAGAGGATGACGAGAGTGGAGAGGACTGTGGCCACGTGAACGGCAATGGTGAATGTGAGGTTCTGCTCGCCATCGACACCGAAGAGGGCGGCGGCGATGGTCAGATGTCCACTGGAGGAAACGGGCAAGTACTCCGTGAGACCCTGGAGCAAGCCCATGAAAATGGCTTCAATAGTATTCATTATTCTTTATCCTTTGGACGATGCATGATTCCATAAACGATGAAGGCAAAGCCTGCGAAGCAGACAAGCGGAGCCACACGAATACGCAGGGCTGAGAAAATCTCAGGATTGAAGGCATCCTCGGTGGAGCCGGAGCCGGACATGAGAACAAATCCGAGCACCACAGCGGCCATACCGATGGCCAGAAGGATGAAGTTCATCTTGTCGAAGGCAAAGTTTTTCTTTTCCATAAGTCGTTGTTATTTATACATTTCGTTTTCTCGCATATTCAGAAAATGATTCACACTGAGCCAGGTGCAGACAAGAGTCAGCAACAAGGCGGCCACGAAGATCGTGAGAACCATGGTTACGATAGTGGAGGTGGTGACTATCGTTGCGGCAAAGGTGTCGTGAGACAACACCCCATGGACGCCTATCAGCAAGAGCACTGAGGCCACAAAAGCTGCCGTGAGTCCTATGCCAAGACTGCGGACGAGGAAGGGCTTCTGGATCACACTCCAAGAGGCTCCCACCAACCGCATAGTATGGATGGTGAATCGACGGGCATAGACGCTGAGCCGCACCGTATTGTTGATCAGCACGATGCTGATAATCATCAGCAATACAGCCAATAGCGCTAGCACCACCGTGGTCTGACGCAATCGGTGGTTGAGGCTGTCGACGAGGTCGCGCTGATAGACGACGTCGCTGATTTGCCACATCTCACGCAGCTCCTTGGATATCCAGAGGAGGCTGTCGGTGCAGGCATATTCTGCCTGCACATTCAACTCTATGCTGGCTGTGTAGGGATTCTCGCCAGAGAGGAACTCTGACGGGTTGGTTCCCATGCGCTCCGTCTCCTCCCGCAAGGCCTGTTCGGCAGTGATAAGGGTCGTACGGCGAGCATAGGTCAGCGTATCTATCTGCTGCTGAAACGCTCGTGCATCTACTGAGTCGAGATCGTCGTCGAGAAGCAAGGTCACCGTGAGGTTCTCACGCACATTGCGGGAGAGTTCCCGGGCCGAGAGGCCGAAGAGAACCACAAGTCCGAGAAGCAGCAGCACCAACGTCGTGGAGACACAAGAGGTGAACCACTGCCAATGACCTGGGTAATTATTTGTTTTCTTCTTCATAGTAACCAGAAGAGGGATAGAGGTATATAATAATAAGGAGAAAAGTCTGCAAGATTACGACCGAGAGGAGGCGTCCTCGACAACCTCTCCCTTCAGGGTAGCGGAACTGCTACCAGTAATCCGGACCTGCACACGCTGGCCGATCCGATAACCTGCCCGGTCGAAAACGACTACGCGATTCTGCTCCGTACGGCCAAAGAACTGTTCGCGGCTGCGTTTGGATACTCCCTCGATGAGCACTTCATAGGTTCTGCCCTCGCACTTGCGAGCAGCCTCGGCGCTGAGCTGTGTCTGCAAAGCAATAAGTTCGTTG
>JAILFY010000169.1 GCA_024697285.1 Bacteroidaceae bacterium
TTGATGGAGAACCGAAATTGAATTCCTTCAAGATTCTGAACGGTGAGGTGGTGGATAAGGAGATACACCTTTAAACTTAAACCGGTTTATCCGCGATGCGTCCGTCAGAAACTGTTGTCGGTTAAAGTTTCTGAGCGTGACGCATCGTTTTTTTAATCATTTTTACACTTATACCATAGGTGCGGTATATGAAATGCCGCAAAATCGGGATTGTAGATATGTGTGAATCGCCGTACCTTTGCACCCAGAAAAGTTTAATCAATTAAAAAAACAGTAATTATGAAACGAATGTGTAATATGCGAATGCGTGAGTGTTGTTCTTGCTTAGGCAAGCGACACATTGTGTCGAGCGGTTGCCAGCAGATGATGGTGATGACGACGAAAGAGAGTGTGATATATATAATAGGTATAAACAAAGTAAAAAAGAAACAATATGAAAAAATTAGCATTAACAATAGCAGTATTACTGAGTATCAACATCAGCAACATCTGGGCTGAGCAGAATTCTACCAACACAAGCAGCGTGCGCTATGTGAAGGCACCGCGTTTCGCCCGTCCGCTGGTAGAGAAGTGGATAACCGAATATGCAAAGACACAGCCTGGCGTAGAGTTCCAGATCGCCAAAGGCAATCAGAATCAGGGTAACATAGATTTGAATGTCGTATTCGACAATCAGGAAGCGAAGACCGAAGACTTTTGCCATACAATTGTTTATTTTGGAGAGTTCGCCGTGCTGCCTATCACAGCCAGCGGCAGTGAGGCTGCCAAAGTGCTGGAAGGCAAGCACCTGAACTCGAAGAAGCTGAAGCAGCTGTATTTCCTCAACGACGATTTCGACGAGGACGTGAAGAAGATCAAGCAGTTCGAGAACCTCGTCATCTATAGCGGCAGCAACGCCACGTCAGTCGCCGCATCGTTCGCCCACAACTTCGGTGAGGAGAGCAGCAACTTCCGAGGCAAGCGCATCTCGGGCGACGACCTCTTTCTGAACACTGCTCTGGCAAAGGATCCGCTGGGGGTATCGTTCAATGCCCTGCCTAACATCTTTGACCTGCAGAGCCGTCATGTCAAGAACGATCTGACCATCATCGGCATCGACGTGAAGAAGAATATAGAAGACAACTTCTCTGACAAGGCCACCCTCGACGAGTTGATCGCAGTCTTGGAAAGCGGAAAGATATCGGAAGTGGCTGTCGAGAAGATTGGCGTAAGCTATAATCAGGGTGACGATGCCATCAACCATTTCCTCGAGTGGTTGCTCGAGAATGGCACGAAGTATAATCACGAATATGGATTGTTGAATCTGGATAACAAACTGACACAGGAACAGATCGATAAGGTGAAGACCACCCTTACCGCACAGAAATAAACGTAAAAAGGTAAAAAGTAAAACACGCTTATGGTAAAAAGATTGTTTATTGCAACGCTTGTTGCGATCAGCCCCCTCTATGCCTTGGCGCAAGGGTTGATTACGGGACACATAAAAGATGCTCGCAATGGCGAGTCGCTCATTGGCGCTTCCGTCATCGTGAAATCAGAAAAGGGACAGGGCGTAGTTACCGACTACGACGGTAACTTCTCCCTCCAGACGAAGGTAGAACCCCCATTGACACTGAGGGTAGAGTATGTGGGCTATCGTCCGTTGGATGTGGATGTCTACGATTTCGAGGAGCCTGTAGAGATTGCGCTAATTGATAATGCCAGCAAACTCGATGAAGTGGTGGTTGTGGGCTATGGTGCCCAGAAGCGCCAGGAGCTCACCAGCAGCATCTCGTCGGTAGGTGAAGAACTGCTGAAGCAACAGAATACCTCTGTAGAGAGTGCCCTGCAAGGTGCTGTGGCAGGTCTGAACGTCACGACCACCAGCGGCCAGCCTGGTGCAGCCAGCATCATCCGCATCCGCGGTGGTAACTCTATCACGGGTGGCAATGAGCCCCTATATGTGATCGACGGTTTCATCGTCTATAACGATCCCGCCTCTACACGCACCGGTGCAAAGGGTAGCGATGCCAGTCTTGATCCGTTGGCTTTCTTGAATCCATCAGATATTGAGAGCATTGAGGTGCTGAAGGATGTGTCGGCAACGGCCATCTATGGTACGCGTGGTGCCAATGGCGTGATCATCATCACCACGAAGAAGGGGTCCCACGGACGTAACAACATCAGCTATAATGCCAGTTTCGGATGGAGCAAAATAGCCAAGAAGTTGAATTTCCTCGATGCCTGGCAGTGGGCCGATGTGTGGAATGAACTCTATGAGAAAGGCGAACTCGGCTATGGCGTGGATCAGCCGACGGCCACCTATGACTGGCAGGATGCCGCCCTGCAGACGGGTTTCCAGCAGGAGCACCAGCTCTCGGCCGTGGGCGGTGATGAGGTGTCGCGCTACAGCGCCAGTCTCAGTTATAAGAGTCAGGATGGTATCATTCTCAATACTGGACTTAAGCGCTATGCCGGGCGTATCAACTATGAGCGCAATCTCTTCAAGAATCTGCTCGTCGGTGTGAATGCCAATGCTGCTTACAACAAAGTGACAGGACAGGAGAACGTGAACAGCATGTTTGCCCCCAACAACTGGTTTGCTGCCATCTCCCATACTCCTTACGCACCTATTTACAATGCTGACGGCTCTTACAACTACGAGCCCAATCCCACCAGCGTTGATATCTATAATGGTAAGGTGGGTAATCCGATCAGCGACTTGGAGAATACAAAGACGGAGACAGAGAATACGCGCATCATCGGTACGGGTTTCGCAGAGTATACCATCATCCCTCAGTTGAAGTTGAAAGCCAGTCTGGGTGCCGATCTCTCTAACACGCGTCAGAGCTTCTACGCTCCCTCTTATACGACGGGCGGTATTGCCAACAACGGTTATGCCTCTGTGGGTCAGACGAAAACCAACACTTGGCAGACGGAATACACCGCTACCTATAGCAATGTATTTAAGAACGTACACTCCCTGACTGTACTTCTTGGTTATACTGCCCAGCAGACAGACCGCAGTAGTTTCTCCACGACAGCCCATAGCTTCAGCAATGACGCTACTGGTTACGACAACCTGAGTGCTGCAGGTACCACGCTCCCTTCGACGAGCAGTCACTATATCTCTACGCTCCAGTCTTGGATAGGTCGTGTGAACTATAGCTACGACTCTCGCTATAACCTCTCGGCTACCCTGCGCGCCGATGGTTCGAGCCGTTTCGCCAAAGACCATCGCTGGGGCTATTTCCCCTCGCTGGGTGCTTCCTGGAACATCGACCGCGAGAAGTGGCTCCACCTAAGCAAGAAAGTGGACTTCATCCAGTTGCGCGCCTCTGTCGGAACGGTAGGTAATCAGGAAATCGGTGACTATCAGTTTGCCGCCAATGTGGTTCCGCGTACGGTTATCATCAACAATCAGCTGGCTACCAGCTATGTTATTGCGAACAAGTCGAATCCTGATTTGAAATGGGAGACGACGACGTCGTACAATATCGGTCTGAGCACAGGCTTCTTCCGTAACCGTCTGACAGTGACCCTCGATGCTTATTACAAGAAGACGAGCGATCTGCTGCTTGACGTGCCTGTGGAGCAGGTGACGGGTTTCTCCACCGTTCTGAAGAATGTCGGTTCTGTTACCAATAAGGGTGTTGAACTGGAAATCGGTGGTGTACTCGTTGACAAGAAGGACCTGAAATGGAATCTCAATGCAAATATCGCCCATAACAAAAACGAGGTGACCAGTCTGGGTGATTCGGAATCGTTTATCCCCAACTTCAGCAGTGCCACCATGTCATATTTGAATCCGCTGATCGTGAAAGTGGGTGAGCCCCTTGGCACCTTCTTCGGCTACAGGTTCAAAGGCATTATCCAGGCTGATGAGGACATTGCCAGTCTTCCTGCACAGACGCACTCGACGGTAGAGCCGGGTAACCCGAAGTTCGAGGATGTCAATGGCGACGGTGTCGTGAATGAGCAGGATCGCGTGGTGCTTGGCAATATCCAGCCTAAGTTCACTTATGGTTTCAATACCAAGGTGACCTATAAGAACTTCGACCTCTTCATCAGTGCCAATGGCAGCTATGGCAACAAGCTTTTCAATGCGCTGGCCTGCCGTCTGGATCGTGGTAACGGTTACTATTACAACCCTCTGGCAGAAGTTGCCGATCGCTGGAACCCCACCAACCCCAGCAACACCATCCAGAAGGCCAGCAGTGCTACCTCTATCTATACCGACTCGCGCTTCGTGGAGGATGCCTCATACCTGAAGATACGCAATATCCAGTTGGGCTATACGCTGCCTGTGCCCAGGATCACGAAGGATGCAAAGCTGAGGCTTTATGTCTCACTGCAGAACTTCTTCACCTTCACCAGCTACAGTGGCTATGACCCTGAGGCAAACCGTAACGGTATCGACGAGACCAATGCCCTCTATCAGGGTGTCGACTATGGTGCATATCCCACGGCTAAGACAGTACTTGTTGGATTTAATATCACTCTATAAGCATTATGAAAAAGTATTTCTCAACATATATCCTGGCAGCAGGGCTCACACTGAGCAGTTGTGCCGACTTGGAACAAAGTTCCATCAGTTCTATCGATAAGGACAATTTCTATCAGAGTAAGGAAGACATCGAGACCTCCATCAACGGTATCTACCAGGAGTTCACCGTAGGCGGCATGTATGGTATCTGGAATAATCAGATGATCTATC
Source organism: Bacteroidaceae bacterium (assembly GCA_024697285.1). Lineage (GTDB taxonomy): Bacteria > Bacteroidota > Bacteroidia > Bacteroidales > Bacteroidaceae > Physcousia. The sequence continues at coordinate 4,697 of JAILFY010000169.1, forward strand.
TGAACGACTTGCAGACGGATTATGTAAAGGCTGGTGCCCAGACCAACTCTGCCCATATCCGTGAGGTGGCCAACTTCGCCGTGCAACCCTTGAATCTGTTCGTGGTAAATGCGTGGGAGTCTCACTATATCGGCATCAACCGTTCCAATGTGATCATTGATAAAGTGACAGCCGCTGACTGGCTCGATGAACAGTCGAAGCAGAACTACATCAACGAAGCCCGTTTCCTGCGTGGTTATCTCTATTTCAACCTCGTGCGCTATTTCGGTGGTGTGCCCATCGTTCTCCACGACGGCGAGGGTGAGGGAGCGCCACGTAACACAACTGACGAGGTGTTCCAGCAGATCGTAGACGATTTCACAGCGGCAGAGAATCTGCCCGCCGACTATTCCAATCGCGACAGCAAAGCCTCGAGTCTGGCAGCTACGGCTTTCCTCTCAAAGGTTTATCTGGAGTGGGCACAGACCTCTACCGAGAAAGGCAAGGCCAACCAGAAAGACTACTATCAGAAGGCTGTGCAGTATGCCCAGAAGGTGATCGACTCTGGCAAGTACCGCTTGTTGGATAAATTCATCGACAACTGGTCGGTGGATAAGAAGAACGGTCCGGAACATATCTTCTCAGTGGAGCACGACCGCACCATCAACGGCAATACAACAGGCCACTGTGTGTTCGCCACCAACTGGGACAATGCGGAACCCGTGCTGCTGGCCACCAGCGACCAGTACTACGAAAAGATGGATCCCAACGACCAGCGTCGCGACGGCTCATGGGCCAAGCATCTGCCCAATCCGAATACGCCTGGTGTGGACTTTATCTTCACCGTACCCCGCTTCCGCAAGTATATCGACTCGCTCAACTTCGCCAACCCTGCCTCTACAGGCAATGCCGCAGGACAGTCTACCAATAGTGTCATTATCCGTTATGGCGAGGTACTGCTGATCAAGGCTGAAGCCGAGAACGAGCTGAACGGCCCTACAGCAGAGGCTTACGATGCCATCAACCAGATTCGTCGCCGTGCCTACTGGAGTCCCTATCTGGAGATTCAGAACCAGCCTACCGATGGTACTACACTCGAACTGAGCGGACTGTCGCAGGAAGAGTTTCGTCAGGCAGTGCGGAAGGAACGTTGGAATGAGTTCATCCTGGAAGGACACCGCTGGTTCGACCTGAAGCGCTGGCACATCCTCGTGAAGTATGTGAAGGAGCATAGTCCCGCTACGGAGTCTCTAAAGATCAAGAACGTGTCGAAGCGCAACTACTATCTGCCATTGCCGCAGGATCAGCTCATCCTGAATCCGAATCTGGAGCAGAACTGGGGATACAGCGGTGAGACTGGCGATGGTCCCTACGATAACAGTTTTGAGTAAAAATGAGATAATGTAACAATTAAATAAAAAGAACAGAACAATGAAAAAGAATTTATCCAGAGTGATCGCCTTGGCACTCCTTGCAGTAGCTGGCGTACAGACTGTCGATGCACAGTCGCAGGTAGCAAACAATCGTCGTGAACGCATTCTCCAGGTGTTAGACCAGAGTCGCCCCAATGCGTATGTTCCAGCAGCCTTCTTTCTGCATTTCGAGAATAAGCTGGGCCGTAAGGCTGTTGAGGATCACAAGGCTTTCTACAAGGCCACCAATATGGACTTTGTGAAGGTGTTCTACGAGATTGCTGTGCCTCAGATAGAGATTAACTCAGGCAGCGACTGGGAGAAAGTGCCCGTCTATGGTGAGGATTTCTTTGCACCTCAGGTGGCTGTCATTGCTGATCTGGCTCGTGAGTTCGGTGGCGAGGCATTCGTCCTACCAACCGTTTATTCGCCACTCTCACTGGCGCATCAGACACTGGGACGTGGCAAGGACTTCAAAAAGCTGATTGAGGAGAATCCAAAGGCCTTCGGCAAGGCTATCAAGAATCTGTCACTCTCTATCGAAAACTACCTGCGCTCAGCGCGTAAGGCAGGTGCCGATGGCTTCTATATCTCTACCCAGGGCGGTGACGGCAACTCTATTCCCGAGAAGATATGGAAGGAGCAGGTGCGCCAGTGGGACAAGCATGTGTCAGAAGTAGCCAATGAGATTGGTCTGATCAACATCCTCCACATCTGCGACTATGGCACGCCTTATAAGAATGCTGAGGCACTCTATGCCTATGCCGACTATCCTGCCAGCATCATCAACGTGCCCCTGAAGTTCTCAGATGGTTCCACGCTTAACCTGAAGGAAGCGCAGCAGCGTTTCAGTCGTCCGGTATTTGGCGGTCTCGAGCGTCTGGGTGTCATTGCCAAAGGTAGTATCGAGGAGGCCAAGAAGGCCGTCGACGAGGTGCTTGAGAATGCTGCCCCCAACTTCATCCTTGGTGCTGACTGCACCGTGCCTGGTGAGACAGACTGGGAAAAGCTGCGTGCAGTGATCGACTATGCCCATACCTGGCGCCAGACCCATAAGAAATAAAACAGAATCATAAACAATGACCATTAAAATCAAAGAAAAATGAAAAAGAATCAGATTTTCCGCAGTATTCTGCTGAGTGCAGTAACTGCAACCGCTTTCAGTGCACAAGTTTCTGCACAGAGTTATGACAACTACAACAAGCGTGAGCTTCTGTTACAAGTATTGGATCAGAGTCGCCCCAACGACTATGTGCCCGTGTTTTTCAACGTCCACTTCCCCGACAAATTCGGTTACAAGGCCGTGAAGTCGCACATCGACTGGTTTCGTGCTACACATGTCGATTTCGTCAATGTGAAGTATGAATTCGTACCGCAGCAGGTGGAGATCAAGAGTGCCGCTGATTTCAAGAAGATTAAGGAAGTCACACCTCAGGAGTGGGTAGAGCAGATTGGTGTTGTCCGCGAACTGGCTCGTGAGTTGAAGGACGAGGCATTTATTATTCCTACCGTCTATTCACCGCTTGCCCTGCTGAATCAGGCTGCAGGCACATGGAATGCCAGTGATCCGAAAGCAGCTAAGCAGCAGCTGTTCGAACTGATCAAGAAGGATCCTGAAGCCGTGAAGCCTGCACTTGAGGCACTGACCAAGAGTCTCGTCTACTATATCCGTGAAGCCCGCAAGGCTGGTGCCGATGGTTTCTACATCTCTAGCCAGGGTGGTGATATCGACTCTTTCGGCGGCAAACTCTTCCGCGACCTTATCAAGCCTTACGACAAGCAGTTGGCTGATGCTGCCAACGAGGTGGCACCTTTCAACATCCTGCACGTTTGCGAGGGTGGCGGTCATTTCTCGGCTGACTCATTTAAAGACTATCTGGATTATCCTGGCAGTGTGGTCAATGTGCCCTACCATGAGTTCCAAGGCAAGTCGCTGACCACTCAGCAGGTAGCCAAACTGTTCGATCGTCCAGTCCTCGGAGGTCTGGCTCGTCAGGGCAAGCTCTATACGGGAACCTTGGAGGAGGCAAAGGCTGAGGTTGACGAGATTCTGAAGAATGCTCCAGATAACTTCATCCTCGGAGCCGATGACTCTATCCCCAACGATTCTGATCCCGAGCGCGTACGTGCCTTGGTGGACTATGTGCACTCTTGGCGCCAGACACACCAAAACTAAACTGTGTAGCTGATTAAGAATTTTCTTTCACGGCATCCTGGATGACTAATCCTGCCAGCATAAAACCGAAGATGGCAGTGATGTGAGCCAGGGTGCCGTTGATCTGGGCTTTCGAAGAGCACCATTCATGATTCAGCAGGGTAGGGTCGCCAGGCCCTACCTTTGCTTTGGGGCACATACATTGCTCCGTGC